>DAHWHJ010000087.1:0-27892 GCA_027335745.1 bacterium | reverse complement strand
CTCTACGCTATGGCGAAAATTAAAAAGATATGAAATCTACGAAAAACTCAGATAAATAAATGTCCCAACAAAAAAATGGGACGGATTTTAATCCGTCCCATTTTTGATCTTCTTTTTATACGCTTTTTACAAATAAAATTTAAGGTCTTACGTTATATTTCCTAAAAATCCATACCTTTGCGATATCAATCAAGAACAGATAAACTGCTCCGAATACATAAATGCGGATTATTTCCAAAAGAGGAATTCGGGCTATAAGAGGATGGTTTTCAAACTTGACTCCTAACCATGCCAGAAAAGAAACGACTATTAAATCCGCTATGGTTGCAATCATCATATATTTTGACGGCGCGCTCTTATAAAAATAATCCGCCGTTCTAACCAAATAAAGAACTCCCTGTCCGGTAAATACCATTATTAAAAAAACTATAGTCGCAATCTGACTCATATCGTAATGACCCTGCATTTTATAATAAACAAGGGCTCCAAACGAAAAAATCAGCTGAAATATGCCCATTGCTACCGAACCAATTACCATATTTTTAATTTTCCATTCATTCGGCTTAAGAGAATGCTTAACGTTATCGGTAGAAATCGACATCGTCACGAAATCGTTCGTGAAAAGCAGTAAAATAACAAGCACCGGCGTAATTATAAAAGAATTTTTTGCCGGCGTATTATAATAATAATTCATAAGAATAATGCCGAATATCGTAAAGAAAGAAATCTCTATAGTTTTGGCTATCTTATTGAGCACCCAAGTCGCCATTCTCTGAAATATTTCCCTGCTGGTTTTTATTGCGGAAACGATATCGGACAAACCGGGGTCGGTAAGGACGATACTGGCGGCGGCTTTTGCGACATCGGTGGAGCCGGAAACGGCAATGCCGACCTCCGCCTGTTTGAGCGCCGGAGAATCATTAACTCCGTCTCCCGTCATACCGACTATATAGTTATTATCCTGCAAAGCCTTAACTATGTTATATTTGTCTTCCGGATAAATACCTCCGAACACGTCATAATCCGCAAGACCTTTTTCTTTTTCTTTATCCTTGCTCATTTCTATAAGCTCTTTTCTTTCGCATACCCTTTCGCCTATATCCAGTCTTTTAGCAATGGTTTTGGCGGTAATAGCGGTATCTCCGGTAAGCATTATTACTCTTACGCCTAAATTGCGAAGTTCGTGAACAAGTGGTTTGGAATCCACTCTTTCGGGGTCCATAAACCCTAAGAATCCTAAAAATTCGTATTTTCCCCCTTTCTCGTAAGCCGCCGCAAGAACTCTTTCTCCTTTTTGGGCAAGTTCTCTCTCGACGTTTTCATATTTATACGGCGCTTCGGAGTTTTGCTGAGTAAGATTCCATATAGTTCCGGGCTGTCCTTTGAATATTCTAACTTCTTCTCCGTTAACCTTATACAAACCTTCAGTCCTTTTAGTGGCAGGATCAAAAGGCGTGAAAGAAACTTTCTCTCCTTCCGGCTTCAAGTTCATAGGGTTCGTAACTTTAAATATTGCATCGTCTAAGGCATCCTGACTTTTTTCGTCGCTTGCCATAATGGAGTATGTAAGCAGTTCTTCTTTAGTATGCCCTTCGACGGGAGTTATATCTTCCAGTATAACCTTGTTTTCGGTCAGCGTTCCGGTCTTATCGGAACACAAGACGGTCATTGCCGCAGATTCTTCTATTGCCGATAATTTAGTGGTAAGAACCCCTTTTTTTGAAAGTTCAAGGGCTCCCAGCGCCGTGGAAAGGGTGTAAGTTGCGGGAAGAGCGATAGGAATAGCGGCTATCAGAATAACGAGGATAAATACTATCGTATCCGCAGGGCTGAAACCGTGCGAAAGCGCATAAACGAGAAAAAATGCCAAAAGAATAAAATCCATATACATCATATACTTGACGATTTTAAAAATAAGTTTCGACAGGTTGCTCTTAGTCTTGGCTATTTTAACGAGTTCGGCGGTTTTTCCGAAATAACTTTCCTTTCCGGTAGCAACGACGATCCCTGTCGCTTCGCCTCTTTTTACCACGGAGCCCGAAAAAGCGACGCTTCCTTTCTCCGCCTCTATTGGAAGAGATTCTCCGGTAAGCGCAGATTGGTCAAGCTGTATTTGGCTGTCAAGAATTTTAATATCCGCAGGAACAAAATCGCCCATCCTTAAATGAACGACATCATCCGGAACAAGGTATTTTGCATCGAGTATAGTCCATTTATCGTCCCTCATAACCTTTGCCTTAACGGCGAGACGCTGTTTTAAAAGTTCAAGCGCCTGCTGTGCTTTGCCTTCGTGCATAAAAGACATTATGCTGTTAAATATCAGGAGTGCCAGTATTATTGCCGCCTCGATGAATTTTACATCCTGCCCTCTAGTTATTCCCACTATAATTTCCAATAATGCCGCAAATTCAAGCATCCATGGGATAGGACCCCAGAACCTTTTTAATAATTCTTTTACGGGATTTCTTTTTTCTTCCTCTACGCAGTTCAAACCGCACACTTCGATTTTTTGGTTTGCCTGTTCGGTCGTAAGGCAAACATACTCACACACCGTTTCTTTTTCTTTAGCCATTTACCCCCCCAATTTGTTTAAAAATACGGTTAATTAAAAAAATAAATATTTAGATAAAATACGCGTATGCGCAAAGAAAAGAAGTGCATTTTTTATGCCGTGAGATGCTCTTCTTGTATTTGTTTAGATAAGACTAATTTTTGAAAGGGCTAATATAGTTTTTTGAAATAAAATGAAAAGATTTGAAATGATATGAAATATAATGAATTTATTTGAAATTAAATAATTCGGCTAAATATCCGCCGATAGACGAATCCTCATTAAGAGAAATTTCCTCCGGCGTTCCGTATGCGATTATTCTGCCGCCGCCTTCGCCGCCTTCAGGTCCCATATCGATTATATAATCAGCCGATTTTATTACGTCTAAATTATGTTCTATGACTATGACGGTATTACCCGCTTCTACCAAAAGATTTAATATATTTAAAAGTTTGCTTATATCGTCAAAATGGAGCCCCGTAGTAGGTTCGTCAAGTATATAAAGCGTTTTATACTGCCCCGGTCTCGATAGTTCTTTCGAGAGTTTTATCCTTTGAGCCTCACCTCCGGATAATGTAGTCGCAAGTTGTCCTAAATTTATATAATCGAGTCCCACGTCGATTAAAAACTTTAGCTTGTGCGCAAGAGCCGGAAATGCGTCAAAGAATCCATAAGCTTCTTTTACGGTCATGTTTAATACGTCGTAAATATTTTTATTCTTGAACGCAATTTCTAAAGTAGGCCCGTTATATCTTTTACCCTTGCAGACATCGCACATTACATAGACGTCCGGCATAAAAAGCATTTCTATTTTTTTTACCCCGTCCCCGCTGCAGGCTTCGCATCTGCCGCCTTTTACGTTAAAGCTGAACCTGCCGGGGTCATAGCCTCTTGCTCTCGATTCTTTAGTTCCCGCAAAAATATCCCTTATAATCGTAAATATTCCGGTATAAGTCGCAGGATTAGATCTTGGCGTCCTGCCTATAGGAGACTGGTCTATATTGACTACCCTGTCGAAATATTTTACGTTTCTTATACCCTCTATCTCAAATTTTTTAAAATCGGTTGTATATCCGTTTATATAAGCCGATATTGCCTGATAAAGCGTATCTATTATTAAAGTGCTTTTCCCCGACCCCGATACGCCGGTTACGCATATAAAATTATTCAACGGAATTTTAACGTCGATATTTTTCAGGTTATTCATTTTTGCGCCCTTTATTTCCAAATAGCCGGATAAACTGCTCCTCCTAAAATTTGGTATGGCTATTTTTAATTTTCCCGTTAAATATTTGCCCGTTAAAGAATCGGGGTTTTTCATTATTTCGTCGGGCGTTCCCATAGCAACTATATAACCTCCGTTTTTACCCGCGCCCGGTCCCATATCGATTATATAGTCGGATTTAAGCATAGTAGCTTCGTCATGCTCGACGACGATGAGTGTATTGCCCTTATCCCGCAAATCAAAAATCGTTTTAAGAAGCCGCTCGTTGTCTCTCATATGCAATCCTATGCTCGGTTCGTCCATAACGTATAAAACTCCGGTTAGACCCGAGCCTATTTGCGAAGCAAGTCTTATTCTCTGGGATTCTCCTCCCGAAAGCGTTTGCGCCTGCCTTGAAAGCGTCAGATAGTCAAGCCCTACATTGGCTAAAAATTGCAGTCTGTCTTTAACCTCGTTTAAAATCTTTGCGGCTATGCCTGCTTCATAATCGCTTAAGTTCAAATCTTTAAAAAAGCTTAGGGCATTTTTAACGCTTAAATTCACGATTTCGGCTATATTGAGCCCGCCTATTCTGTAACTTAAAGACTCTTTTTTTAACCTGAAACCGCCGCAACCGGGACAAGTTTTTTCCGCTTTAAATTTTTTAGGGTCAAGCAGATAGCTCCCTTCGGCTATATTTCTTTCAAGCAGGGGTATAACGCCTTCCCAGTATTTTAAATGAAATGATTTATCGCCTCCTACTGCATCGTAAAACTTTATTTTTTCGCCGCCCGAGCCATAGAGTATCGCATGCTTTATATCCTGGCTTAATTCTGCAAAAGCAGTATCAGGATTAAATCCATAATATTTAGATAATGCGTTTATAATTTGATTTTTGTAAACCGGGGTAGAGTTTTTGAAAATAATTATCGCATCTTCTTTTAAGGAAAGGTTTTTATCGGGAATTATAAGGTCTTCGTCAAAATATTCTTTGTAACCTAATCCGCCGCATTCCGAACAGGCGCCCTGCGGACTGTTAAACGAAAAAATCGCCGGCTCCGGTTTGCCGCCGTAACTTATATTGCAGTCAAAGCAAATTGAGTTTTCGGTCAATATCTCTTCCCTGTCTTCATACTTTAGTTTTAAAATACCGGAAGATAATTTTAAAGCAAGCTCTATGGAATCGAATAATCTTTTTTTGTTTTCTTCTTTGATGACTAACCTGTCGATAACCAAATCTATATTATGTTTCTTTTTTTTATCGAGATTAATAGGCTCGTCTAAGTTATATTCTTTGCCGTCGGCATATATTCTATAGAATCCGTGTTTAAGATAATCTTCGAATTTTGCCTTAAACTCTCCCTTTCTACCTATAGCTACGGGAGATAAAACTATCAGTTTTTCCCCTGCTTTATTGGAGTAAACCGATTCCACCATCTGATCTACGGTCTTAGGTTCTATTTTTTTGCCGCAATTATAGCAGTAGGGAACTCCAATTCTTGCAAAAAGGACTCTGAGATAATCGTAAATTTCGGTAATAGTTCCTACCGTGGAACGCGGGTTTTTGCTTACGGATTTTTGTTCTATAGAAATAGCCGGCGAAAGCCCTTCTACGGAATCGACGTCAGGCTTATCCATCTGCTCCATAAATTGTCTTGCGTAAGAAGACAACGACTCCAAGTATCTCCTCTGACCTTCGGCAAATATAGTGTCAAAAGCCAAGGAGGACTTGCCTGAGCCTGAAAGTCCGGTTATTACGACAAGTTTATCTTTTGGAATTTCTAAACTTATATTTTTTAAATTATGCTGTCTTGCACCTTTTATTATTATCTTTCTATCCATTTATTTCTGTTCTCCGATATCCTGCGGACTAATTTTATCGATTCGACCATACTTTCGTAATCCGCTATATTTTTACCCGCAATATCGTAAGCCGTCCCGTGAACCGGAGACGTTCTTATAATTTTAAGACCGGCGGTAACGTTAACCCCTTTATTAAAGGAAAGAAGTTTAAACGGAATCAGCGCCTGGTCGTGATACATAGAAACTATTAGATCGTAATCTTTATACCTTTTTGCAAAAAAACTGTCCGCCGGAAACGGACCCTCTATGCTTTCTTTTTTATTTTTAAATTCTTCCACGACAGGCATTATAACATCTTTTTCCTCATTTCCTATTCTTCCGTTTTCTCCGGCATGCGGATTTAGACCCAATACCGCGATACGCGGATTCTCTTTGCCAAAATCGTTTTTTATCCAGTTGAGCGAAGTATTTATGATTTTCCTTAATAAATCTTTCGTTATTTTAATATGAACGGTCGATAAGGGAATGTGAATGGTGGCAAGAACGGTTATTATTTTTTTTGAATAAAACAACATAGCAAAATCGTCGGATCCGGTTAAATACCCTAATAGTTCGGTATGCCCTCCAAACCTTGCCCCGCCTTCAAGCATCATATCTTTATTAATAGGGGCGGTAGCGAAACCGCATATTTTACCGTCTGCAGAAAAATTTACCGCCGTTTCTATATATCGTTCGACGTCTTTTGCATATTCCGGATTAACCGCTCCTAATTTAACGGAACCGTAAAACTTAGAAGATAAATCTATTACGTTAATTTTTCCGTTTTTGAACGATGTTTTAAGAGGCGATTCCGGTCTTATTAAATTTAGCGGGATATTTGATTTTATTATATTTTTCGAAACATTTTCTATATGTCCGAAAGAACCGAAAATAACAGGTTTAACGAATCCACTTTTCTTGATAAAATATTCCGACGACTTTACCGCAATTTCCGGCCCTATACCGCCGGGATCTCCCATTGTAATGCCTATAAAACAGTTTTCTCTATCCAATTTAAATTTTAATTTTATTATGCCTTATTAAGCAGCGATCAATATCTTGACGTAAGAATTTTTTCTTGCTTTTTTTAAAATTTTTTCGAGGTATTTATTTGTTTTATATTTTTCTAAAATAGAAAATATTTCCGGTCTTGCCTGCTTGAAGGTTTTAAACGAACCCATCTTTTTTCCGACAGATTTTAATACGGCATAACCAAACTTAGTTCTTATAACGCCGCTGACTTCTCCAACATGAAGCTTAAAAGCCGTGGCCGAAAAATTTGGGGATAATTTATTTTTGTAGATATAGCCTATTCTTCCGCCGTTTTTTTCGGAAGGGTCTTCGGAATATTTTCTTGCTAAAGAGGAAAAACTTTTATTTCCGGCTATAGCTTCTTCTCTAATCTTAGAAATTCTTTTATATATTTCTTCCCTTAATTTCTTATTTGCATTTGAAGGAACGGCTAAAAATATAAGTTTTAAATTTACCTTAGGCTCGCCCCTGAATTCTTCAATATTTTTTTTATAATAATCGACCAACTGCCGCTTAGTTATAACCATCTTATTGCCGTAAACTTTCCTTAAAAGCTCTACTTCGGAGAAATGGTTTTTAACCTGTTTTATATAAGCTTCTTTTGTGATGCCTCTTTTAGCGAGAAAATTGAAAAATTGGCTTACCGTAAAGTTATTTGCAAGAGCCACAGCTTTAATATATGCGTTTAATTGTTTTGGAGCAATATATATAGCCGCTTTCTCTTCTTCCTGCTTAATTAAAATATCGTCCACTAAAAGATTTAAAACATCTTTAGTTTTGGACATTGTCGCCGAATCCGACTGCGTAAAAATTCCACGCGATGCTTCATTTTGCATCTGCTCATAATCTTCGAACGCCTGCCTGTTGAATTTTGCAAATTCATACAGGGTTATAGGCGTCTTATTGACTACGGCAATTACTTGGTCTATTATGACGGCATCCGCATTTCTTACTCCCGCGGAAAACAAAATAACCGCAAAAATACCGGTAATTATCAATATCTGAATCTTAATCTTTTTTATTATATTTATCATAAGTCAATTTGGTTCTTCCGCTTTAGCGGCTATTCCGGTCTGCACGCATATGCCGGAATAGCCGTATGCAGTAAAATTACCCGCTTATCCCTGTTTTTTAGCAGTTGCCGGAGCGGGAGCCGCCTTCTGAGCCTGAATACCTGAGCTGCTGCCGGAATTTGCAACGGGTAAATTTTCGTAAAAATACTTTACTTTGGATTTTTTCCTTAAATTTTGCACAAAAGCCTTCAGGATATTTGAAGCTTCTTTCTGCTTCATCATCATAACTATATCTCCTTTGACGGAGGAAAAAGGCTTAGGTTTGCCGGCTACGATATTATTCAGTTTTATTATGTCGTAATTACTGCCGACTTTAA
The DNA here is from genome assembly GCA_027335745.1 of bacterium. Classification (GTDB taxonomy): domain Bacteria; phylum SZUA-79; class SZUA-79; order Acidulodesulfobacterales; family Acidulodesulfobacteraceae; genus Acidulodesulfobacterium_A. The sequence goes on along the minus strand of DAHWHJ010000087.1, from coordinate 19,873 downwards.
CTATTTTTGAGATACCGCCTACTTTTGGAATACCGAATGCCGCATTGTTAAATGCAGGATTTGTTTCCTGATATTTTATCCAGCCAAGAACTCCGCCGTTTTTACCGTTAGGCGCAGTGGAATATTTTTGAGCCGCCGCAGCGAAAGGCTTGCCGCCGACCAGCATTTTGTAAACATCCTGTGCCTGCTTCGGCGAATTTAGCTGTATATAGCTTACGTTAATTTTAGAAGGCACGTTAAACGTGAGATAGTGCTTTTTATAATAGGCTTTAGCATCGGCATCGCTTACTTTAACTTTGTTTGCCACCTCTTTATGCAATAAAAGCTGGACCAGCAGTCCTTTTTTAAAATCTGAAACCTGCGTTTTATAAGCTTTGGATTTATTTATTCCTTCTTTTAAGGCTTCATTGACTAAAATTTGCCTGTCCACAAGACTTTTGAGAAGCCTTTTCTCGCCCGCAGGCGTTTCGAGGTATGACCTTAATTGTGGTGGAAATTTAGACATTTGCTGATTAAACTTAGCCTCGGTAATAGCTTTTCCGTTAACGGTGGCTATGACCTTCGAAGATGCGGACGGTTTTTTTGCGCATCCGTATAAACCCATCGATATAACAATGAATAATAAGGCAATAAATAAAATCGAACCTTTAAACTTTTTCATTTTTCCCTCTTAATACATAAAAGTTAAAATTAAATATACAAATATCTTTAAATATTAACATAGCTATATAAACGTTGCAAGATAATTTTAGCCCCTTCTAATTTATCAACGGTCAAAACCTCTTTCTTTAATCTTATCTTTATTTTGAACTCTCCTGTAAAGTTAAACATATAAAGCGATGAAAACTCTTTATCGTTTACTAATTTAACTAACGCTTCAAAAACTGCTCCCGCCGATTCATGAAATTCCAATATAAATTCTTTTTCTTTTATTTCAAGAAACTGAATTTTTGAATTTTTCATATAGTTTTTTAGTTCCGTTATTTTTAAAAGATTGGAGACGGAATCTTCAATTTTCCCGAATCTGTCTTTAAGTTCGGCTCTTATTTTATCGACGTCGCTTTCACTGTTGCAATTCGAAAGTTTTCTATATATCGACATCTTTGTTTTTCCGTCGCTTATGTAAGAATCGGGAATATGCGACGATAAATTTACTTTTACCTCCGGAATTATTTGAACGGGTAAAACAATCCCTTGTATTTTTTCTATCTCTTCTTTGAGCATCTGCATGCACATTTCAAGTCCTACGGCGTTTATATGTCCCGATTGCGCCCCTCCAAGGACATTTCCCGCCCCTCTTATTTCCAAATCTGCCATTGCAAGTTTAAAACCTGAACTTAGTTCGCTGTAATCTTTAATCGCGTTAAGCCTCTTTCTTTGTTCGGCGCTTAAACTATCCTTATTCGTTCCCGTGACGAGCAGACAGTATGCTTGTATATGCGACCTTCCTACCCTCCCTCTTAGCTGATAAAGCTGGCTTAAACCGAATTGTTCGGCATTATTTATGATAATCGTATTTACGTTAGGGTTATCTAAGCCGGATTCTATTATAGCCGTCGAAAGAAGCATATCGTAACCTTTATCGTAAAATACATGCATAATATTCATAATTTCTTCGGAATCCAGCCGTCCGTGAACAACTCCTATTCTGATATCCGGCATTATTTTTTTAAGACTGCCGTAAACCGAATCTAACCGCGATATTCTGTTGTCTATAAAATAAACCTGCCCACCCCTGTTTAATTCTTTAAAAACGGCATCCTTGATAATCCCGTCTTCATATACGGCTATATCCGTAATAACATTTTTCCTGCCGGAAGGCGGGGTGCTTATAATGCTTAAATCTCTTATTCCCGACATAGAAAGATAAAGCGTCCTCGGGATAGGCGTTGCGCTCATGGCAAGCACGTCTATGGAGTACCTTATTTTTTTAATTTTTTCTTTTTGAAGCGCGCCGAATTTTTGTTCTTCGTCTATAATCAAAAGTCCTATATCATTGTATGCTATCTTTTCGGATAATAGTTTATGCGTCCCTATTATTATGTCTATGCTCCCGTTTTTAATCCCTTCAATTATTTTTTTTTCCTCGTTTTTTTTAATAAACCTTGAAATACATGCTACTTTTACCGGATATTTTTCAAATCTTTTTTTAAAATTATTGTAATGCTGATCTACTAAAAGAGTGGTAGGAGCTATTAACACAACCTGCTTCCCATCCATAGCGGCTTTAAAAGCCGCTCTTATTGCAACTTCCGTTTTTCCAAACCCGACGTCTCCGCAAATCAACCTGTCCATAGGCTTATTACCGCGCATATCGGATAGGACTTCCTTTATAGCCTTAGACTGGTCATCCGTTTCTTCAAATTCAAAACTTTCCTCGAATTCTCTGTATTCCTCGTCTTCTTCGGAAAAGGCAAATCCCCTTTCGGTCATTCTTTTGGCATACAAAACTTTTAAATCGTCGGCTATCTCTTCAACCTTCTTTTTCGCCCTCACCTTTGCCTTTTCCCACGATTTATTTCCCAGTCTGCTTAATGCCGGAAAATTTTCTTCGGAAGAGGCAATATATTTGTGAAGCAGGTATATTTTATCGGAAGGAACGAAAAGCTTATCTCCGCCTTCAAAGAGAAGAGTAAAATAATCTGATGAAATTCCGTTAAGAGTTATATTTTTTATTTCGCTGAATTTTGCTATGCCGAATTCATCGTGAACTACGAAATCGCCCGGATTAAGCTCTTCTATGCTTTTAAAGTAATCGGCTCCCTTTGATATGCGGCCTGATTCAGGAATTAAATCCAAATGTTCCCTAAAAAGTTCTTCTTCTTTAATTATAAAGAGTTTATGCTTTTTAGATATGATACCCGACGAAATATCTCCATTTGATATTTGAAACCTGCCGCCCGTCTTCTCTTCGTCTAAGCCTATGGACTCAAAAATAATTTTTAACCTGTCTTTATGAATATCATTTTTTGACGCTATTATTATTTTGTATCCTTTTTCGATAAGATTAATAAAAATTTTCTTAATTAAAGTTAAGTTTAATTTTCCGTCTTTATATTTTAGTTTTGAGATAAAATCGATATTGCCGGATTCTATAGCGGACGATAACCGTCCTATTGGATTTTCGGGATTTTTAATACCGTAATATATTGCAGATTTTTTATAATTATAAAAATAAAATTTATCTAAATTATTCAAAGAGGCGTTAAAAAGATTTTTATTTAACGTATCGCGGTTTAACGCATCTAATAGTTCGGTTTCCGGTTCTTCTATATATAAAACCGGATTTTCTAATACCTCTAAAATATTAAGCTTCTTTTCGTAATAATCCGGTTTGACCGGAAATACCGTAAAACTGTCAATGTTTTTAAAGCTTATCTGTGTATTTAAATCAAAATATCTTATGCCTTCGGCGGTTTCGTCAAAAAAATCTATCCTTACCGGATATAGACCGTCTCCGCTAAATATGTCGACAATACCGCCTCTGACGGCAAATTCGTTTTCGTTTTCAATTTGATTAGTCCTTTCGTAACCGTAAGAAATTAAAGTCTTTATAAGATTTTCTCTGGGAAAGTTCAATCCTTTCTTGATATGTATGAAAGAATTTAAAAGACTGCCCGGTTCCGGAACTTTAGAGAAAAAAGAAAGCGGGGTTAAAATTATAACGGCATCGTCGTCATGTTTTAAATCATACAGGAGGCTTATGGGAATTATTTCTTCGCAAAAAGAGATATTTTTAGACGAAAAAAAAGAGATATTTTTATATAAATCTTTAGCCGAGGCGTAGCTGTCGCATAAAAAAACGTATATTCCGCTTTCTTCTCCGATAGATAATGAAATATCTAATGAAAAAACAGCCGGTGTTTTTAATTTTATCGAGTTCAAATCAATATTATCGGATTAAAGTTTCTCCTCTTTAATCTGCGCCTGCGCCGCAGAAATGATTGCCACGGGAACCCTGTAAGGAGAACAGCTGACGTAGTTAAGATTTAAATTATGACAGAATTCTATGGAACTTGGATCTCCGCCGTGTTCTCCGCAAATTCCCAATTTAATATCCGCCCTTGCGGCTTTTCCCTTATTGACGGCAATTTTCATAAGCTCTCCTACGCCGTTTCTGTCTAATTCCATAAACGGGTCGGTCTTAAGTATATTTTTGTTTAAATAATCCGGCAAAAAAGAACCTATATCGTCCCTTGAAAAACCGAAAGTAGTCTGAGTAAGGTCGTTTGTTCCAAAAGAGAAAAACTCCGCCTCTTTTGCAATTTCGTCCGCGACCATACAGGCTCTCGGAAGTTCTATCATCGTTCCGACGAGATATTTAAACTTTACGCTATATTTCTGCATCACTTCGGAAGCCTTTTTATCGACCAATTCTTTTAACAATCTTATCTCTTCATAAATGCCTACGACCGGAATCATAATTTCCGGTATTATCTTATTTCCATTTTTATGAAATTCGCATGCCGCTTCTATAATAGCCTGCACCTGCATTTCATAAATTTCGGGATAACTTACTCCAAGTCTACAGCCTCTATGCCCCAGCATAGGATTTACTTCATGAAGCGAAATAACTTTGGATTTTAACCGTTCATAAGAAATATTCATAATTTCCGATAGTTCTTTTATATCCTTTTCGGTTTTGGGAAGAAATTCATGAAGCGGCGGGTCGAGCAGTCGAATATTCACGGAATATCCTTTCATTTCTTCGTATAATTCTATAAAATCGGATTTTTGCATAGGTAAAAGCTTTGCAAGAGCTTTTTGCCTTTCCGCAACCGTGTCCGAAAGTATCATTTCCCGGACGGCTTTTATTCTGTCTCCTTTAAAAAACATATGTTCGGTTCTGCATAATCCGATGCCCTCCGCTCCATAATTTCTTGCAACTTTAGCGTCTTCCGGCGTATCGGCATTTGCCCTGACGTGAAGTTTTCTGAATCCATCGGCAAATTTCATTATAGTTTTAAAATCTTCGTTAATCTCGGGGGTGACCATCTTTACGTAGCCTGAATAAACTTCTCCGTTTGAGCCGTTTAAAGTTATAATATCGCCTCTTTTTATTTCCCTGTTTCCGACTGTTATTTCGCCTTTCTTTTCATTTATGTCGAGAATGGAGCACCCTGTTATCGCGCATTTGCCCATTCCTCTTGCAACGACCGCGGCATGAGACGTCATTCCTCCCCTGGCGGTAAGAATTCCTTCTGATACGCTCATTCCGTGAATATCTTCAGGGGAAGTTTCCATTCTGACTAATATAACTTTTTTACCTCTTTTTACTTCTTCTTCGGCTTCTTCTGCAGAAAAAACGACTTCTCCGCTTGCCGCGCCGGGAGATGCGGGTAGTCCTTTTGCCAAAACATCTTTTTTAGCGTCAAGATCTACTGCGGGATACATAAGCTGCGCAATGGAATATGGGTCTATTCTTAAGACGGCAGTTTTTTTATCTATCATACCTTCTTTTTCCATATCTACCGCAATTTTTACCGCTGCTTTTGCCGTTCTTTTTCCGGTTCTAACCTGAAGCATATAAAGTATATTTTCCTGAATCGTAAATTCTAAATCGAGCATATTTTTATAATGTTTTTCTAAAAGCCCGGCATATTCCAAAAGATCTTTATATACTGCCGGCATAGCATGCTCAAGCGAAATATCGGCAGGGTTTTTCTTAGAGAACTCGTTTACCGGTTGAGGCGTCCTTATTCCTGCTACGACATCCTCTCCCTGCGCATTAATGAGATATTCCCCGTAAAAACCGTTTTCCCCCGTGGAAGGATTTCTTGTAAAAGCAACGCCTGTCGCCGAAGTTTCGCCCATATTCCCGTAAACCATAGAAACCACGTTTACCGCAGTTCCCCAGTTTTCCGGAATTTTATTAAGTTTTCTGTAAGTTATGGCTCTCGGAACATTCCATGATTCAAACACTGCGGAAATACCCATCCATAACTGTTCTTCGGGGTCGTCCGGAAAATTAATTCCTTTTTCTTTTTTAACTACGCTTTTAAATTCGGTTACGAGGCTTTCTAAGTCGGCATCGCTTAATTCGTTATCGTTTTTTACCGATTTTTCTTTCTTTTTGTTTTCCAAGAGAGATTCCATAATACGGGAATCTATACCAAGCACTACATTTGAAAACATCTGGATAAATCTTCTGTAAGTATCGTAGGCAAATCTTCTATTGCCGGATTTACTTATAAGCCCTTTGATAGTATCTTCGTTTAATCCAAGATTTAAGACGGTATCCATCATACCCGGCATGGAAACTCTTGCTCCGCTTCTGACGGAAACTAACAGCGGGTTTTGGGCATCTCCGAACTTAGAACCCATTGCTTCTTCCATTTTTTTTATATTATCTCTTACCTCAGTCTTTAATTCATCCGGATATTTCTTATTATGCTCATTATAGTAAGTGCAGACGTCGGTAGTAATAGTAAAGCCGGCAGGAACTCTTATGCCGAGGTTTGTCATTTCGGCAAGACCTGCTCCTTTTCCCCCAAGAAGATTTTTCATAGAACCATCGCCGTCGGCATGCTTGTTGCCGAAAAAATAAACATACTTGCCCATAACGCCATCCTCCAATTAAATAAAATGATATGATATTTAAAAAAAATAATTATAAATCTAAATTGGAAAAATCACAAAAATTTTTAAGAAAATTCAATATATTATTTAACAATCCTATCCTTGAATTTTTAACGTCTTCTTCTTCGGTTAAAACCAAAACGCCGTCAAAAAAATCGTTAACCGGACGCACTAACTTATACATTTCATTTACCGCCCCGACATAATCGCTTTCTTTAAATAGGGAAACCGTATCTTTTCTAACCGACTTAAAGACGGAAATAAGTCGGACTTCCTCCGGCAGAGTTAATTTATCTTCATTAAAATTAACTATTTCGGAAAATTTGTAAGTAATATTATTCATCCTTTTATATATCTGCGATAACTCAAAAACTTCTTCATGTTTCTTAAATTTTGAAAGAAAATCTATTTTGAGAAGCGAAATATAAAAATCGCCGGATATTTCGGGAGTTAAAACTGCCGCTATTTCATCCGGTTTATAGCCGTAGGAAATCAGAAGATTCTTAAATCTGGCATATGCGAAATTTATAAAAACGGTTTTTAATTCAACGGCGTTTAGCTTGCGCTCCTTAAAAAATTCGTTAAAATAAAAATCGCATGCTTCGCTCAGATTAATTTTATATTTTTTATTCAAAATAATTTCTATTATGCCTATCATAGCTCTACGCAAATAAAAAGGGTCAGATTCCCCCGTAGGAAGTTTTTTTAACATTACAAAAGAAAAAACGGTATCTAATTTATCCGACAAAGCACAGAGCGAAGATAAATCGTTTGAAGGCAAAACTCTTTTTTTTCCTTTAGAAACGGGATAATAATGTTCTTCGATAGCCAGAGATACCTCGCGGCTTTCTTTTGATGCTTTCGCATATATCCTGCCCATTACTCCCTGCATCTCCGGAAATTCATATACCGCATGGGTCGCAAGGTCGAATTTCAATAAACCGGACGCAGTTTTGAAATTAGGTAATACGTCGGACGGGAAATTCAATTTTTGTGCTATAAAAATTCCTAATTCCCTTATCCGCTCCGTTTTATCGAAATATGAACCTAACCCATGATAAAATAAAATATTTTTTGTTTCCTCCACAAAAGAAGACAGTTGTTTTTTAATATCTTCTTTAAAAAAAAATTCCGCATCCGCAAGCCTTGCGCTTAAAACTTTGGAATAGCCCGATTTAATATTGTTTTCTAAGGATTCTTTAACGGAAGGCGCAGGGTTTACATCGGCTACGGCGGCAAAATACGGCAATAAGCCGCCGTTTTTGCTTAACGGAAAAAATCTCTGATGTTTGCGCATAACCACGGATAGCAATTCTCCGGGAACGGACAGAAATTTTTTGTCGAATCCGCATAGCAAAGCATAAGGGGTTTCCGTTAAACCGGCTATTTCGTCTATAAAATCGTCGTCATATTCAGGTATATCGGCATCTACTTTCTTCGACAGCATTTTAATTTCGGTTTCTATAATTTTTTTTCTATCGTCGTTTTTAAGGATTATGCCGGTTGAAGATATAACGCCAAAATAGTCTTTAGAACTTGAAATTTTAACGGATTTCATTTTATAAGAAAGCGGTCCGGCGATATAGGTGCAGTTGGACGCTTTAATATCTCCGAAATTAAACGGCGACGTTTTTCCGTCGAATATGGATAATATCCAAAGAACCGGTCTTGGATAGCGAATTTCTTTATCTATCCAAAACATCGTTTTTTTAAAAGGAATTTTTTTAATGAACGAGGGAATATTTGCGGTCAATAAATCTTTTATCGGCATTCCTTTTATATGTTTTTTATAAGCCGTATAAATGCCTTTTTTTTGATTTACGGGATATATTCTTTTATGATCGGAAATTTCGTTCTTCTTCATAAACTGTATAAGCGGCGCGGATGGAACGCCTCCATGATAAGATATGCCGACCGGGGGACCGATGATTTCTACTTCTCTGTCGGGAGATTTTAAAGGCAGTCCGCTGATTAAAACAACCGTGCGCCTCGGCGTAGAAAATACCTCTATATCCGGTTTCTCGTTAAGCATTATTTCATTTTCAAAAAAATTTTGCAGAATATTTTTTAATACCGCGGGTATCTTTCTTACCTCGTCGTATGGAAGTTCTCCCGAACCTATTTCTAATAAATATTCGCTCATATTTAGATAACCTAATTTAATATTGATAGTCGATAATCGATAGACCTCAAATTTGTCGACGACTAAAATTTTATTTATTTTTTGCTTCGCCTTTATCGCCTTCGCCGGTATAAAGTCTGGCGCACCCTTCGGCAAGCGCCCTCACCTTTAATATAAAATTCATCCTTTCCGATACGCTGATAAGCCCTCTTGCATCAAGCAGATTGAACGTATGCGAACACTTTAGGCAATACTCGTAAGCAGGTTTTACAAGTTCTTTCAGCTTAAACGAAAGAAGTTTTTTAGATTCAGCCTCATAGGCGTTAAATAATTTATATAAGATTTCTCCGTCCGAGTATTCAAAATTATATTTAGAAAGTTGAAATTCGTCGTCTTTATGTATATCGCCGTACTTAAAAGAATCGTTCCACCGAAGATCGAAAACGTTATCTTTATCTTGAAGAAACATTGCGATTCTTTCTAATCCGTAAGTAATTTCGATCGCAGGTTTTGAAAGTTCTATGCCGCCTATTTGTTGAAAATAAGTAAACTGGGTAACTTCCATACCGTCAAGCCAAACTTCCCAACCCAAACCCCATGCTCCAAGCGTGGGAGATTCCCAATCGTCCTCCACGAATCTAACGTCATGCATGACGGGATTTATGCCGAAACTTTTAAGACTGTCTAAATAAATCTCTTGAATTTTACTTATATAGGGTTGTATAATAACCTGAAACTGGTAGTAACGGCCTAATCTGTTGGGATTTTGACCGTATCTTCCATCGGTAGGTCTTCTGGAAGGCTGAACATAGGCGGCTCTCCAATCTTCGCAGTCAAGGCATTTGAGAAATGTGTAAGGCGCAAATGTAGCGGCTCCCACCTCAATATCGTAGGGTTCTAAAATTACGCATCCAAAATTGGACCAAAAATTTTGGAGTTTAAAAGTCAATTGTTGAAAATCGAGGGCTTTGATAATTTTTCCTCTTTTTTAAGGGACAGACTTAAGTCTGTCCCTTTTCTATTATTTAGGAAAATTTATTATACTAAAGGGCGAGCATATTTTCAATAGATTTTCTTGCTTTAATTCTAACGTCTTCGGGAATTTTTATAATATTTTTCATACCGGCTAACGAATCTATAATGTCGTCAAGATGGGTTTTTTTCATATTCGGGCATACCAACCCCTTATTGGAAGGAATAAAAACTTTATCGGGGTTTTCTTTTTTCATTTTATACATTATGCCTCTTTCCGTCCCTATAATAAAATATTTTGCGGATGATTCCCTAACAAATTTATACATTCCCGACGTAGAAGAAACATGGTCGGCGACGTCTATTGTTTCGGGGGTGGACTCCGGATGCGCTACAAATACCGCTCCCGGATATTTTTCTTTTAGCGCCTTGATATCTTCGGGTTTTGTTCTTTTATGAGGCGGACAGAATCCGGGCCAGCTTATTATTTCTTTATCGGTAAATCTCTGGACGTAGCTCCCGAGGTTTTTATCGGGAACCATAATAACTCTTTTAGCCGGCAGAGAGTTGACGACTTTTACTGCATTTGCCGACGTACAACAAATATCTGAAACGGCCTTGCATTCCGCCGAAGTATTCACGTAGGCAACAACCGGAGCTTCGGGATAATCGGCTTTTAAATTAACGATATCTTTGGCGGTTATCATATCGACCATAGGACATCCGGCGTTTTCGTTCGGAAGTATTACCGTCTTATTGGGATTCATAATAGCGGCGCTTTCAGCCATAAAACGGACGCCGCAAAATACGATAATGTCGGCATCGGTTTTATTCGCTTTGATGGAAAGTTCCAGCGAATCGCCTTGAAAATCGGCAATTTCCTGAATTTCGTCTCTTTGATAGTTATGCGCCAGCAGTATTGCGTTTTTTTCTTTTAAAAGCTCTTTTATTTTTTTCTGCTTTGTTTTTATATTTTCAAAACTTTGCATTTGTCCATATATTATTTTTTAACTTGTTTTCTATCATTATAACATATTATAATTAAAAACTAAACGCAAAAACATACAAAACGGTATTAAACGATGGATTTAAAGACGGATAACGCGGCTATAGCCGACGAATCGAAATTCAATTACAAAAGAATTTTAACAGGCGACAGACCCACGGGACCGCTACATTTAGGTCATTACGCCGGTTCGTTAAAAAACAGGGTAAGGCTTCAGGATAAATACGAAACTTTCATTTTAATAGCCGATATTCAAGCCCTAACGACCAATTTCGAACATCCCGAAAAGCTTAAAGATAATATCTTTCTTGTCGCTTTAGATTATCTTTAGGCGGGAATAGACCCTAATTTATCTACGATAATCATACAATCTATGATACCGGAAATTGCGGAACTCACTACTTTTTTTTCTATGCTTATTTCCATCAATCCTTTAAAACACAATCCAACGATAAAAACCGAAGCAAAAGAAAGGGGGTATAAGGAATTAACTTACGGTTTTCTGGGTTATCCGGTAAGTCAAACCGCCGATATAGCCATTTTTAAAGCCGACTTGGTCCCGGTGGGCATCGACCAGCTTCCCCACATTGAACTTTCACGAAAAATAATTAGAAAATTTAATGAATTATACTGCGGCAAATTAATAGAACCGTTTGCCCTGATAGACAAATTTCCGAGGTTAGTCGGACTCGACGGAAACCTTAAAATGAGCAAATCTTACGGAAACGCAATTAATCTTTCGGATGGTTATGATTCTATAAAAACTAAAATAAGGTCTGCGCTGACAGACAAAAATAGGATTCATCCTACGGACAAGGGAAACCCCGACATATGCACTATATACTCTTACCATAAGGCTTTTTCGGATGAAAATTTAATAAAAGAAACGGAATATAATTGCAGAAACGGGAAAATAGGATGCATAAAATGTAAAGATAACCTTTTTACCGTTATTAAAAACCTTCTCGAACCGATGAACGAAAGGAGGGCTTATTACTTAAAAAATAAGGATGAAATTTGGGATATTCTGTTTACCGGAACTAAAAAAGCAGAAATAATCGCTTCGGAAACCGGTAAGGAAGTCAAAGAATCGATGAAAATATTATACGCTCCTAAATAACCCAAAATTGTTTGTTGCAAAAAAACCCGCTTTAATGTTATTCTAATATATAGAAATTACCGCTTATTTTGCAAAAGTTTAAAAAAAATTAATGGAGGATCCATTACAAATGGCAAACAAACTTTTTATTATGCTTCAAAATACTTCGCCTTCCAACCCGCATGCTTTAGGAGCGCCCTTTTTTCAGGCGGCGGCGGCGGCGACTATGGATTATGAAGTAGAAGTCGTGCTTACGGCGGACGCCGGTCTTTTGATGAAAAAAGGCGTTGCGGAAAACCTGAGGGTTAAAGAAGGAAGTCCAAAATCGGTTTATGATTTTATTAAAGACGCTTACGAAGCAGGGGTCGTTTTTAAAGTATGCACTCCTGCCTTAGAATTAAACAATTTTAACAAAGAAGACCTTATAGAAGAATGTAGCGGCGTCGTGGGTGGGGCATACGTCGTCGAGATGGTTATGGACGATAACGTAAAAACGCTGTCGTATTAAGAAAAAGATAATAAGAAAAAGGGGACAGATTTATTTATTTTCTATCTAAAATCCCGCAAATGCAGTCAGCCGTAAGAAAATAAATAAATCTGTCCCCTTTTTTCTCTTTTTTTCTGCTGTTAATTTTCAACCAGACTTAGCGCGTATTCCTTAACTCCTTCCAACAAAGTAAACCTGTCTAATATTATCGTTTCGCAGGGCATAGATTCGACAAAAAGCCTGTTCTGGACAAGCCCGCCGGTAAGATATATTTTTTTCGGCTTTCTTGCAAACCTAAACATCGAAATACATACGCCTTTAATTAATCTAGAAGCCGCTATTTCCGGCTCTGTTCCGCCGGCTACAAGGTCGAAAACATGCCCCATTCCGAGAAGTCCGCATGTTGCCGTTATAAATTCCTTTTGCGGCTCTACCTTTGAATAATCAACGTTTAGATAATTACCCAGAATTTCTATAGCCTGTCCCGTAAATGCGCCGCATTCGGTATTCCAATCGGAATGAACGAAATTTCCGCTTTCGAATACTACGTATTTTGCGTCTCTCGAACCGACGTCTAAGAGGGTAAAAGAATCCTCTTTTATGAGACTTTTGCCGGCGTTTGCAAGCGCTATAATTTCATTAACCGAATGATTCGCAAACCTGTTTATATTATGCCCCGTCCCTATATCCGCCCTGAATGTTTTTTCGAGTTCGGATACCCTTTTTACCGTTCTTTCATTTGTTTCGGTATTTAGTATTTTTGCATAGGTCGTTCCCGCATCAAGTAATATCATTTCTTTTCTCCGTTTTCAATCTTAAATAACCTTATTTAATTGCAAAAATGCCGTAAGTTTTGCAACCGTGCTTCTCGTAAGACCTATATCCATATCTATAAACATCCCTCTGGGATGTTTGCTCGCAAGATAAGACGCAAGACCGGCTTTTGGACAGAAACTTTGGGAAAAAAATACGGTTGGCACGTCCGGATCGAACTCCAGTTCTAATTTTAAGTCTCCGGGCGTAAGATTCTCGACGCATCTCGTCCACCCGTAAATGTGGGTTTCGTCGGGAAAATAATTTGCTATGGAAAAATCGCCCCACGGCGGAGTTCCCCAAAAAGCGCATTTAGGTTTAACGTATTCAGGTCTGAAAGACTTTTTCTTTTCCATATCCCGATAAAAGTAACCGGCTATTTTACCGAATTTTTCATCTAAGGGGATACCGCTTTTGCATATAAAATCTCCTTTTCTTTCTATATCTTTATTTTTTACGCGTCTTAATTTAATTTTAAGTTCGTTTTCTATATAATCGGCGACAAAACCCATTTCGTTGCATCTGCAAATTTCAGAATCCTCGATTATTATCTCGGATATAGGATTTCTTCCCACTAAAACGGAATCCATAACGTCTTCGTTCCAGTAATCGGTTACCGATAAAATATTTGCTATTATTCTTTTAATTTGGGCGCAATAAGCTTTAGGGAGTATATTGTCCGTAGGCTCGGTGATGAGCTGATCGACTTTATACATATCTAAAGAAAGTATAATGGCGCTTTTTTGAATTAGTTCCTCCATAATTTTTTTGGGAGGTATTCCTATTATTCCGATAAAAGGCTTATCTTTAGGATTTAAAAGAAAAGATTTTTCCTTTCCCTGAACAAACCCGTGCCTCGTTAAAACCATATCCTGCATCGGATTATAATTATTGTCCTCGCTTTCGCCGTTTTCCAATTTAAACGCACCTCTCGTATAATCCAGTTAAATTTAATTATAATTTATTTTACGGGATTAAAAAGAATTAATAAATGACTTTTATCACAAAAGTCAACAGATATCGCAAACAAATTCTTCTGCGGCTGTAGCCGCTAAAGCGCCTTCACCTACCGCAGTGGCAACTTGAAGTAATTTTTTGGAATGGGCGTCGCCTGCGCAAAATACGCCGGGCATAGAAGTCATTAGGGTATAAGGGTCGGTTTTTATAAAACCGTTTTCGTCTTTTTCAATATTCTTTAGAAATGATGTTTGCGGATTTATTCCTATAAAAATAAAAACCCCCTTAACGGGAATAGTCTTTCTTTCTTTGGTTTTAATATTTTCTATAGTTACCGATTCTACGGTCTTATTGCCGTTTATAGAAACGGTCGAATGTTCTAATTCCATTGTAACGTTTTTTGCGTTATGCAGTTTTTCCTGTATTATTTTTTCGGCCCTGAATTCTTTTCTTCTATGAATTAAAACCACGGATTTAACGATTTTAGTCAGATAGTTGGCTTCTTTTAATGCAGCATCTCCGCCTCCTATAACCGCTATATCTTCATCTTTAAAAAACGGTCCGTCGCAGGTCGCGCAATAAGACACCCCTCTTCCGGTAAACTCTCTTTCTCCGGGAATGTTAAGCCTTTTAGGAGAAGCCCCGACGGTTATAATAACCGTCTTTGCCTGATAACTTGCGTTAACGCCTCTTAAAGCTTTATATTGTCCATTGTCGATTATATCTTTTATTTCGTCGTATATGATATTTAATCCCAAACCTTTAGCGTGTTCTTCAAATTTTTGCATAAGCTCGACTCCCGAAAGCGACGGAAACCCCGGGTAGTTTTCAATATTATCGGTAAGGGCTATCTGTCCTCCTACCGCCATTTTTTCTATTAAAATTATATTAAGACGGGCTCTAAGAGCGTATATTGCGGCTGAAAGACCTGCGGGTCCGCCTCCAATTATAATCAAATCGTAAATCATTTGATTTTTGCCTCCTTAATTTTCTTTATGTTAAATTAATATCTCGTCACATTATTTTATTGTTGTTTTATATAAAAATGGCAATTATAATACATTATCACATATATTTTATTAAATCAAACCGATGAAAAAATCTTTAAATTTATTACAGTTAACGTTTGCCTCGACAAGCGCAATTATAGGCTCGGGCTGGCTATTGGGCATATATATCAGCGCTAAATACGCCGGTCCCGCATCGATATTTTCTTGGTTTATAAGCGGATTTGCAGTAATCCTCATCGCATTAGTATATGCAGAACTAGGCGCAATGATGCCGGCGGCAGGAGGTTTAGCAAGATATCCTAAATATACCCACGGCGCATTTTTGGGATTTATAACGAGCTGGATATTAATAATTGCCGGCGCGGCGGTAAGCACCATAGAGACTATAGCCACCGTCCAGTATCTTAATTTTTATATCCACGGGCTTTATGTAAATAAATCGCTTACCGAGGAAGGAATTATCTTTTCTTTTTTTATCCTCGCAATCTTCTTTCTACTCAACCTGTTCGGCGCAAATATATTTGCAAAAACCAATACTTTCCTCACATATTTTAAAATTTTAATAGTTTTGGCAACTTCGGCGGTGCTTATTTATATTTCGGTTAAAAGCGGCAATATAAAAAATCTTTCCGGTTACAATTTACTGCCTTACGGATATGACGGAATTATGAAAAGCATATCTATGGGCGGGGTCATATTTTCGTATCTCGGCTTCAGACAGGCGATAGACCTTTCCGGCGAAGCAAAAAACCCCGGCAGGGACGTTCCCGCCGCTACTATAATATCCGTCGTCATCGGTATCATAGTTTATACTTTGCTTTCATTCAGCTTTATAATATCCGTCCCGCAGGTTAAGCACAATTCTTGGAATATGCTTAATTTATCTTCTCCTTTCGTAAATTTATTAAATTTATACGGATTTACCGCATTTGCTTTAATGGTGATAATCGGGGCGGTTATTTCCCCCTTTGCGACAGGATTAGTATATATGAGCACTACCTCCAGAATTACTTTCGCTATGTCTAAAATGAAATTCCTGCCTAAAAGTTTTCATTTAAATTTTAATAAATACGGTACGGCATACATATCGCTGATTTTTACGTTTATTTTATCGGCGTTATACCTGCTTCCGTTTCCAAGCTGGCAGTCTTTAGTCGGCATAATCACGTCGGGAATGGTATTTACTTATGTCCTCGGTCCAATAGGGCTTATGACGTTCCGAAAATTAGACCCTAAAAGAAAACGCCCTTTTTACCTGCCTTTTGCAAATATAATATCGTTATCTGCTTTTATAGTCGGAACCCTCATTATTTACTGGTCAACTTTTTCGACGCTGTGGAAATTATCGGCGGGAATCTCTATCGGGATCATTTTATTTATTTTAACTAACTCCGGTAAAATTAAAAATAAATTCAAACAAACCGTGATTCCGGGACTTTGGTTCCTATCTTATACCGCCGTTCTTTTAATAATATCTTTTCTGGGAAATAAAAACTTCGGCGGACAAAATATTATTAAATCGCCTTACGATTCAATAGTCATAATTTTAACCGCCGTCTTATTTTATTTCATCGCGATTAGAACTTCTATAAGCAAAGAAGAAATGAAAATGATAATCGAAGAAGAGTTTATCGGGGAAGAATTCGAAGTATAATTATTCGCCGTCGGATTTATCTATAGCGCCGTTTTCCCGTCCTTGTTCCGGACACGCATCTTTATTTTTATTTGCATGTTCGTCGCATCCGTGCCTGCCGTCGCAATACGGCAGTCTTTTCGACAAACCGCATTTACAAAAATACAAAGGTCTTTCTTTTACTTTAGATTTTAACTTAGTTAAATCTACTTTATTCATATTTTTCATTTTTTATTCTCATTATTAAAAGATAGCATATTAAAGAAGATGAGATTAAAATTACCGGTATAAAGCCGTAATAACTTTCATACAATAAACCCGCAATACTTCCGCCGAAGAAACTTCCCGAAAATTGCAGGGTATTATAAACGCCCATAGAAGTGCCGACGAAGGATTTATCCGATGAAGACGAAACTAAAGAAGGCATTATAGGCTCCGTAATAGAAAAACCGGTAAAAAAAAGAATACCTCCTATAATAATTATCGGCAGCGCATAATTACCCGGCGGGGAAAACATAAAAATGCTTGAAATCCCCATTAGTATAAAACTTAGCTTTAAAAGATGAACCTCGTATCCCATATCCGCCTTTTTTGACGCTTTCATCATCGCAAAAAGCGAAAAAATCACCATGGGGATTAAAACTTTGTAATAATAACCGGTTCCAAGTTCATTTTTAACTATCAGAGGCAAACCGAAAAAGAAAATAGTCATAAAAAAAGATAATAAGAAACCCTGAATGGAAAGATTTGCCAGCGTTTTGTTTTTAAGAACTCTTACGGCATCTTTTAAAGAAACCTCGATTTCTTTTAACATTTCTTTACTTTTGGGTTCTTCGACCCAGACAAGAATTAAGACTGCCGAAATTATTCCCAGAATGCCGGAAACATAAAATAAAAACGGATAACCGAAATAATATGAAAGAAGCGGTCCCGCGACTATTCCTACGACAAAACTGAGTCCTATCGGGATACCGAGAAATGCCAGCGCTTTTGTTCTGTCGTTCTCCGAAACCGTATCCGACACCAAAGCAAAAGCAACGGAACTTTCGGCTGCGACTCCTTGTAAAAATCTAAGAAGAATAAGCTCGTAAATATTGGAAGAAAATCCGATTATAAAAGTTAATATGCCGAACAACAACATTCCAAAAAATAAGACGTTTTTTCTCCCTATTTTATCCGAAAGATAGCCGAAAGGAATCTGAAATATTGCCCTCGACAACCCGTAAATACCGAAAGCAATTCCGATTAAAATAAAATTTGACGAAAATTTTTTGGCAAAAAGCACAAAAACGGGCAGAACAAGAAATACCGCAAGCATCCTTAAACCCACCACCGAACTCATTGCCGCAATGGTCTTCTTTTGCTTTTTGTTAAAAGCCATATTTTAACTCTTTTTTATTATTCACTTTCCCGCCCTTATCCGTCTTGATTGATAGCTTCGTATAGCCCTTAGAAAATCGATTTCCCTGAACTCCGGCCAGTAAGCGTCGCAAAAATAAAATTCGCTGTATGCGCTCTGCCACAAAAGAAACCCGGACAATCTTATTTCGCCGCTGGTCCTGATAATTAGGTCGGGGTCAGGGGAGCCTTTTGCATAAAGATATTTCGATATATTTTCGACGGTAATGATATTGGACAGATAATCGTAATCGTCGGTGAAACTGGAGGGGCAATTATGCCGATGATTTTCCGGGGAAGATAAAACGGAGGAAGCGCTTTCGCCTCCGTAACTATTAACGCCTTCGTAGGCAGGATTCAATTTTGTTTTAATATAAATATTATCCGAGATAAAATTTATTATGGCATCGCATATTTCCTGCCTTCCGCCGTATCCTAAGGCAATATAAAGCCTTAAATTAGAATAATCTTTGGTTTTATCTTCAAGCTTTTCTATAACGTTTATTAAATCATCGGAAAGAAGCTCTCTTTTACCTATAACCTGCACCCTAATTTTATTTTCGTTTATAAATTTTGAATTTATATAAAATTCAAACTGAGATTTTATGATTTCAAATAAGCCGTTCACTTCGGACTCGTTCCTTTTAAAATTATCGGTCGAAAAAGCCCAGACGGTAACGACTTTAATATTTAATTCTATACACCAGGATAAAACTTTATATAGCTTATCTGCACCTTTTTTATGCCCTTTAGACGCATCTTCAAATCCGCATTTTTTTGCGTATCTCCTGTTCCCATCCAGTATAATCCCTATATGTCCGGGAATTTTATTTCTTAATACTTCTTTTTTAAGCCTGTTTCTATAGTAATAATATGCTAATTTTTTTATAAAATTCATTTTTTGCCGTGTTATAACGTGTTATAATAAGACCGGTAGAACAATTTTATTAGTCCAATATATCATATTTTAAAAAATTTTTAAATTTATATGCCCTTCATTGAATTAAATGACGTAAAAATTTTTTACGTTTTACATCATAATGCCGGTTCAAAAAATATAATATTGATTCACGGCGCCGGCGGAAATCATCTTTCTATGCTTTCAATTTTCAATTATATTAAAAAAAAATTCGGCAGGACATATAATATACTTATTCTCGACCTTCCTTTTCATTTCAGGTCCGCGGATTTTAATTCGAATCATTCAATTTCCGAAAAAGAGGGCATGCAATTTTATGCCGAAACGATATATTCTCTTGCATCAAAATCGTTTGGAAAAAATGAAAAAGCTCTTTTAATAGGTCACTCTATGGGGGCTCAGATCTGTATAAAATATGCTTGCTTATTTCCCGAAAAAGTCGAAAAGATTATGACTATTGCGGGATGCCACAATACAGGCATAAGCGATAGTTTTATAAAAAGTTTAGAAAATTCTTTCGACAGAACTATAATGCTTTTTTTGAAAGATGCTCTTAATTCAATGGACAAAAATATCTTAAACGATGCTTTAGCCGATATAAAGAGGACGCCCGACGAAATAGTAGTAAACGATTTTAAATATTCTAAATATTATAGCGAACATTGCGGTAAAGATTTAAATGAAATTAACGGAAATAAAATATTTTTTAATATTATATACTCAGAAAAAGATCTGATTATAAACGAAAAATGTGTTAAGGAATTACGCAAAAAGTTCGTAAATTCCACAATTGTAGAGATTCCTGCCAAAAATCATATCGATTTTTTATAT
This sequence comes from bacterium, assembly GCA_027335745.1. GTDB lineage: Bacteria > SZUA-79 > SZUA-79 > Acidulodesulfobacterales > Acidulodesulfobacteraceae > Acidulodesulfobacterium_A. The sequence continues at coordinate 47 of DAHWHJ010000087.1, read as the reverse complement.
GGAAACTACTTTATGGAGAAAGAAATAGATAAATTTTTATTGACATA
>DAHWHJ010000046.1:0-7601 GCA_027335745.1 bacterium | reverse complement strand
ATTTATATTTATACAAAAATACAAAAAATTTTATATTTTAATAATGCCGCTTAATATATGTCTTTAAACAAAAACAGCATATTCGATTTGCTTATTTATATTATTTCATTCTTATTTTTTGTCGCGCTTATACTTCTTCTTTCCGGCATATTTTTCCAAACATCTATCTATCTTTTCGTAAAGGAACTAAAAGACGCAGGTCTTTGGAACTCGATATTTTTAAGTTTTAAACTTTCTTTCATCGTCGTCCTTATAAATTTAATAATCGGAATTCCCATAGCTTACGTGTTGTCGTTCAAGAAAAGCAAAATTTCATTTTTATTAGACCTGGTTTCGACTTTACCCTTGACGACTTCGCCCTTAGTCATAGGTTTTGCGGTACTTATTACTATGGGTTCCCTTAACCCTATAGGAAAATTTTTTATAGACCGCGGAATAAAATTCGTATTTACGCCTCAGGGCATCGTTTTAGTCCAGTTGATTATCTCTTTTCCTTTTTTTGTAAACATAGTTAAAACGTCGTTCGATTCCGTAAACAGAAAAATGCTGGACCTAAGCAAAACGCTGGGGGCATCATCGTCAGACATTTTATTTAAGATTATTATTCCGCTTTCTTACAATGGAATTATTGCCGGACTTGCAATGAGCTGGTCAAGGTCTATAGGCGAGTATGCCGCAACGCAGATGGTCTCCGGCGTTATCCCCGGAATCACGGAAACGGCGCCGATAGAAGTCTTCGTTAAAACAAGCTACGGCAACTATCCCGCCGCAATTACTATTGCCGGCATTTTAATGATTATATCCTTATTTTCCCTTGGAATTTTTAAATATTTTAACTACAGAATAACGAAATAAATCGAATCAAATTAAATTAAACAAAAAAAATGGAAAAATGAAACTTCTGGAAATTAAAAATATAAGTAAAAGTTTTTTGAATAAGAAAGTTTTGGATGGAATAGATTTAGAAATAGAAAGCGGCGAGATTTCTTCTATTTTCGGATATTCCGGCGAGGGGAAAAGCACAATTTTGAAAATCATCTGCGGTATATTAAAACAAGATTTTGGGGATATTATTCTTGGCGGAAAAAATATAAACAATCTTGAGCCTTACGAAAGACGCACTCCATTAGTAATGGACGAACCTCTTTTGTTTCCGCGTATGACGGTATTGGAAAACATATCTTTCGGCTTAAAATTAAACTCTAATAAAAAAAAGCATATAAAAAAGATTCAAGAAAATAAAAAATTATTAAATTCACCAAAAGAAATAATGGAACTACTCGGAATAACCGGACTTGAAAAAAGATACCCAAATGAAATAAGTATGGGACAGGCGCAAAGAGTTTCCTTAGCAAGGGCATTAATAATAAATCCGGATATCATATTGATGGACGAGCCTTTTTCAAATCTCGATATCATTTCCAAAATAAAAGTAAGGAGGCTGATTAAGGATATTAACCGCGAACTTAAAATTTCGATATTGCTCGTAACTCACGACATAGAAGACGTCGTCAATTTATCCGATAAAATGTTCATCTTAGACGGCGGTAAAATTCAGGATTCAGGACATCCTAAAGAAGTTTTAAAGAAACCTTCTTCTATAGATACCGCTTTCCTCCTTGGAACGGAAAATATATTCGATGGAGTTATATATGAAATAGACCCGAATAATAACTTAATAAAAATTAAGATTAAAGTCAGAAATAAAAATGCGGACGCAGGCGCTATAGTAGAAGCGGATTTTCAGGGAAACTTTGAAATAGGCGAGCAGGTTTTTTTAGCGGTAAGACCGGAAGAGATAATAATATTAAGGGAAGACCGGCAGGCTTCAAAGCCGGTAAGGGAAAACCGTTTTTCCGGAAAAATTATTTCATCTATTTTTACTTCCAGAATGATGGAAATATCGATAAAATCGGAAGAAAATCTGGAATTTAAAGTTTTAATACCTTTTCACGCTTACGAAGTTATGAATCTTTTCGAGGGAAAAACCGTAAACGTATCGCTAAAAAAATCGTCGATTCACCTTATAAAAAAGAAAAAACCGTCAAGAGCCTGATCCCACATTAATCCTTTATTTTGCTCGGGCGGCAGGTTCTACTTCCATAATTTTTGATTTTATACTGCCGTCGTTTAAAACTATCTTTATGTTTTCATTTGCCTTAACGTTTAAAACCGACGAAACAACTTTTTTTTCTTCGGAAAATACTATACCGTAGCCCCTTTTAAGAACGTTATAAGGACTCAATGAATTCAACGCCTTAATTTCGGTTTTGACCATATTTTTGCTGTTTGAAATCGTTATTTCCGCCGTTCTTTTAAGCCTGTCCGATAGCAGGGTTATATATAATTTGCGTTCTTTAAAAACATTTAAAGGACTTTTCAGCAAAAGTCTTTTATGCAGATGGGAAACATTCAGCCTTAATAAATTTATCCGCCCTCCGGCTAAGTTTTGCAGGCTTTCGGTAAGGTCGGAAACCCTGATTTTTCTATCCTGAATAATCCTCTTTGGAGAAATTTTTTCCCTGTTTTTAATTAAATTAGACAGTCCGGCTTTCCTCCCCGAAATTAAATTAAGGGCGCCAAGTTTTATTCTATTCCTCAAGGTTTCTACCCGTCTTACTAATTCCGATTTTACCGGAACAGCTATTTCGGCGGCGTTTGACGGCGTAGAAGCCCTTCTGTCGGCGACAAAGTCGGCAATGGTAAAATCCGTTTCGTGACCGACGGCGCTGATCACCGGAATATTCGAGTTATAAATAGCCCTTGCGGTAACCTCTTCGTTAAAAGCCCACAAATCCTCAATGCTCCCGCCGCCCCTGCCGACGATAATTACGTCTATTTTTCTTATCTTTTCACCGTATAAATTTAAAAGCTCTATAGCCTGAGCGATTTCTGCCGCGCTGTTTTGACCCTGAACTCCTGCATTCGCAAAAACTATGGATACGTTTTCAAACCTTGACTTAATTATTTTCACCATGTCATGCAAAACGGCGCCGCTCCTCGACGTAACTATGCCTATTGTTTCGGGCAGAAAAGGTACCGCCCTTTTATGCGATTCATCAAACAAACCTTCCTGTTTAAGTTTTTCTTTTAATCTCTCGAACAGTATATAAAGTTCGCCGTAGCCCAGGGGCTCTATTTCGGATACTATAAAGCTGTATTCGCCTCTTGGCTCGTATAAATTAATCCTTCCGTAAACCGTCACGGATAACCCGTCTTTTATATCGAAATTTATTTTTCTTAGATCGCTCTTAAATATTATGCATTTTAATTTTGCGGATTCGTCTTTAAGGTCAAAATAATACCCTGAAGGATAATTTGTTTTTAACCCCGATATTTCGCCTTTTATCCTTATAGCGTAAAAAGCGTTTTCTATTGTTGTTTTAAGAAGGATAGAGAATTCCGAAACCGTTAAAATTATCTTATCAAAATTTTTTCCGTCTGTGTTTTTATTCATAATTGATCATAATAATATCATATTCTATCTATTATGTACTTTATTTTTAATAAAAAAAGCTACGGCTGCTCCTCCAAGCGTTATATAGCCGAGTATGGCAAACGAATCGCCGAAAGATGCTATCTGGGCCAACATCTGAACTATCTCGTCAAAAAAGCCCAAGGACGGACTCGGAAAAAGAGTCCCCGGTCTTAAATACGCCGCCGCCTTACTCATTAAGTTTTCGTTAATAAAATTTATTACGTTACGGTATGCGTAAAAATTATATTTAATATCTCTTGCATACTGGTTTAAGTGGTAAACCTGCCTTACTACAAGTTCGTTGCCTATGAAGGCTATGCCGAACGAAGCTCCTATTTGGAGCGATACCGGAATTAAGCCGGAAGCTTCGGGAATCAGTTCTTTTTTGACGGAATTTAGAGCTGCGCTCATTACCGGCGCATTTAAAAGTCCTATGCCTACGCCTCTTATCAACTGATTTACTACTATATCGTAAACGCTTGTATTTAGCGAAAGATTATCGAACATAAACATGGATGCCGCGACAATTAATAGTCCGGCAAAAAGAGGGTATCTCGGTCCTATCTTGTCCGATATTTTTCCCGAAAAAGGCGATACTAAAGCTACCGCTATAGCGGTAGGAGCCATTAGAATTCCGGCATTCATTGCATTATAGTTAAGGACGTTTTCAATGAAAAGGGGAAGCAGGAACATGGCTCCGAAAATTCCTACGGCTCTCACCATATTAACTATGAATGCGATAACGAAATTATAGCTTTTAAAAATATCCAGATTAAGAATCGGCGTCTGGACGAATAATTCAGCTATTATAAAAAAAACAAAAGAAAAACCGCTTATAACTTCTGATTGAATTATTATCGGCGCATGCCATCCAAGCGTTTGCCCTTCGTTTAGAGCATACAATAAAGAAGCCATAGACAAAGCCATGAATAAAAAACCGAACATATCGAATTTTTTGGTATATTTTTTTATCGGTATATCATGGGCTAAAATTGCGATAGAACCCATTATGGATATAATACCTATAGGAACGTTGACGTAAAATATCCATCTCCAGTCCACGTAATCTACAAGATATCCGCCGAGCATCGGTCCAACCGCCGGAGCTACCATTGCGCCTATAGACCATATTCCCATAGCCTCGCCTCTTTCATCCGGCGGAAATACCTCTGCAAGCAGAGTAAGACCGGTCGGCGTAAGCCCGGCGCCTCCGACAGCTTGTAAAATCCGAAAAATAACAAGATCGGTAAAAGAAGGTGCAAGTCCGCATAAAGCGGAGCCGATAACGAAAATGGCGATTGATATGATAAATGGATATTTTATTCCCCATTTTCTTCTGACGTAAGCCATTGGAAGTATAACTATCGAATAAGCAATGGTATATGCTATCATTACCCATTCCGCGTCCGTAACGTTAATGCCAAAATGGGACATCATCTTTGGAATTCCGACCGTTACGATATTAACGTCGAGTATTGCCATAAAGGAGGATACTACGACAAGGGCAAGAACTATCCACTTGTAATTTTTGTGGGATTTTTCAACCATTTTTTTTAAAAAATTATTTAAAGGATATGCCGTGCAGAAACAGATTTAGTATCTCTTCCGTGTCTTTTTCTATCATTTCCGGAGTCGGTTCGAATCTGTCGTTAAGGAAATTAAATATAGCGCCCGTCTTGATTAACGATACTATCATATATCCGCTTTTGGCGTGATTTAAATCTGCCCTGAAGTCTCCCGATTTTATTCCCGATTTAATAATCTCTCCTATAAAATCCGCATATCTTTTTCTTCTTAAATTAAAAGATTCTTTTGATTTTTTTTTCAAAAAAACGACGTTGACTTCGTCTAAAAAAATCGTTTTAAAAAAATACCTGTTTTCATAAATATGGTTGATATTCTCGCTAATAAGAGCCTTTAGCTTGTTGGTTGCGCCGTTTTCTCTCGAAACCCTGTCTTTTATCCTTTCAAACATTTTTTCAAAACCCGAAGATAGAACTTTCTCTAAAAGATCATCTTTGTCTTTAAAGTAAAGATAAACCGTTCCCTTGGCGATGCCGGCTTTTTGCGCCACCTTGTCCATAGTTAAAGCCGAAAAACCTATTTCTTCTATCAGCTTTCTCGAGGAGGATAAAATTAATTCAAATTTATCTATATTTTCATTCATATATATCATTATAATGACTTAAAAGTCATAATTCAATAAAAAAAATAATTTATTTTAATTTTGACAGAATTGCATTAAAGGCTGTCTTAATTTTTTAATAAGAAAAGAAAACGCTAAAAACATTACGATTAAGTAAATTATGGAAAAAACGGCATGAACTGCGGTATTGTTTTCGATATTTAACCCATAGATTAATAAATTCACGAATATTAAGACGGGAAAAGACCACATTAGAATCCATCCTTCCATAAAGTGGAAACAATGCGCCTCTTTTCCGTAAAGTCCAGCCAACCCTGCAAGGACAAGCCCTATAGATATAATTAAAACTTCCGGGTTCTTAAATACGAGAAGATGACTAAGTCCGAATAAAATACCCAAAATCACGCATGATAATATAAATATTTTTATTTCTTTCTTCCATACTAATAGGAACGACGAAGAAATTAAAGTTCCCGCATAAAAAATAATAATACCCGCATAAAACCCCGATGTATTCAAAAAAATATAGGAAAAAGCAAATAAAGCTATTCCTATAAATCCTATTACATAACCCGACCTGTAAATTATATCGTAAGATTTAGGGTAATAAATGTCCTTATCCATAAATACCGCCTGCTTGATTTGCGTTATTATTATATCACTTAACTTTGCCTAGAACGGAAATATTTCTGTTATTCTTATTTGAAAATAACCGATCGGAAATTCTTTTAACCGCGCGCTTGTCAACTTTTTCTATCTTTTTTAAAACCTGCGCTTTTGAAATATATTTTCCTTCATAAATTTCGTTAATAGCATTGCGGTTCATTATCTGACCGGTTGATTCCATACCGAGAAGAAATCCGTCGTATATATGTTTTTTTGAATTAATAATCTCGTCGTCGCTAATATTGCCGCCTACTATACCGTCTATTATATCAAAAATAAGCTCTTTAGAAAGTTTAAATTTTTTTGGAGACACTCCGGCATAAATATAAAAATATCCGTCGGATTTATGAAACACCGAGTTTGAATAAATAGAGTACGCAAATCCCTTATTTTCCCTTACCTCCTGAAAAAGTTTAGAACTGACCGACCCGCCCAGTATAGTATTTAGAACTTCCACGGGGAAATAATCTTCATCGGACCTGCTTATACCCTCAAGCCCTATTAAGAAGTGTGTCTGTTCTAAATCTTTATCTTGAAAAAAATCGCCGAACACCTTTTCGGTTTTGAATTTTTTCTGCGCTGTTTTATTGCCTTCCCAAGGGGCAATTTTAGCCATGCGGCTGTTGATCGAATCTGCTATTTTTTCATGCTCGAAATTACCTGCGACCGAAATCACGACATTTTCCGGATTATAATGCCGGCAATAATAATCTAGTATTTCTTTTCTATTAAAATCTTTAATAGTATTTTCTGTTCCCAGTATAGGAAATGCATAAGAAGAATTACCGTAAAAATTTTTGTGAAACAACTCCATAGAATAATCGGAGGGGTCATCTTGAACTCCTGAAATTTCCTGCAATATTACGCCTTTCTCTTTTTCTATTTCATCTTCGGGAAACAAAGAATTAAACATCAGGTCGATTAAAAGGTCGATAGCGTCGTCGTAGTTTTTATATAAAACTTTGGTATATAAGCAGGTAAGCTCTGTTCCCGTAAAAGCATTCAGGGCTCCGCCCATAAGGTCTATTTCTCTGTTTATCTCTTTATATGTTCTGTTTTTGGTCCCCTTAAAGAGCAGATGCTCTATGAAATGAGATATGCCGTTTAATTCCGCCGGCTCGTAAACAGAGCCGGTTTTTACCCATAATCCGATGCTAACGGAATTAAAATAAGATTTTTTTTCGGTAATAAGCGTGATTCCCGATTTTAAAATTTCTTTTTTAAAATTTTTCATAGAGTTTCTTTTCTGGAGAGTTTTATCTTGCCCGCCTTATCTATATCTATGACTTTAACTTTTACTTCGTCTCCTTC
>DAHWHJ010000041.1:0-24663 GCA_027335745.1 bacterium | reverse complement strand
ACCGGTAATAAATTTATATTCCGAAAGTTTTTCGACGTCTTTGTCTGTTTCTATGAACAAATCAATATCTCCGCCTTTTCTATCGTCGTATGCCCTGCTGCCGAAAAGATAAATTCTGGCGTTCTCCCCAAAATGTTTCTTTGCCTGAGATATTAGTATCTTTTTTTCTAAATCGGAAATTCTCATTGTTTTAATTTTATTTGGTTCTTTGTTATTTATTATACCTCAAAATTTGACAAACAGAATGACTCATCAATTCTTCATAGAATCTGATTTTAAATAAATAGTATTTAACTTATATCCTTTCTATTAAATATCAGCGATGCTATAACGAAGAGCAAAATAGTATAGCATAACCCGTAAATAATCCTGTATATAATCGTCCCGCCGGAAATAGATATTTTATATGCGGCTTCGGAGCTTATATTAAATATCGAAAAGTTAGGCAGAACGATATAAATAAAATGGACTATCGCCGCAAGAGTATGGTTAGCCTGATGCACCGTTACGGTTTTGCCGTTCATAATTTTTTTTACGGGTTTTATTAAATCGTTCATCCTGCTCGAAACGTTGCCTATAAAAAAAACGAGTATTGCAAATATTGACGCCAGAGCTTTAGACGTTATTAAGGAAAAAAGCAATGCCGCCGCAGAAATAAATATAGACTCGATTACGATAAAAAGCGCTTGAATTATTAAAGGCTGAGGCAGTAAATATAAAATAAAAGGTCTTGAAACGCTTGAAACATCTATGGCAGACTTAATATCCGAGCCGCCGACCGCAGGGGAAGGAATTGCCGGAACTATAAATTTGTGCATAATCAAAAGAACCGAATAAAAAATCAACATCATTATAATCGTGGAGAATGTTATTGCCGACGCAAGCCCCAGAAAACGTCCTATTAAATATTCCGTTCTTCTTAACGGTCTTGTTATCGTAAGGAAAATGCTTTTCTTTTCAATATCATCGTAAACTATCGAAGCGCCTATAAAAATCCCGATAAAAATATTAAAAATAGATATGGCAAATATCGAAAAATCTACCATAATCCTTCCCTGATTTATAAAACTGGTCTGCGAAACAAAATAACTTCCCGAAATAAGAATCAACGCAAATATTAAAAAAGAATAAAAAATTTTGGAGTTTTTTATTTCTTTAAAAGAATATATCGCGCCGTAGAAAATTTTTTTCATTAAAATACCCCGTTAATTTTTCTTATTTTTAAGCATTAAATCATAAAGATAGATTTCTAAAGGAGTGCTGTATTCCCCTGTTAAATGATAATCTTTTTTCTCTTCCGCATAATCTTCCGCCTCTTTTTCGATACCTGCGACGTCTTCATTTTTTATTAATCTGCCGTTCACGAGAACCGCAATCTTGTCGCACAGTTCTTTGCTGTCCGCCAGCACGTGGGATGAGAAAAATATTGTTTTTTTTCTTTCCTTAAGTTTAAATATTATATCCTTAAATTCTTTCCGCCCAATAGGATCAAGTCCCGACAGCGGTTCGTCGAAAATTAAAATTTCCGGATCTCCTAAAATAGAAATAGCCAGCGCCAGTCTCTGGGTCATTCCTTTAGAATATTTATGTGCCTGGATATTTTTTGCATAAAAAATTCCGGCTAACTTTAGCGCTTCGTTTATAGAATCTTTATCCGCCTTAACATCTAACAGCTTGGAATAATAGCTTATAATTTCTACCCCCTTAAGTCCGCGCGGGAAACTGGGGTTTTCCGGGAGATAGCCTAATTTAAGCCTAGCCCTATAATCTTTCGCATCGTAGCCGTTTATTTTAACCTGCCCGCCGGAAGGATTAATCAGCCCCACGATCATCTTGATAGTCGTAGATTTACCCGCGCCGTTCGGACCGAAAAATCCGGTTACCTTTCCTTCTTCGATATTTAAGGAAAAATCTTCTACCGCATTTTTCTTGGTTCCAAAAAAACCTATTCTGAAATATTTAGTTACGTTTTTTAATTCAATCATTATTTCCCCCTTCTTGATGCATTGTTTTTATTCGGTAAAAATATTTTTAAAGAATAAGGAATTTTATAATTTTTATGTTCTTTTTTAAACGCTATCTCTTTCTTTACTGCGTTTATCCTGTATTTTATTATCTGCTTTATATAAGGATTTTTATTATTTTTATACATATCGTTAAGAAATCCTAAAGCCTTTTGGAGGCTGCCGGATTTATTCAAAAGTTTAGCGTATAAAAATTCTAAATATTTGGGGCTGCCTTTCATATTAACCGCATATTTAAGATAATATGCAGCTTTTTTGTAGTTTCCTATGCTGTAAAAATAGTTGAAAGCTATCAGAAACGGTATATTCCAATTCCCTTTAAGCCGGTTCATTCCCATTTTTAATAGTTTTATAGCTCTTCTCGGCTTGCCCGCCAATCCTAAAAGCGTTCCTCCTGCCTGATAAGCATAATTAAAATTAGGGTTTAGGGAAACCGTTATAACCGATATTTTATACATATAAGGATAATGCATCTTTGCGAGCCTGAAAGACGAAGCCTCTTGAACGAAAAGCGACCAGAAATAATCGGAAACCAGAGTATTAAAGTTCAGGTCTATAAATTTCAAAAATTCCGGTTTTATAGATGAATATTTCAAAAAAGAAATAAGTTTAAATTTTAAATTTTGTTTGGAAAAAGCTGTGATATTAAATGAAAAAAATATCGAGTAAGCTAAAAATAAAATAAATATAATTATTGCAAATTTTCTTAATAATCTATAAACGCTTATTCTCATATATTTTTGCTAATTAATAAATTAAGATAAAATAAGGCTGTTTCATGCGCAATATCTTTTGCGTCAAACTTTTTAACGACTTCATTATAGCAATTTAAACCAAGCTTTTCAATTAACTCCGGTTTATCTATCAAATGAATGATTTTATCCGCAAGTTCTTCATAATCCTCATTTTTAAATAAAAGCCCTGTTTCGTTATTCATAATTATTTCGGGAATTCCTCCGACGTCGGATGCGATAACCGCTTTTTTCAAAGCGCACGACTCTATAATAATACTTCCCATACCTTCAAGACCGGACGGAACGGCTATTAAATCGGAAGCAGCTATGAAATTTTTTATGTTCTCTCTGAAACCGCTTATGATAAAATAATTCTTAAGTCCTTTTTTGTCTATTAAATCGACAATTTGGGCGTAGAGTTCGCCTTCCCCTATAATAACGAATTTTATATCGTTTCTCTTTTTTACTATCAGTTCTGCCGCATTTATGAATACCTCGTGACCTTTCTCTTTAGAAAGCCTCCCTATGAGAGAAATCATTTTTTCATCTAGTTTAATGCCGAGTTCCGTTCTTGCGTTATCTTTGTCAGGTTCATAAAAAGATATTTCATTATAAATTCTCGGACTGTAAATAGTCTTGATTTTTTGAGGGTCGATTTTAATATCATTAATCAGCCCTTTCTTAATAAAATCGGATATAGCTATAAATCTGTCCGTTAAAAGTTTGTATATTAAAAATCCTTTTAAAAAATCGACTTTATACGCGACATGCCGCGTTAGAACCTTGAATATCTTTTTTTTAAAAATTGAAACGGCGGCAATACCCCCTAAATAATGGTCCAAAGACGAGTGAAAATTTACTAAATCTATGCCGTTGCGTTTTAGAAAATGTCGAATTTTTAGGACGGAAAAAATATCAAGAAAATTGGTCATTTTGACGGAAAAATTAGGAATATCTAATTTATCCAATTCAGTCTTTAATCTTTCGTTATTGTTATGAATGACGTAGATGTTAAAGTCTTCGCTATGATACTTCTTAATAAATTCCAGAAGTATAACTATATCGTTTTGCGCTCCGCCGAAGCCTTTAAAGCCGTCTATATGGAGTATATTAAATTTATTTTTTTTATTCATAGAAATTATATTATAATACTATACACATTTATTTAAAATAATTTAGTCGATAAAAAGCCTATGACGAATATTATTATAATTTTTTCTAAAGACATATTTCTTGCTTTAATTCCCTTATTCGTGGCGATAGATATATTCGGCGTGCTTCCTATATATTTAGACTTCGTAAGGGACACTTCGCTCAAAGAAGAAAAGCAGATTAGAAAAAACTCTTTAATTACGGCCTTTAGCGTCGGCATCGGTTTTCTTTTGCTCGGTAAATCCCTCTTTGACGTTATGGGTATTTCGATATACGATTTTGAAATGGCGGGCGGCATACTCCTGCTCATAATATCTATCAATAATCTACTCTCGGAAAAGCCCAAGCTTTACGCATCCGCAGACAAGTCTGAATTAGGAGTAGTTCCTATAGGCGTACCTTTAATAGTCGGTCCGGGGGTCTTAACCACGCTTTTAATAATTACGGGCATATATGGATATTTAGTAGTTACGATAGCGTTTATTATTAATCTCTTAATGGTTTATATCGTTTTAAAAAATACTCGGACGATATTGAAATACCTCGGAAAAACAGGCTCCAATGCCGCAGGCAAGCTTGCCGCTCTTTTGCTTGCCGCATACGCGGTAATGATGATGAGGGTGGGAATTATAAATACTATATCCGTTTATATTAAAAGCGCGGGATTTAAACATTAAACCTGAAATGCATTATATCGCCGTCTTTGACTGTGTAGTCTTTTCCTTCAAGCCTTAGAAGCCCCATTTTTGCGGCATTAGCTTCCGAACCGGCTTTAATAAAGTCGTCATAAGAAATAACTTCCGCCCTTATAAAGCCTTTTTCAAAATCGGTATGTATCGTTCCCGCCGCCTGGGGCGCTTTACAGCCGTTTTTTATCTCCCATGCCCTGACCTCCTGCTTGCCGGCGGTAAAGAACGAAATTAAACCTAACAACCTGAAACTAACGGAAGCGACGGTATCCAACGCGGAAGACTCCAGACCGTAATCTTTAAGGAAAACATCTCTGTCTTCGTCGCATAGAGTGGAGAGTTCTTCTTCTAATTTTGCGCACAATCTTATAACCGGTATATTTTTAGATGCGGCTATTTTCATTATGTTTTCTATATCTTTATTTGAAAAATTTTCCGACAACATATCTTCATCGACGTTAAGGATATACACCGCAGGTTTCGCGGATATTATGCCTAAAGATTTCAAAAGGCTTTTTTCCGGTTCGCCGAATTCTTTATCGGTTATGGCGCCGGTTTCGGAAAGCTGGACATTGATTTTTTTTAAAAAATCGAGGTTAAATGCCGCCGATTTGTCGCCGCTTCTTGCTATTTTTTCAAGCTTCTGAAGATGTTTTGAAAGAATTTCTATATCGCTCAATGCAAGTTCGGTATTAATAATATCGAGATCTCTTACCGGATTTATTCCGCCTTCTACATGTACGACGGAACTTTCTTTAAAAACTCTTATAACTTGTATGATTAAATCGACGTTTCTAATGTGGGATAGAAATTTGTTTCCAAGCCCTTCGCCTGCCGACGCACCCTTTACTAATCCCGCAATATCGACAAATTCCACATAGGTAGGGGTGAATTTTTCGGGATTAAATATATCCCTCAGTTTTTCTAATCTTTTATCTTTTACAGGCTTTATGCCTATATTTGGTTCTATCGTGCAAAACGGATAGTTGCTGGCTTCGGCTCCTCCCGACGTGATAGCGTTGAATATGGTCGATTTTCCTACATTAGGAAGCCCTACTATTCCACATTTAAGTCCCATATTTATTTTATATTCCTTTGATTATAATTATTCATAGTTTTCGCAAGACCGTCCGATATAAACGAAAATAAAATCTCATTTATTATTTTTAAAATATCCGGTAATATTTTAATTTCGTCTTTTGAAAAATTTGACAGGACATAGTCTGCGCCGGTATTAAATTTTGCTCTTTCCGTGGAATTAATGCCTAATTTTATGCGTATAAAATTTTTACTATGAATCGAATCTATAACCGAATTAACGCCGTTATGAGAACCGCCGCTGCCGCCGAACTTAATCTTATAACTTCCAAAGGCAAGGTCGAGGTCGTCATGAATCAAGATAATATTTGAATCAGCTTCGTTTTCTCTAATCTTAAAAACACCGTTCTTATTTAACGCCTCTTTTACGGCTTTTCCGCTCAAATTCATAAAAGTAAGCGGCTTAATTAAAAATATATTTTTGCCGGATATAATTTTATCGGAAATTAAATATTTTTTTTTATTAATAAACCGTGGAAAATCATTTTCTTCCGAAAAATAGTCCAATGCCGTAAAACCAAAATTGTGTCTGGAAAACCGGTATTCCTGCCCCGGATTTCCAAGTCCAAAAATAAATATATCCTCAGGCATTTTAATAAAATAGAAGTTTTAACCTTTCTGAGAAGTCTGCTGGGTCGGCGTCGCGGCAGATGCTGAAGGAGCGGCCTCGCCTTCGGCGGCGGTAACCTCCGCAGTAGAAACTTCTTCAACCGCCGGTTCGGCAACGGTCACTATGGCTGCATCTTCTTCAGCCATTATCTCGATGTTTTCGCTTAAATTCAAATCTCTGACATGTATAATATCTCCGATTTGGAGTCCTGAAACATCGATATTTATAGTATCGATTATGTCTTTAGGATAGCCCTTTATAGCAATATGCCTCATGAGAGGCTCAAGGATTCCGCCGAGCTTAACTCCTTCGGGTTTACCGATAAAATGGACAGCGGCTTCTATTTCTATTTTTTCGTCCATCGATATTTCATGCAAATCGATATGAATAATGTTATCGGTAACCGGGTCTTTCTGGATTTCTTTTATAACGGCGGTTTTACCGTTTACGTTATCTTCTTTGCTTACTATGTTAACAAATGAGGATATTGAATTTTTTGCAAAAGTTTTAAGAAATTCTTTGTAGTTTAGCAAAATAATGACCGAACCGATTTTTTTTCCGTATAATACCCCGGGTATAATGCCCTGTTGCCTTAAGGTTTTAAGATTGCTTTCCTTTTTTCTTGCCTCAACGTTCAAATTAATTATTTCCAATGAAAATCTCCTTTTTTCTTATTTTTGTTTTATTATTTTATAATATAAATTATTTAAATGAAAAGCGAACTGACCGAATCCTCGTCATGAATCCTTTTAACAGCTTCTCCTAATATATTTGCAACGCTTAATATTTTAATTTTTCTTGAGAACCCCTGCCTATCTTTTTGGTTAATCGTATCGGTTATTATAAGTTCTTTTATAGGAGAACTATCTATTTTGCTCATTGCTTCGCCGGATAAAACTCCGTGCGTCGCCATTGCTATTACTTCGCTCGCGCCGTTGTTGGAAATGGCTGCGGCTCCCTGAGTTATAGTTCCTGCGGTGTCTATCATATCGTCTAACATAATAGCTATTTTATTTTTAACGTCGCCGATAACGGTCATTATTTCGGCAACATTTGCCTTAATCCTTCTTTTATCTATTATAGCAAGATTTGCCCCCAGATGTTTTGCAAAAGACCTTGCCCTTTCAACCGCTCCGGCATCCGGAGAAACGACTACGATATCTGACGGATCATAATTCTTTCCTTTTATATATTCAAGCAATACCGGCGCCGCATATAAATGGTCAACCGGAATATTAAAAAATCCCTGTATCTGTCCTGCATGCAAATCCATAGATAATACCCTGTCGGCGCCTGCCGTCGTGATAATATCCGCTACTAATTTCGCAGTTATAGGCACTCTAGACGCAGTTTTTCTATCCTGTCTCGCATAACCGTAATATGGAATGACGGCGGTTATCCTGTTTGCGGATGCTCTTTTCATAGCGTCTATCATTATAAGCAATTCCATTAGATTTTTATCTACGGGATTTGATGTGGACTGCATAAGAAAAATATCGCAACCCCTGACGTTCTCGTTGATGTTGATAAAAGTTTCCCCGTCGCTGAAATTGTAAACCTCGGCGTCTCCCAGCACTATGCCGAGATAATCTGCCATCTTTTCCGCCAGTTCTTTATTGGAATTTCCGGTAAATAATTTTAATTTATTAGTCATATTTTTGTTAATAGAGGCATTGTTAATCTTATTTACTGCTTTCGTCTTACATTCTGCTGGCTGGGGCGGGAGGATGACTCGCATGCTTTGCCTGCTCGTGATCGCCTACCCAACAGCATTGTTAATCTTATTTACTGCTTTCGTCTTACATTCTGCTGGCTGGGGCGGGAGGATTCGAACCTCCGAATGCAGGAATCAAAATCCTGTGACTTGCCGCTTGTCGACGCCCCAATTTAAACCTTCTTAACAAAGACAAGAGGTTCTTTATCTCTATTATTCCGGGCTGTTCATAGCAACTTCATATGCAGCAAGGACAGCCGATTCTATCATATCCCTTGTTTCATTATTTAAAGGATGCGCCGTATCTTTAAAGGTGCCGTCCTTCCTTTTTTTACTGGGCATTGCTACGAATAACCCATCCTTTCCGTTGATTATCTTGAGGTCTCTGACTACAAAACAGTTATCGAACGTAATTGTAACATAAGCTTTTAATTTTTCTTCGTCTACGGGAAAAACATTAACTTCGGTAACTTGCATAACAAAATCCCTCCAAAAATAAATTGCTCGGCTTGCGCCTGCGCGTTAAATCATTGAGTAATGGTTTATAAAGTTTCTGTTAAATAGCTCAAACATATTCTGCGATAAAAATGAAACGATTTCAATTCATCAATATATGAATTTGCGTCGGCCAAGTTCTTAAATGCGCCAAATATAGCGGAACCGCTTCCCGATAAAAGAGACGTTTCGGCTCCGTTTAAACTTAACGATTCTTTAATTTCTTTAAGAATCGGATATTTTTTAAATATTACGCTTTCAAAATCATTTTCAAACATTAAATCTTTAAAGCCTAAGTATTGAATATTATAATAATTTATATTATTTGTCAACAAAAAATCGTCATAATCTGCATATGCGTCTTTTGTGCTTATTCCAAAATCTGGTATAATTAAAACGATATAATATTTCGGCAATACGCCGGCTTCAATTTTTTCGACATTTTCTCCGAAACCGGACACTATAGCATCGCTTTCCTCCAAAAAGAACGGCATATCCGAACCGGTTTCTAAAGCCAGTTTCCTTAATTCAACTTTGTCTAATATATTATTATATACTTCATTTAACTTTAGCAATAATCCGGCTCCGTCGCTTGAACCGCCTCCAAGTCCGGCATTAAAAGGTATGTTTTTTTCTATCAGGACGTCTATTGCTTTATCTCCTATATTTAATTTATTAAAAAAACTTTTTGCTGCTTTTATTACTATATTGTTTTCATTTGAAATCGATTCTAAACCAACTTCTATCCCGCTATTTTTTAAAATTGCGCCCGGAATTACTTTAATCCTATAGCCGTCTTCCGTAACCTTAAAGGAAATTTTATCGGTTATCCCGATTCTTCTCATAAGGGAATGAATTTTATGGAGACCCACCGTTTCTTTCCTGCCTATTCTTAGAGAAAAATTAATTTTAGCAGAAGCATAATAAGTTATATTCTCCATAAAGAAAATACTGAATTATTCGCGAAATTTATAAATATTTGAGGAAATATCCCCATTAAAAGCGTTAAAATTAAACAAATTATAATTGTAATCATTAAACCTTCATCTATTTTGCCGCGAGAAATTGACGCGCCTGCCGGCTCTTTGTCGGGCATATACATTTTAACGATTATTTTAATATAATAAAATGCGGCAAAAGCGCTGTTTAAAAGAGCAATTACGACTAACCAGTTATAACCCGATTTAACGGCGGAAGAAAATACGTAAAATTTTCCCATAAATCCCGAAGTTACCGGTATTCCGGCAAACGATAGTAAAAAAAACGACATAGACGCG
Source organism: bacterium (assembly GCA_027335745.1). Taxonomy (GTDB): domain Bacteria; phylum SZUA-79; class SZUA-79; order Acidulodesulfobacterales; family Acidulodesulfobacteraceae; genus Acidulodesulfobacterium_A. Next base: position 14,870 of record DAHWHJ010000041.1, on the reverse strand, counting down.
GCAATGAATGGATATTTGTATCCTATTCCGGAATATCTTTTAATATCTAATGAAATTAAATCTGAATTCTCAAATATAATAACGACGGCAAAAGCTCCCGCCGTCATAAAAATATATGAGAGCAAATAAAACAGCGTTCCCGAATAGCCGTAAAACCCGCCTCCTATAATACCGACAAGTATATAACCAGCCTGAGCTATGGACGAATACGCCAGAAGTCTTTTTATGTTTGAAGATAAAAGCGCGGCTATATTTCCAAATGTCATAGAAAAAACTGCAAGAAGCCATAATATATCGTTAAAATTCATTACGTTAAAATTATAAATAAGCGAATAAATCCTTAAAAAAATTGCGAAAGCGGCTATTTTGATTCCGGTAGCCATAAAACTCGTTATGGGCGTGGGAGCTCCGTCGTAAACATCCGGCGTCCATGAATGAAACGGAAATAACGACATTTTAAAAGCCAGACCGACTAAAAACAAAATCAATCCGATTGAAATATATACTTTAATTCCATTGCCGCCGCTGCGGTCAACCCCTCCGACATACGAAATATTTTCTAAAAAATAATGTATGCCGTCCAAGTTTAAATGTCCGGTAGATGCATAAATAAAAACTGAGCCGAAAAGTAAAAAAGCGGATGCATACGTTCCGAATACGAAATATTTAAGCGCCGCTTCCGTGCTTCTTGTACTGCCTTTAATATATCCGGTAAGTATATAGGCGCATATCGACATAAATTCTATAGATAAAAATACCATTATTAAATTATTGGAAGATACTAAAAACATCATAGCCGACAATCCGAAAAGAACAAGGCTATAATATTCCGGCGCCGGCATCTCGGAATTTTCTATATAATCTTTCGACATTAAAACCGTAAATAGACCCGAGAAAAGAATAGCGATAAACAAAAATACGTCGAAACCGTTAAAAATGACAGACCCGTAAAAACCGTACATATTCCTGTCGGAAAGCATTAACACATATAGAATGGAAAAAACTATGCCTATTAAAGAAAGATAGTAAGAGTTTTTTCTTTTCGCAAGTTTTTCAAAAAATGCAAAAAAAAGAACCAAAAAAGCAAATATTATAATTACGGCTTCCGGTATTATACTGAGCATGCTTTTTTCTAAGAAATTCAATCCATATATAGAAGGCGCATTATGCATTGGACAACCCCGTCTTTAATTTAACTGCGTTATAAACGACATTATGATGATTCATCATGGAAACAAAATGTAAAACGGTAGGGTCGATTCTTTCCAAAAAAGGCATAGGATAAAATCCAATTAAAAACATCAGGATAATCAAGGGTAAAACCGTAATGATTTCCCTTAAATTCATATCTTCGAAGTTTTCTGCCTCAGGATTCGTAATGTCCTGAAACATGACTCTCTGAAACATCCATAATAAATAAACGGCTGCAAAAATAATGCCGCTTGTAGCGACAATCGTTAAAACGGGATAACTATGGAACGAACCGATTAATATTAAAAATTCTCCTATAAATCCGTTCAATCCCGGAAGCCCTGCGGATGCCAGAACCGATATCATAAAAAGCGCCGTAAGCACCGGAGCTTTTTTTGCGATACCGCCAAAATCTTTAATCTGCCTGGTGTGCATTCTTTCGTAAAGCATTCCGACGAACAAAAATAGCGCACCAGTGGCAATTCCATGATTTAAAAGTTGCAAAACCGCGCCGTTTATACTTATTACGGACATTGCAAACAATCCTAACATTATAAAACCCATATGCGAAACGCTCGAAAAGGCGACTAATCTTTTTAAATCTTTCTGCACTATCGAAACAAAAGCGCCGTAAAGTATTCCTATAACTCCAAGAATAATTACAAACGGGGCAAGCGTAAAAGCGGCTTCAGGTAAAAGAGGCATGGCAAATCTAAAAAAGCCGTAAACGCCGAATTTCAATAAAACACCGGCAAGTATGACGCTGCCTGCGGTAGGAGCTTCGGTATGGGCATCGGGAAGCCATGTATGAAACGGGAAAAGAGGTATTTTTATAGCGAAACCTAAAAATAAAGCAATAAATAATATTATCTGAAGACTGCTTGAAATATGCGTATTATACAGTCTTAATATATTAAACGTAAAATTTCCGGTCTGGTTATAATGCATTATAAATATATAAATTAGACCGAAAAGCATAATTAAAGAGCCGGAAAGAGTATAAAGGACAAACTTGACCGCTGAATAAACCTTCTTCCCCGTTCCCCACATGCCTATAATAAAATACATAGGTATAAGCATAAATTCCCAGAAAAGATAAAACAACAGGACGTCAAGCGCCGCAAAAGTTCCTATCATAAACGTTTCCAGCAAAAGCATCAAAATAACAAATTCCTTAACATGTTCTTTTATATATCTATAGCTTGATAATAAAGAAACAAACGTCAAAAGCGTAGTCAATAAAATTAAAAAAAGACTTACTCCGTCGATTCCTAAGAAGTATGATGCACCAAAGGAGGGAATCCAGTTGTATTTTTCAACAAACTGAAATTTATAAGTATTCTGCTTAAAATAAGCAAAGAGATAAAGCGAAAAAATAAGCTCTACTAAGGATAAGAAAGTAGAAAGGTTTCTTAATATACCCTCGTTCTTTTTATTTACCGGAAGCAACAAAAAAATAGAAAAAACGGGGAAAAAAATCAATATCGAAAGCAGATGTTTTATAAAAAAATCCATATAATTATATCCCTTAGGTTCAAATTTATCTAATAAAATAATAGAAGAGAAGAGCCGCTACACCTATCGAAAGCGTTAAAATATAGCTCATCAACATTCCGTTTTGAATTCTTCTCGCTTTGACCGAAAAACCGGCAAATGCGGAAGCTACCCCGTTCACCGCGCCGTCAATAACTTTAACGTCTATTACTTTCCATAGGAAATCAAAAAATGCGTACAAAGGTTTTACTATTAAAAAATTATATATTTCGTCTATGTAGACTTTATTATAAGATAATGCATAAATAGGTTTAAACAGGGATTTAATTTTTTCAGGATTTAGAGCTTTTTTAATATATAAAATATATGCTATATATATGCCGAATAATCCCATTAGGACAGATATTAAACTCAAAATATACCATGGAGCGTTATTTACTGCCGGCGCAAAAACTGCCGCAGTTTTAAAATCGGTATGTAAAAAACCGTAAAATATGGAATGATTAAATGGCGGTATGCCCAAAAAGCCGATTATAACGGCAAACGAAGCCAGTATTATCATAGGAATAGTCATAATTTTCGGAGATTCGTGGACATGCTTACCCGCTTCAATTTTTGATTCGGAAAAAAATGCCAGAAATATTAATCTAAAAATATAAAAAGCCGTCATTAATGCGGTTAATTCCCCCACTGCCCATGCAAAATAAAAGCCTTTATTATAAATATCCGCAAGTATGGCATCTTTCGAAAAAAAACCTGAAAACGGGGGTATGCCGGATAGAGCAAGCCCGCCGACTATAAATGTAACGGCGGTAGTTTTCATTTTTGAATAAAGCCCGCCCATTTTTCTTAAATCCAGCTCTCCCGAAAGTCCGTGCATTACGCTTCCGGCAGTTAAAAATAGCAGTCCTTTAAAAACAGCATGGGAAATCAAGTGAAAAATTCCTGCGGTATAAGAACCTATTCCTACTGCCATAAACATATATCCCAACTGGCTTATCGTAGAATATGCGATAATTCTTTTGATATCAAACTGCGTAAGCGCTATGAACGCGGCAAAGAATGCAGTAAACGTTCCTACAGCAAGCACAACTTCGGAAGCTTCCGGCGAATAAGAAAATATAACATGAAATCTTGCAATCATATATACTCCGGCAGTAACCATCGTCGCCGCATGTATAAGAGCGCTGACGGGAGTAGGGCCTTCCATTGCATCCGGCAGCCATATATGCAAGGGAAACTGCGCCGATTTTCCGACCGCTCCGGCAAATAAAAGCAAGGCAATAATTGTAGTAGTATAGGCGGGTATAGACGGGATAGCCGTAAACACCGTTTCATAGTTAAGCGTTTTAGTCGTTACGAATAAAAGAAAAATTCCTACGGCAAAACCAAAGTCTCCTATTCTGTTAACGATAAATGCTTTTTTTCCCGCATCGGAGGCAGATTTTTTTTCATACCAGAATCCTATTAAAATATAAGAACAAAAGCCTACTGCCTCCCAAAATACATAGAGGAGCAGAAGATTATTAGCAATTACAAGCATTATCATAGAAAAAACGAAAAGGTTCAAAAATGAGAAATATCTCGAAAAACCTTTGTCCCCCTGCATATATCCGATAGAATATATATGGACGAGCATGCTGACTCCGGTAACCATTACCAGCATAATTACCGAAAGCCTGTCTATTACTGCAGATACCCCTACTTTAAATATTCCGGCATATACCCAGGGATAAAGAGTATCGGTAAATCCATGAGAATAGGCAACTATAAAAAAAAGAATGACCGATAAAATAAAAGATACGGCTACGAAACCGCTGGCGATATATCCCGATAAACCTTTAAAATATTTTCCAAATAAACCCCATAACAGCCAGCCTGAAAACGGAAATAAAGGGATCAACCATGTAATTAATATTTTAAAATCCATTTTAAATAATTATCCTTAATTTTAATTTTTCAATTCGTTTGCCTTATCGATATCTACCGTTCCTTTTTCTCTGTAAAAAGCAATCGCAATACTCAGAGCTATTGCCGCCTCCGCCGCGGCTACGACTATAACAAAAATTACAAATATATCTCCCGAAATAAGATTTAGACGATTAGACACTGCGACAAATCCTAAATTAGCAGCATTAAACATAAGTTCCAAACTCATAAAAATGACTATTAAATTTTTTCTTATCATCACTCCGAGAGCGCCTATGCAGAAAATAATACTTGCTACTATCAAATAACTGTTCATAAGTTTATTACCCGATAATTAATATTTCTTCTTCGCAAATAAATAAGCTCCGATTATTGCAACTAATAAAAGAATTGAAGCAATCTCGAAAGGCAGCATATACTTGGTAAATAAAAATTCTCCTATAAACTGGGTATTTCCAACTTTTCTAATTAGGGCTTCGGTAAAAATACCGGTCGATTTTTTTGGAACTCCGTTGGAAATATAAAAAATAATCTCAATAAATAAAATTAAAGAAATTAACACGCCGATAATTTTTTGATGTAGATCCGATTTCATATTTTTTATGTTTGAAATATTTAGCAGCATTATAACTAAAACGACAAGGACCATTATAGCTCCGGCATAAACAAGTATCTGCATAGCCGCTAAAAACTGCATGTCTAACATTACGTAAAAACCGGCAAGAGCAAAAAAGCATAAAATCAGATAAAGCGCGGACGTCAGCGGATTTCTCATTGCGACGACCATTAAAGCAGAAAAGATTGCAATAAACGAAAAAATATAAAAAAGCATTTCCAAAATTATCCTCTTTATCTTAAATTTACCTTGATTTGATTAATTTTTCTATTCCGTAAATCCCCTCGTCCCGCGTATAAAAAGCGACTTCGTAGTCGCTGCCCATAGTTATAGCTTCTTCGGGACAAATTTCTTCGCAGTATCCACAGCAGATGCATCTCAACAGGTCTATTTCAAATGAAGAAGGGTGCCTTCTTCCATCGTTAAAAGTTCCGACTTTAATATTATCTAGACTGTGATTATGCTTTTGCCTTTCGGTAAGCTCATGTTGAATTCCGTAATCGACATAACCGGACTTTATTTTAATGGCTTCCGACGGACATACGGTTTGGCATAAAAAACATGCTACGCACCTTAAAGAACCGTCCCCGAAAACGTTAAGATGAGGGAATGCCCTGAACCTTTCGGCTATTACGAGCTTTTCTTTCGGATATTGAAACGTTACCGGTTTGCGAAAAAAAGTTTTAACGGTCGTTTTTAGTCCTATCAAAAGATTTTTCGATATTTCTATAATAGAATTTTCCTGTTTTTCGGTATTCATATATTACCCGTATTTCACCCCTTGAGTAAAATCATTATAAAACCGGTAACTATAATATTGGCTAAAGCTAACGGCAATAAAAATTTCCATCCTAAATCCATAAGCTCGTCATACCTGAGCCTCGGATAAGTCCATCTGAGCCATAGATATATTAGTATTACAAAAAAAACTTTAATTAAAAACCATAAAACGGACGGAAGAAACGGTCCCTGCCAGCCTCCCAAGAACAAAGTAACTATTACGGCGCTGTTTACGACCATTTGGGCATATTCGCCGATAAAATAAAAAGCAAACTCCATACTGGAATATTCGGTATGAAAACCTGCGACAAGTTCTCCTTCCGCTTCCCCTAAATCAAACGGCACCCTGTTCATTTCAGCGGTGGATGCTATAAGATAAATTATAAATCCTATCGGTTGATATACTATAAACCACATATGCGATTGTTCGGAAACTATTTTCGCAAGGCTTAAATCTCCCGCTATCATTATTATGCCGACGATGGAAAGAACAAGGGCAACTTCATAACTAATCATCTGCGCGGCAGTCCTTATAGCGCCGAGTAAAGAATATTTGCTGTTAGACGCCCATCCTCCCAGAACCACTCCATAAACGCCCAGAGAAGTTAACGCCAGAATAAAAAGTATTCCTATGTTTACGTCGGCAATTTGAAGAGGAACGATATGTCCCATAATTTTTACCGGAGCGCCGAAAGGTATAACGGCAAAAGTCGTCAGCGCGGGAATAACGACTATTACCGGAGCCAAAAGAAATAAGAATTTATTAGCTCCTTCAGGTATAATATCCTCTTTAAAAAATAATTTTATTCCGTCGGCTATGGGCTGTAGTAATCCGTGAAATCCGGCTTCCATCGGACCCATTCTATTTTGTATTCTTGCGGCTATTTTGCGTTCTAAAAGAGTAAGATAAGCGGCAGACATAAGTAGACCCGCAAAAACGATTAAAATTTTAATAATATCTGTAATAAGTACGAATAACATATATACGGTGTCTTTATAATTTTATAATTTTAATAAAATTTCTTTGATTTATCGTTATAATAAAATATGCTTCTGGATTTAATTTTATTATAATATATCATATCTTTTGTCTTTATTGAATCAATATAATGGGACATTTCTTCTTGTATATAATTGAAAGAATATCCGAGCCTGCCTGAAATATCAATCAAAAGAGGAATAATTTCATATCTATATTCTCCCAAATTAAACTCGTTATTTATGTTAATAATTTTGCCTTCAAAATTTTCGTAAAAAGACCCTCTGTTTTCAAGAAAGTCTTTAACGGGAATAACAATATCAGCCATTGTCGAAAGAATGCTTGTTTTAGACGAAAAGACGGCTAAAAATTCCATATCGGATGCATACTTAATTATATCTTTAGACGCCGGATCGTTAAATACGTCGCCTATATATATCATATTTTTAATTTTACCGCTCTTTAATCCGGAATTTATCGAATCGAAACCTAAAACCCCGCCCTCCGGATTAATTCCGGCGCTTATAAGCCCTCTATGATTAAAAGGTTTAATGAGCGGGTAAATATATAATATTTTCTGTTGGTCTCTTAAAAACTCGACTATCTCTCTTAATATTAAAATATCGTCGCCCATATCGTATGAAGATAAAAGATCGTCGCCCAGTATAATAGAAATGCAATCGGCATTAAGTATGCTTTCAACTACTTCATCGTTTTTTTTAAGTCCTTTTTCGTAAAAAACATTGCGCAAAGTTTTAAAATAACCGTTTAATAAAGATAAACCTATGTCTTTTTTTACGCACGCGATATCTTCGAACCTCGTCAAATGATGAGTAGAATTATTTTTGGTATTTATAAATAATAATTTAGCGCCCTGTTCCCTGCGAGTTTTCATTATATTATACGCCGCATAAGGGATCTCGTCTTCGATGCTTCCGATATAAAGCACGACTTCGGAGTTTTCAATAGTTTTAATATCAAAAATTTCTTCACCCTTAAATACGGATTTAAATTTATTAAAATTAGTTCTGTAAAATTCCGGCTCCGAAATATCGAAATATGCCGGCTTTAAAATATTTCTAATAAATTCATTTATAACAAAACCGTCATTTATGGAAACATTAGGAGAAACTAAAACTGCCGTGTTATTCATTCCGCCTTCTTCTGACATATTTTTTATCCTTATGGTAAATTCGTTTAGGGCATTTTCAAGTGAAACCGCTTCCGGCGCAGATTTCTTTTTAATATAAGGCGAAGAAATATAATATCCATTATCTTTTCCGATACCTTCATAAAAAAAGCCTTTTTTACATAAATATCCGCCGAATAAAGCGGCCGTTCTCACCAAAGATTCCTCTTTGGCATATCTGTAATATTCAACCCTGCAGGCGGCGGAACATTTATCGCAAACGGATGAAAAAGGATTTTCCATCCAGTATCTTTCTTTAAACTTTGAAGGTTTTGAAATAAGAGCGCCTACAGGACAAACTTCGATGCAGTTTCCGCAGTAATAACAATCTAAATAATCGAAGTCAAGCTTAATTCCTTCAAAGCCGCAATGTTCCGAAGAAACGACGCCTAATTCTAATTTATCCTCATGCCGCAAACCTATATATCCGTTATCTCCTTTATTTTTAATTTCGTAAAAAGGATTCCCGTACATATCGGTGCATACTCTTATGCATCTCGAACACAAAACGCATCGCGTGGCATGGTATTCTATTAAATCGCTTTTAAAAATTTTTGTTCTGTCGGGAAAGACTTTTTGGTTTTTCTGAGTCGTGATACCGAATTCAAACGTAAGATCCTGCAGAAGACATTCGCCCGATTTATCGCAAACCGGACAATCTAAGGGATGGTCCAACAGAAGATGTGAAATTACTTCCTTTCTAATCTTCCAAACTCTTTCGGTGTCCGTCGTAATTTTATACCCTTCCTTAACTCTGGCAACACACGAAGGAATCGGATTTTTAATTCCTTCGACTTCGACGACGCAGACTCTGCAGGAGCCGATAGGCCTTAACCTTCTCAAATAACAAAGCACCGGGATTCTTATTCCGTTTTGTGCCGCCGCTTCGAGAATGGTAATACCCGATTGGGTAATTATTTTTTTTCCGTTAATAGTAATCTCTATATCCATTTATTTTTTAATCCTTTTTAAACTTAACAAGCATAAGAAAATAACATCTCATGCACCTCGTCGCTTCGTAAACTACATCGTCGGCGGTTAACCCTTTGTCAACCTCGTTAAAATTTTTTATGCGTTTGGCAATGTTTTCTTCGACCTGCTTAGCCGCGGGATTTCCTGCGGGAAAATCGGTATAATCTATTATTTCGTTTTTATCGTAAACGCCTGTTTCTTCCAAAAAATATTCAAACAGGCAATCGTCCGTAGCCTCAAAAGAACCGGTTCTTATATATTGGTCTATCCTTCTTGCCGCATTTTTGCCGTCGCGGTTAGAATCTACTATGCTAATCGGCCCGGTAAATACGTCTCCGCCCGCAAAAACTCCGGGCATATCGGTCATATGAGTAAACTTATCTGCTATTATAATTTTATTTTTATCGGTTTTAATCTGCGGCGTATCTTTTAAGAAATCCAGATCCGGAACCTGTCCTACCGCCATAATAAACGAATCGCATTCTATATCGAAATCGGAATCCTGAACTTCCACGGGGCTTCTTCTGCCGCTCGCATCCGGTTCTCCCAACTTCATTTTTCTGCATCGTACGCCTTTTACCTCTCCGTTTTCCTGAATAATGCTTACCGGATTCGTTAAAAATTCAAATGTAACGCCTTCTTTTATAGCCGTATCTATTTCATACTGGGCAGCGGGCATTTCATGCCTCGATCTTCTATATACCACGATAACTTCTTTAAATCCTAATCTTATCGCAGTCCTGCAGCAATCTATAGCAACGTTTCCGCCGCCTTCGATAATAACTTTTTTGCCGATTTCTATTTTATTACCGAGAGAAACGTCCCTTAAAAATTTAACGCCTTCATAAAAACCTTTAAGATTGTCGTTTTCGCCCTGTAAACCTATATTTTGCCCCTTATGGGCGCCGACGGCAAGAAAAACCGCTTTAAAATCTTGGTCAAAAAGATCCTTTATGGTAAAATCGACGCCGAGTCTTTGATTTAATTTATAATTGATTCCGGTTGAAAATATATAACCTAATTCTTTATCTAAAAATTCTTGAGGCAATCTATATTTAGGAATACCTACGTTCATCATTCCGCCCAAAACCGGCAACGCCTCAAATATTACCGGCTCATAACCCATAAGCCTTAAATAATAGGCGCAGCTTAAACCTGCAGGGCCGGAGCCGACGATCGCAATCTTAATTCCGTTACTTTTAATAGAAAACTTAGGTTTTATATTGGTATAAAACTCGTTATCCGCCGCAAACCTTCTTATTAAACAAATCTCTATAGATTCGTCGACGTTTGCCCTGCGGCAATTATCCTGACATGGATGAAAACATGTCCTGCCGAGAATACCCGCAAGCGGAGTGTTTTTTCTTGCCGATTCCAACGCATCTTCAAACCTTCCGTCCCTAACTCTTTCTATCCAGTTTGGAATATCTAATTTAGAAGGACAGCCGTTAATACACGGAGCCGTAACCTTCGTTATATAATCTCCTTTTTCTATGGTTTGTTTGTTTATTATCGCCTTTTCGAAATCTTCATAGAAATTATCCAACAATTCTATAACTACTGACGGACATATTGTTCCTACGGCACATTTGGAAGAAGACATAATCCACTCGCACTGTTTCTTTAATCTGTCGATATCTTCTAAAATAGCGCGGCCGTTGCAGATATTCTCAAGAATATCGGAAGCTACCGCAGTTCCGACGGTACAGGGTATGCAGACCCCGCAGGACGTCTTTTGTAGTTCCTGCATATAACAACGTGCCAAGTCAATCTTGTTATCCTCATCGTCGAGTAAAACTATACCTTTCCAACTGAGTATGGAAGAAATCTCGGAATGTCCAGACCTCTTAAAAAACGAAACGTCTAATTTTGAACCGATTTTATCTATAATTTTCATAATAAGTGAAATTAAAATATAATTAAATTTATCTTATCTGTCCACTTCGCCCAATAATATATCCACGCTCCCCATAATAGCTATTAAATCTGCTACCAGATGTCCTTTAACCATTTTATTTAAAGCGCTTATATTGCAGAACGACGGCGGTCTGACTCTCATTCTGTATGGAAAACCCGAACCGTCCGATACCATATAAAAGCCTAATTCTCCCCTAGGATTTTCTATGGAAACGTAAGCCTCTCCTTTAGGAGGCTTTATACCTTCCATTCCGTATTTAAAATTAAAAATCATCCCTTCCATAGTCGTTAATGCCCTCTTCTTGGGAGGGATAACGTAATGCGGGTATTCGTCATAGCTTAAATATTCCCCCTCCGGAACATTCTCTACAGCCTGGGAAATGATTTTAATGCTTTGGCGCATTTCTTCGATTCTAACTAAGTATCTGTCGTAAACGTCGCCCGTTTCTCCAATCGGAATTTCAAAATCGAAATCTTCATAGCGCGAGTAGGGATTTGCTTTTCTGACGTCGTATTTTACTCCGCTTCCCCTGAGCGACGGGCCGGTTAATGCAAAACTTATGGCATCTTCGGCAGAAATTATTCCTAAATTTTTAGTTCTTTCTAACCATATTTTATTTTTTGTCAAAAGCGCTTCATACTCGCCAATTTTTTCCGGAAAAATTTTAATAAAACTTCTTGTTTTATCGAAAAAATCTTTATGCGCGTCCATTGCAAGACCGCCTACGCGAAAAAAGGACGGGGTCATCCTTGCTCCCGTAACCGTTTCTATTATGTCTAATATGAGTTCTCTTTCGCGAAAACAGTATAAAAACTCGGTCAACGCGCCTATATCTACGGCATGCGTCGCAAGCCATACTAGATGCGAACTTATTCTTGTTAATTCGGCAAGTATAACTCTTATATATTCGGCTCTTTTAGGAGCTTTAACCCCGCAGAGTTTTTCCACCGTAAGAATATATCCAAGATTATTCGAAGCTGCGGAAACATAATCCATTCTGTCGGTAATGGTTTCCGCCTGATGGTATGTTCTAAATTCTGCAAATTTTTCCATGCTGGTATGCAGATAGCCTATTATAGGCTCTGTATGGATGACGGTTTCTCCGTCAAGTTGGACTAAAACCCTGAGAACTCCGTGGGTGGCAGGATGAGAAGGTCCGATATTTAATGCAAACTTATCCGTTTCTATAAGAAAATCTTTATATTCGAACATTAAATAAATACTCTTAAGATTATTATATTTTTTCCAACTCTATATATCCAGGGGCATCCATTTTAATTTCTTCCGGTTCCGGTCTTTTTCTTAAAGGATAATCTTTAAGGAGTGGGTATCCTTCCCAGTCGTCCGGATTTAATATTCTTTTTAAATCAGGGTGGTTTTTAAATTTCAAGCCGAACATATCATATACTTCTCTTTCAAACCAGTCTGCCGAATTAAAAATAGACGTTAAACTCGGATATTCCGATTCATCGGCTTTACTTCCGACCTTAACAAAAACCCTGAAGTTATTTTTTACCGAATAAAAATTATAAATTACTTCTATTCTTTCCGGTTTTTTCGGATAATCGACGGCAAATAAATCGGACAGCATATCAAACTCTAATCGGGAATCCGTTTTTAAAAAGGAAGCAAATTCTATTAAATCTTCTTTTTTAATCCTTATGTGGGTATCGCCGTTAATAGTATCCGTCGAAATGATAGATTGAGGTTTAGATTCTTTTATAACCGTTAATGCAAACATTACGTCCATATTAATAAAGTATTTAATCTATATTATAAGTTTAGGCGGTTCTTCGTTTTTTATAGTTCCTTTTTCTATCTTTTCCTGAAGCTTAACTATGCCGTAAATCAAGGCTTCCGGTCTCGGAGGACAACCGGGTACATAAACATCTACGGGAATTATTCTATCGACTCCTTGAACTATGCTGTAAACATTAAAAAGTCCTCCAGACGATGCGCAGTCGCCCATTGCAATGACCCACTTTGGATTAGGCATTTGGTCATAAATTCTTTTCACCATGGGAGCCATTTTATATGATACCCTGCCGGAAACGATAATTAAATCCGCCTGCCTCGGGCTTGACCTGAATATTAATCCCAACCTGTCGAAATCGTATCTAGAAGAGGCAACAGTCATCATTTCAATCGCACAACATGCCAGTCCAAAGGTTGCAGGCCATATAGACCATTTTCTGCCCCATGAAACTATTTTATCTAAAGATGCGGTAATGATATTATCGCCTAAATGCTCTTCTATTCCCATTTGAGCGCTCCCTTAAGCCAGATATACATTAAACCTAAAACTAATATTATAATAAAAAAGAACATTTCGATAAAACCCAAAAATCCTAATTTAGAAAAAACTACCGCCCAAGGAAATAAAAAAAGAGCTTCTATATCGAACAGAAGAAAAAAAATGGCAATAAGATAAAACTTAATATCGAATCTTATATGCGGTTCGCCGGAGGGCTCTACGCCGCATTCGTAAGCCTTTAACTTTCCGGTTTCAAAAGTTTTTTTTCCTATAAAGTTAGAAACTACAATAGTAAGAACCGCAAATAAAATTGCCACGATGAGCATTATAAGAATAGGCAGAAAAGAATTCAAGAAAACTCCTTAGAATTTTATAATTTTTTATTAATTAAAAATTTCCTAATATGAAATATATCATACGAAAATGGCTTAATCAAGAAAAAATATTGCCGTTAGATTTTATGCTGATTCAAATAATAGAGCAAGGTTCTGGCTCCAACTCCAGTGCCGCCTTTAGGATTATAACCAAAACCTGTTTTAGTAAAGGCAGGACCGGCTATGTCTATATGGCACCATTTAATTTTATCGGACACGAATTCCTCGAGAAACATTCCTGCCGTAATAGCTCCTCCATATCTGTTTCCTACGTTTTTTAAATCCGCTATGGGACTCGACAGCTTCTCTTTCATATTGTCGTCGAAAGGCAGTTCCCACATTCTTTCGCCGGAAATTTGGCTTACGGATATAATATTATTTATTAAATCTTTATCGTTACCCATAACGCCTGAGGTATATTCTCCAAGCGCAACAACGCATGCTCCGGTTAAAGTCGCAAGGTCTATTATTTCGTCCACTCCGAGATTAGACGCAAAGGCTAAAGCATCCGCCAGAGTAAGCCTGCCTTCCGCATCGGTATTGTCTATCTCGATAGTTTTCCCGTTAAGAGCTTTGACTACGTCGTCCGGTCTCTGCGCGCCTCCGTCCGGCATATTTTCGCATGCGGCGATAATACCGTGGACTTCTAAATTTATATCAAAATCTTTTATATACTTCATTACCCCCAGAACTGCACAGGCTCCCGACTTATCCGACTTCATAGTAGTCATAAAATCCGCCGGTTTAAGGGAAAGTCCTCCGCTGTCGAATGTTATTCCTTTTCCGATAATTGCAATTTTTTTATTTTTTTTATTTTTTGAACTGCTTTGAGGCTTATAAGTAAAATGAATGAATCTTGGAGGATTCTTCGACCCCTGACCTACGCCATAAAAAGCGTTCATTCCTTTTTTTAAAATTTCTTTTTCGTTCAATATTTCGCATTCTATATTATTTTCGGCAGATATCTCTCTCGCAATGCCGGCTAAATGTTCAGGAGTAACGACGTTTCCAGGCTCATTGACTATATCCCGCGCAAAATTAGCCGCAGAGGAAGTTTTTCTGCCGAAATTAAAACCGCTTTCTAATTCATTAATTATATCTTTAGTTATTTTTAAACCGTCAAAATAGATACTTACGGTTTCGGGATAAATAATTTTATCATTATTTTTTTTAT
>DAHWHJ010000021.1:0-9617 GCA_027335745.1 bacterium | reverse complement strand
ATCTATTTTTTAATGAAACTTATTCTGCCGTATCTCGAAGCCCATATTTTAGGGGGTATAAAATATACGGTCGGAATTTTTAATTTATATGCAAATTTTGCTATTTTAAAATTAAAGGACGGAAAATCAACGAGAATAATTGCTTTAGGTTTATTTATCTCAATCCATTCAAAAACTTTATTTAATACATTTTTTATAGTTTTTAATTTAAAAAGAACTTCGGTAAAACCCATAACCGATAATTCTTTAATATCCGCAATTAACTCTGCCCCTGCATCGGCACAGTTTTTTCCTCCCATTGCATAAAAATAAATGTTTTTGTCGAGTTTTCTTAACGACGATATCAAACCGCCGGCAAATACGTCTCCGGAGGGTTCTCCGGAAATTACTAGTACTTTCGGCATATAATGCGGTTTAAGGTTATATTAAAAAACATATACGGCAATTGAAGCCGAGTCGGCTCTTTTAATAAATTCTTCTTTGCGCAGAACTATGGTATTAGACTCAAAAGCTAAACACGATGCATTCACCGAAATAATTGCTTCTACGGTATCAAGCCCCACTGCCGGAACGTCGAATCTCAAATCTTGTTCAGGCTTGTTTACTTTTACGACTACGGCTCCGCCGTTTGCGAGTTTTCCGCCCCTTATTATCGCTTCATCGGTCCCTTCTATAGCTTCAAGGGACATTACCGATTTATCTTTAATTACGGCAGTCTGTCCGATATCCGCTCCTGCGATTAGGAGTGCGGTTTTTTTTCCGAATTCTATATCTTCCATCTCTTTTTTGGTAGGAATTCTTTTAGATACGACGCCCGCAGGCAAAAAAACCGAAGAAATATACTTAGTTTGAGGAATTATAGTTATTCCTTCTTTTTCCAAAAATTTACATATAGCGTTTAAGATAGTATCGTCTTTTTTATCTTTAAGAGATAAAAAAAGAGTAATGGCTTTTATATCGGGTTTGATTTTTTTAAACATCAAGGTCTTGCGGACTTTTCCCGCCATTATTACTTCCCTGACGCCCTCCGATTTAAAAAAATTTACCAATTTGCCAAGCTGTCCTACGCTTATGTAGATAATCGAATCGGCGCATTCGGAAAGCGATTTATCCGCTTCTTCTTCTATTGCGCAGACTTTTACGGAATAACCCGCGGATTTTAATTCGTTTATATAAATTAACGGAAATTCTCCGTAACCGGCAATAATGCCTATATTTTTACTTTCCATCTCTATTGATGTTATCTGGTGATGCCCCTTTTTGAATCCGAAATAAAAGATATAAATTTCTCTATTTTATCGGTTTTGCCTAATTCTTCTTCTATCCGTCCTATCGCAATTTTAACGGTAGCTTTAGACCTGTATAAAATCTTATAGGCATTTTTTATTTTTTCTATCTCTTCTTTGGTAAAACCTCTCCTTTCAAGTCCTATTCTGTTAATTCCATAGATTTTCGCCCTGTCTCCCGATGCTACAAGATAAGGAGGAATATCCTGAACAACCATCGAACCGCCGGCAATAAGAGCGGATTCGCCTATCCGCACGAACTGGTGTATCGCGCAAAGACCGCCGAGTATAACATAATCCTGAATCTCGATATGCCCCGCTAAAGTCGCGTTGTTAGCCAAAATATTCCTATTCCCTATTATGCAGTCGTGAGCGATATGCACGTGCATCATAAACAGGTTGGAATCGCCTACCGCGGTAATGCCGTTTCCGGTAATCGTGCCGGGATTCATAGTAACATATTCCCTTATTATGTTATTATCGCCTATAATAAGTTTTGTATCTTCTCCTTTATATTTAAGGTCCTGGGGGACCGACCCTATAGAAGCAAATTGAAATATTTTATTACCGTTGCCAATGCTCGTGTTTCCTTCGATGACCACATGCGATGCAATTTGATTATCTTTCCCGATTTTTACCCCGCCTTTTATAATGCTGTAAGGACCGACTTCGGTCGATTCGTCAATCTCGGCTCCCGGATAAATTATAGCGGTTTTATCAATCATAAATTTTTATTACCGAATTATATGTACGCAGATTATTATTCTTCGGAATTATGTTTCGGCATAAAAGTTGCCATAAGTTCTGCTTCGGCGCAAAGTTTTCCTTCTACCTCCGCTCTTCCTGCAAAAACCCATACGAATTGCTTTTTTTTAATGAGTTTTACTTTTAAAAAAATTGAACATCCCGGAAATATCGGTTTTCTAAACCTTGCCTTGTCTATGCCCATAAAATAAGTTAGTTTATCTCTTAAATCATCGTCTTCTTCGGTTTTATAAGCAAGTATGCCTCCTGCCTGAGCAAGCGCCTCAAGAATAAGAACTCCCGGCATAACAGGATAATTAGGGAAATGTCCCTGAAAAAATGGTTCATTAATTGTAGTATTTTTAACTGCGATAATAGATTTCCCTTTTTCTAAAGAAACGACTTTATCTATCATTAAAAAAGGATACCTGTGCGGAAGCAGATTTAAAATTTCTCTTATACCTATTATTTCGCCGTCTTTTAAATCTTCCCTCTCTTCTTTGTCCATTTTAGTTAATCCTTTATTTTAGACATTTCTTTTATCTTTTTAAACAGCTCGGGAAGTTTTTTAAAAAGCACGACGGAGTTTCGCCATTCTTTTATTGAAAAAGCCGGTGAACCTGCTACTATTTCATTGTCTTTTACGTTATTAGACACCCCCGATTGCGCCGCTATCGTAACATTATTCTTTATTGAAATATGCCCTGCTATACCTACCTGCCCCCCCATAGTAACGTTATCTCCTATTTCGGAACTGCCGGCTATACCGGTTTGTGCGGCAATTACGCAGTTTTTGCCTATAATCACGTTATGCGCGACCTGTACCAGATTGTCTATTTTAGTTCCTGCGCCTATTCTTGTAAAATCGACCGCCCCTCTGTCTATGGTTACGTTTGCTCCGATTTCGACGTTATCCTCAAGTTCGGCATATCCGGAATGAATTATTTTAACGTAACCGGCTTTGCCTCTTGCGTATCCGAAACCGTCGCTGCCTACTACCGACCCGGCATGAATGATACACCCGCTGCCTATTTTAGAATTATCGTAAACGGTAACGTTTGGATATATAATAACGTTATTGCCTATTACTACGTTTTTGCCTATAGCCGAATTAGACATAATTTTGCAATTATCGCCTATAGAACAGCCTTCGTCGATAAAAGCTCCCGGAAAAATCATCGTTTCTTTTCCTTTAACGGAAGTTTTACTTATAAAATAAAGACCCTCAAAATTGTCATATCCGCCGGTTTTCTCTATAGAAGCTTCTTTAAATATTTGCGTAGCCTCTGCAAACGACAGATAAGGATTTTTAGAATTCAGTATGACAAAGTTAAAATCGGAAGGAAGTTCCGATTTTAAAGATTCGTAATCCATTATTACTGCGCAAGCTTTGGTTTCGAAAAGCTGCTTGGCGTATTTGACGCTTGCAACGAAAGAAATCTCGTCGTTTTTAGCCGCCCGCAGGGAGCCTATGCCTGAAACTTCCAAATTTTCCGGAAAAACGCCTATAATATTAACCGATAACTTTGAAATAAGGTCTTTTAAAAGCATAACGGGATTATATTATTTTGAATTCATTTGGTTTAGTACTTCATCCGTTATATCTATAGAAGCCGCCCTATATACAACGCTCGGTCTATCTATGACCAGAATATAACCGTCTTTTTTTGCTATCGCATTAATAATAGTCGTAGCTTTATCGACTATGCCCTTTAAAAGCTCGAATCTCTTTTGAGACATAATACCCTGAACATGTTTTTCTTCGGACGTAAAATTAGATATATCCGCTTCAAATTCTTTAGTTTTTTTAGCTTTTTCGTTTGCAGACATAATAGATCCGTTGTTTTTCAAATCTGCCTGAACTGCCGCAATTTTTTTTCTCATTGCGAGCAGTCTTGCATTATATTTGGAAACTAAAGTCTTCAATTTGCTCTGCGCCGCTTTACCCTGATTAGACGTTGAAATTACTTTCTGCATATTAACCACGGCAATATTCGAACCGGCTGCCGATGCATTAACGGGGCTTAATATTCTTAAGACTACAGATGCCGCTAATACTAAAAAAGCGGCAAGACTTAAATTTAAAATAGTTTTTTTCATAATTAAATCTCCTTATTTTTTATTAAAATTAAAAACAATAACTTTAAATTCCGGGCATACCTGCGCCGAGACTGAACTGTATTCTGGTCGGATTATTACCGTTTATAGCCGTTCCCAGTATTTTGCCGTAAGTAATCGTAATGGGGCCGAAGGGCGAATACCAATTAAATCCTATACCCGCCGCCTGAACAAGACTGACCGGAAACACCGAATCTCCCGAAAGCCATGCGTTGCCGGCATTCCACCATAAAAATCCGTAGAATTTCATTCTTTTCAGTATAGGTATAAAATATTTTGCCTGAACGGTAAACATTTTTGTTCCGCCTATAATATTCCCGTTTTCCGAAGGGCCGACGGAATCGTACATAAATCCCAAAAGCGGATAGTTATTCATTATGCCGCCTACAAAAAACCTCTGGTAAATAGGCAGGGGATACGAGGAATTGGTTCCAGTTATATAACCTAACTGCGCGCCCTGCATAAAAGAAGTCCCCCACCACAGCGGTATATAATGGTTAGCCTGAGCGACGTATTTGACGAAATCGTCATTGCCGCCTATCGGGGGACCGGCGTAACTTATTCTGAAACTATCCATATCTCCCGCCGTAGGAACTATCGGGTTATTTAGAGTATCATAAACCGTCGTTAAAGAAACTTCGCTGGTCGTAACTTTGCCTTGAGGCAATATATTTGAAAGTCCGGGTATTATGACCGAATTATCCTGTTCAATAAGATAACGGAAATACTCGGTTAATATATTTCCGTATAAAGGATAGCCTAAGGTTACCGAACCGCCGACCGAGCGGTAAGCAAATTCATAATATAAAGAATTAAAAGTATCGTATAAAGATAAATTAAAAGACACCGGTCTTGCAAAAAGATAAGTAAGATACGGCTGTAGGACGTTGAAGCTGTATGATTGGTAAGGACCGCCCGCTTGAACGTTGAAAGATGCGGAGATTCCCGTTCCGAAAAGATTAGACTCGGAAATAGACGTTATGGCCATAAAAGACGTGGCGGAACTATAACCGCCGCCTATAGTAAATTTACCGGTATTCTGCTCTTTAACATGCACCTTAATGTTTAATATGCTCTTACCCGGAACCTTTTCGGTAGTTATCGTAACATGCTTGAAATACATCAGGTTTTTTAAGTTTTGCCTCGATATTTTTATGAGCTTGGGATTATATTTCTCGCCGGGGTAAATCACAAGCGCTCTTAATATAACATAGCTGTATGTAATATCGTTTCCGGTAATCGTAATCTTTCCGAATTTTGCAATTTTACCTTTATGGACAATGAGGGATACCATAACGGAACTGGTCTTGCGTTTAATTTTAATCGACGGCTCTACGTTTGCGAATGCATAACCTTTATCCGTAAAATATTTTGTTATGCTTAAAATTTCTTTTTCTATATTGTTTCTGTTAAAAATAGAGCCTGCTTTGGTAATTATAAGTTTATGCGCTTCTTTATATTCTTTGGAACTTTTTTTTGTTCCTTTTATAATAAGATTTACTCCGGAAATCCTGTATTGAGGGCCTTGTATTATTCTTATTATTACGGTAACGTATTTTTTATTTTTGGAGAATATAAATTTCGGTTTCTTAACGCTTACGTTTATATAACCGTGATTATAATAAAAACTTAATAGTTTAATAATCTGAGAGTTCAGTTTTGCTTTCTTAAACTTTCCCGCCCCGGTTATCCATGTTAAAAGATTTACCGTTTTAATACCCATAACCGATTCAAGTTTTCCGGAGGAAAAGGAATTGTTTCCCCTGATTTCGATATTTTTTACCATTACCGGCGAATTTTCGCTTATAATAAAATGTACGCCTACATAGTTTCCCGGAAAAGATTTCTTTTTTACTTTTATTTTTGCATTATAATAACCTTCGACAGAATATATAAATTTTAATATTTTAACTGCCTTATCCATTTCATAGGAGCTATAGGGTTTATTAACCTTAAGGTTAATAACTTTTTTGATTTTTTTAACGGAAACGGAACCGTTTCCGGTATATTTAATGAATTTAATCAAAGGTCTTTCCGATACTATAAACGTTATTATAAACCGATTATTAATAGAAGAAACATCTACTAAAATATTTTTAAAATATCCGGCCTTGTAAAGGTTTTTAACGCTTTCGTTAATTTTCGCGATAGAATAACGACCGCCTTTCTTTATTTTAATGCGGTTCATTATAAACCCGGCTCCGACTCTTATATTTCCTTTTACCCTAACCGCATAAATTATTTTATTAAACGAAGAATTTTGTCTTCCGGCGGTTTTTCTCACGATTCTTTCATTTATAAAATATGCAACCTTATCTGAGAATTTGCCTAAGTCTTTTTTAAGAAAAGTATTGCCTGCGCCTGAATAATTAAGCGTCTTTGATTTATATACGTTTGCAACATCTATCAGCATTGCATGAACGGTAAAGTTTGAACCAAGTCTGGAAATACTTCCGGTAATTATATAATTGGAATGATAAGCCAAACCGAGCTTTTTTATCCGGACAAGATTTATTTTTTTATCGAAATTGAAATACGGAGGTTTTTGGAGTAAAGTGTATGCAAAGACAAAATAAGGCTTACCTGAATTCAAATAATTTTTAAAGGCAGAAGAAAAAGATTTTTTTATAGAAACGGAAGATGGAGCACCTTTCTGATGGAAAAACCCCGTCCATACGTTATTGTTATTTAAGGCGGCATAAACGTTAACCGCATTTAAAATTAAAACGCCGGATATAATAATTCCTAAAAGTATCGATTTAAAGAATTTCATTTTAATAAACTATCAAATATTAAGCCTTATGTCAATTTATATGTTCGATTATTCCGCCGGTAATTTTAATTTTATGGTCCATCATATTAGAAAATTCCTTATCGTGAGTGACTACTACCAAAGTTTTACCATGTTTCCTATTAAGATCTATAATTATGTTATGCAGTATGTCCGCATGCCGGGGGTCTAAATTCCCGGTCGGCTCATCCATTAATATAACCTCCGGAGAGCAAACCAGCGCTCTTGCGATAGCCGCCCTCTGCTGTTCTCCGCCGGAAAGCATATAAGGCTTAAAATTAAGCCTTCTCTCCAACCCCATTTCGCATAAATAATCTCTCGCCGTTTTTAATGCCTTTTCTTTAGGTTCTCTCTTAATAAATAAAGGCATAGCCGCATTTTCCAAGCAGCTAAATTCGTTTAAAAGATAATGAAACTGAAAAACGAATCCGATGTTTTTATTTCTGAACCGTGCAAGATTGGCATCGGAAAAACTATATATATTAGAATCTCCGAAATACCCGACCTGCCCTGAATCCGGTTTAAGAAGCGTCCCTATTATATGAAGAAGAGTGCTTTTGCCCGTACCGGACTCGCCTGTTACGGCAAAAGTATCCCCCTTTTTTATTTTCAGATCAGCTTCATTTAAAATATTAACCGTTTCGTTTCCCGCCGTAAATGTTTTGCTAACCTTTTTTAACAAAACTGCAAAGTCGTTATTATTATCGTCCGCCATATTTTTATTCATGTCTTACGCCTTCCGCAGGATCGATTTTACCGGCTTTATAAGACGGGTAAAGCGTTGCCGCAAAACTCAAAAAAAGAGCCGACAATCCTATTACGATAAATTCGCCGGCGGTCATTCTCACCGGCAGAGTAGTTATATAGTAAACCGAAGACGGAAGGCTTATTATATGATATGTTTTTTCTAAATAACAGATTAAAAAGCCGGATAAAAGTCCGAGCCCCGTGCCGATCGCGCCGATTATAACGCCCTGCGCTATAAAAATAATCATTATATCTTTAGAACTTGCGCCTATGGATTTTAAGATAGCTATATCCTTCCTCTTTTCCATAACCACCATTATAAGAGTCGAAATTATATTGAACGCCGCCACAAGCACGATAAGCGATAAAATTACGAACATAGTAAGTTTTTCTAATTTTATCGCTGAAAATAAATTTTTATTAAGTTCCTCCCAGCTTAAAGCGTAATAAGACGAAGAAGTTTTATTACCGTTCAGCTTATCTGTTATTTTCTTTGCAAAGCTATTTGCGGAGCTTAGATTGTCGAGTTTAACCTCGAGACCGGTAACCGAATCCGCGGATAAACCGAGAAACGCCTGCGCATTTTTAAGAGAAATAAATGAAAGCGTCGAGTCGTAATTATACATTCCGCTGTTTATAATGCCGCAAACGACAAATCTTTCCGTTTTAGGCATAACGCCGAACGGGGTAATTTCCCCTTCCGGAGAAATTACCGTTACTCTGTCGCCTACGGAAACTCCCAGATTTTGAGCTAAAACCTTTCCTAAAACTATTTCGTTTTTCTTTTTATTATTCAGTCCCGATAAATTTCCCTTAATAAGATATTTCTTAAGATCGGTAACCTTTTCCTCCGTTCTTATATCTACCCCTCTTAAAACGCTTCCCGTCGAAGTAGATGCGGAAGATATCATTACATCGGTATATATAAAAGGCGAAACGTTCTTTACGCCTTTTATACGCGATATTTTTTTAACGGCTTTTTTGTAATTATTTACAAAACCGTTATAATTTAAAACTATAATCTGCGATTCTATTCCTATAACTCTTTTTTCCAGAGTGCGGTCGAAGCCGCTCATAACCGATATAACGACGATAAGCGCCATCACGCCTATCATTATGCCCGCTACCGATATAAGACTCAATAACGATATAAACGAATTATTTTTCGGCTTTAAATAATGAAGAGCAATTTTAGTATGAAAATTCATTTCCCGATATTTTATCTATTTCAAAGGTTTAAGCAAGGGAAATAATATCACGTCCCTAATTGAATGGGAATTCGTCATTAGCATTACTACCCTGTCTATGCCTATCCCGCATCCTGCGGTAGGAGGAAGCCCCTGTTTAAGAGCTTCTATATAATCGTCGTCCATCTCTACAGGCAATCCTTCTTTTGCTTTTGCCTCAACCTGTAATTTAAAACGCTCTTCCTGATCTATGGGGTCGTTAAGCTCCGAAAACGCATTGCCTATCTCTCTGCCTGCTATAAATAATTCAAACCTGTCCACGACCGATCCGTCTCGGTCGTTCCTTCTTGCAAGCGGAGAGCTTTCCACCGGGTAATCGGTTACGAAAGTCGGATCTATAAGTTTCGGTTCTACCGTTTCATCGAATAATAGAGTTAATAATTCTCCGAGACTGTCCGTCCTGCTTATGCCTGCAATATTCCTTGATTTCAGAATATCATAAACCTTATCCGCGGAATCTATCTCGCCTGAATTAAAACCGCCTATTTCGCATAGGCTTTCCTTTAATTTTATTCTTTTAAAGGGAGGTTTGAAATTCAATTTTTCGGCGCCGTATTCTATTTCAAGAGAACCGCAAATGCGGTTTGCTAACTCCGAGAGCATTTTTTCGATAAAATCCATTAAATATTCGTATGTCGAATATGCCATATAAAATTCAAGCATAGTAAATTCGGGGTTATGTTT
>DAHWHJ010000001.1:0-4638 GCA_027335745.1 bacterium | reverse complement strand
GATCCCTTAAACCTCTTTAAAAAATTATAAAGATGAGGCTTCATAATATTGAATCCTCTTTTTTCCCCGTAAAAAGAGGATATTTCTTCGTTTAATTCAAGTAGTATATCTATTTTATCAGTCATATCCTGCTCTTTTTTTTCAGCCCGTCTACCGGTATTCGATATATTTAGATAATCGCTAAATATCCATGGTTTTCCTACGGCTCCCCTTGCGAACATAATTCCGTCGGCGCCGGTATAATTCATTATCTTCAAGGCATCGTCCGCCGTAAATACGTCGCCGCTTGCATAAACGGGAATGTTTACCGATTTCTTAAGTTTTTTGGTCTGTGAATGGTCCGCCGTTCCCCCGAACATCTGAGAGCGCGTCCTCGGATGAAAAAAAAGAGCATTTATACCCGAATCTTCGGCAATTTTTCCTATCTCAACGAAATTTACCGAATTAAAATCGAAACCGCTTCTAAATTTAACGGTGAAAAAGGCGTCTTTGACCGATTTTCTGACGGACGCTGCTATATGCTCAAAAAGAGCGGGATCTTTTAATAATGAGCTTCCCGCGCCGGTTTTAACCACCTTTTTAACCGGACAGCCGGCATTTATGTCTATAACCTTAAAACCGTGATCAAATGCTTTTTTAGCGGCTTCCGACAATAAGGCGGCAGAATTGCCGAATAATTGAATACCCGTTTTTAAAATACCGCTCCCCGCTTCAAGAAGTTCAAGTGTTTTCTTATCGTTACGCAAAAAACCTTCGGCGCTTATCATCTCCGTAAAGCAGAATTCCGCCCCGCATTTCAAGCATATTTTCCTGAAAGGATATCCCGTAATCCCCGCCATGGGCGCCAAAATACTTCTGCCGAGGCTGAATTCGCTCATATACTCATATAGTAGAATTATGCAGAATAATTTCTTTCTCTATAAAAGTAGATATTTTTTCTGCGTCGTTAATATTTATTTGCGGAATATTCAAACCGCTTATCGGCTCATCGGCGCAGACGAGGATAAGGTTAGGATCGTTTTTAAATCTTAGTTCCAAACCGCCCGCATTTTTTCTTGCAAGCTCTATTTTTTTTACGCCGAGTTCTTTAAAACCTTCTACTATGACTATGTCGGAACCGGTAAAAAAATTGGATATTAAACGGTCTATGGATATATCGGCGGACGGTTCTATGTCGCTGAAAAATGAAATTTTTTCTTTAGATATAAGCATCGTTGAAAATGCGCCCGCATTCCGATGTCTCCATGAATCTTTTCCTTCCGTATCCGCAGAAACGTTATGGTCGGTGTGTTTTATAGAAGAAACTTTATATCCCTTTTGAGAAAGTATTTTTATTATTTTTTCTATTAAAGTCGTTTTACCGGTTCCCGACCTTGCAAGAAAAGAAACAGCGGCGGGGATTTTACCGCTTTTTGTTTTAACCATAATTTTTACCGTTTATCGTTTGGTATTTATCGTATTTATTTGTATACATAAAACATATTGATGTATAATATAAAATCGTAAAAATTAGAATATAGCGTCAAAGTAGTATATTATTCATTATAACAAAATTTAAAATAAATTTAACAGATTAATTTTTTAAATACAGGAACAGAATTGAATTCTGCCACTGTCACAAATTGGAAAATGGGGACATAATTCAATTCTGCCCCTGTCACAAATTGGAGAGAATAAATATGGATATGGACAAAGAAATTAAAGGGCTATCGTCTTCGGAAGCAGAAGAACTGACTAAACGTTATGGATTAAACGAAATAAAAGAGAAAAAAAAGCATCCCGTCGAAATTTTTCTTTTAAAATTTTGGAATCCTGTTGCGTGGATGCTTGAGTTTACCTTTATTATCGAATTAATACTCGGAAAAAACATAGAAGCATATATTATTATCGGTTTAATCCTATTTAACGCTATAATATCTTTTCAGCAGGAAAATAAGGCTGAAAAAGCTCTCGAACTTTTGAAAAAGCAGTTAAAAATTATGTCCAGGGTTTTAAGGGACGGAAAGTGGGTCAAATTAAGTGCGGAACAATTGGTTCCGGGAGACGCAATTCACGTACGAATGGGCGATTTGGTTCCGGCGGATACCGAAATTATTTCCGGTAACGTATTGGTTGACCAGTCGGCTTTAACCGGAGAATCTCAGCCCGTAGATAGAAACGAAGGCGGACTCGTATATTCCGGTTCCGTAATTAAAAGAGGAGAAGCCACCTGCAAGGTTACGGCGACCGGTGAAAAAAGCTATTTCGGGAAAACGGCGGAACTTATAAAATCGGCAAAAACTAAGGGCCATATAGAAGAATTAATTTTAAAAATCGTACGCTATTTTATTATGATTGACGGCATTCTCGTAGTTTTAATACTTGCATACGCCCTTATATACAAATTGAATTTTGCCGAAATGCTGCCCTTTGCTTTAATCCTCTTAGTAGCGTCTATACCGGTCGCTCTTCCGGTTACTTTTACTTTGGCTACAGCGCTTGCTTCTATGGAACTTGCAAACAGAGGAATATTGGTAACGCATCTTTCCGCAATAGAAGATATTGCATCTATGGAAGAATTATGTTCCGATAAAACCGGCACTTTAACTGAAAATGCGCTTTTTCTTACGGATTTTAAACCGATTGAACCTTTCGGCGAAAATGAACTTTTTGCTTACGCAGCGGCGGCATCAGATGAATCTACGCAGGACCCCATAGATTTATCTATATTGTCTTACATAAAAAACAATAAATTGAGCCTGCCGGAAATAGGAAAAACGGTTAAATTTACGCCGTTCGACCCCCAGACGAAAAGAGCGGAAGCATTGCTCGAAGTATCTGAAAAAGGCGAAAAAAAATTAATTAGTTCGATTAAAGGTTCGCCTATAATAGTTGAAAAAAATCTCGACGAAAACGATGCAAAAAAACTTAGAGAAGCATCCGAAAAATTCGAGGCTATGGGTTATAGAGTAATAGCAGTAACTATTAAAAACGAAAAAGAAAATAAATATTTTGCTGTCGGAATTTTAGGACTTTCCGATCCTCCAAGGAAAGATTCTAAAAAATTATTAAATGAACTTAAAAAATTAGGAATTAGAGTGCGTATGGTTACCGGAGATACGGAACTCACCGCTAAAACAACTGCCGGCTTAATCGGGCTTGGGGACAATGTCTGCACTAAAGAAAAATTTAAAAATCCATCCGGATGTGACGTGTTTGCGGGAGTTTTCCCCGAAGACAAGTTTCATCTCGTACAGGGTTTGCAGAAACTAAAAAAGATTACCGGAATGACTGGGGACGGAGTAAACGATGCACCTGCGCTTAAACAGGCGGAGGTCGGCATTGCCGTAGCTAATGCCACGGACGTTGCAAAGGCATCGGCGAGCCTGATATTGACGGAACCGGGTCTTGCAAATATCGTGGATGCCGTAAAATACGGCAGAATGGTTTACAGGAGAATGCTGACTTATACTTTAAATAAAATATCAAAAACTTTTCAGGTTGCTCTTTTTTTGAGTTTAGGTCTTATATTTTTCGGGAAGTTCGTTACTACTCCAAAACTTATTCTTATATTGATTTTTGCGAACGATTTTGTAACTATGTCTATAGCTAAAGACAATGCCGTATATTCCAATAAACCGGATAAATGGAAAATAAAACTTATAGTATCGGCATCTCTTATAATAGCTGGAGCATGGCTGATTTATTCTTTTATTTCATATTATATCGGGTATTACTCTATAGGAATGAGCTTGCCTGAGGTTCAAACATTTACGTTTTTATCTTTAGTATTCAGCGCACAGGCAACCGTTTATTTAGTAAGAGAAGAACGTCATTTCTGGAGTTCTAAGCCGGGAAACTATTTGATGATTGCAAGCGCTTTAGATTTAATAATTATAACTTTAATGGCGGGTTTCGGCATACTCATGGCTAAAGTTCCTTTCACATATATATTTATACTGCTTGCGGCGACTTTTATTTATATGGTTGCGTTAGACTACATCAAGAAACCCCTGATGGAAAAACTGAAATAAATACAGGGGCAGAATTCAATTCTGACCCTGTCACAAATCGGAAAATAAAAGGCAGAATTGAATTCTGCCTTCGTAACAAATAGGAAAATTTGAAAATGCGGAGATAATTTAATGCCCGATGCTTAATGCATAGTTTACGTATTTTATAAATTCTTCTCTAGTTGGATATTTTTTAATGCCTATGTTGAAAACCTTCCTTTTCTTTTCATACCACTTATCGAAATTTTCGGAAGATACGCAGCGCACTTCTATCAACAATTCTTCAAGTAAAGCGTTAAGGGGTTTTTCATTTTCGTTATTCATGATTTATCACCGCTTTTTATATGCGTAATATACTGAAATTATATGAAATTATATATTGTCAAATTAAAACTTCGGCGTTAATAACATTTTTTTTGACGTATTATCGATTTTAATATGTTAATTGCCGGTTACCGCCAGTTAGTCCTTGAAAATTCGGGAAGGTCTTCGAAGTCTCCCCTTATGGCGTAACCTTCATTTATATTGTATATTTCAAATTCATTATCTATAACGAACGAATATATGTTGCCGTTTAAAAATTCGTCTTTATATTTTAGGCATTTTAATCCCTGTCTTATAATTGCCGATAATATTCCGCTGCCGG
>DAHWHJ010000093.1:0-15862 GCA_027335745.1 bacterium | reverse complement strand
CCTTTGGGTTATGAGCCCAACGAGCTACCGGACTGCTCCACCCCGCGATAATTTTTACATCATATAATTATTTCATTATATAGTTTAATTAATTTTATTGCAAGCTTATTTTGTCGAATTTCCTAAAAACTCCTTGATTTTTTCCGTCCAATTTATAATAATGATTAAGATAAGATATTTTAAAACCTACTTTAATATTTAAGAATCTAATGCAGGAGTGAGATAATTATAATTATGGATACTACAACTACAGAAAGCAAAAAAACTCCATTATACGACGAACATGCTAAAATGGGGGCGAAGATTGTTTCGTTCGCGGGTTTTTATATGCCGCTTTATTATAAAAGTATAATAGAAGAACATTTGAACGTAAGGAATAATTCTGGAATATTCGACATAAGCCATATGGGAGAGATAACCGTAAAGGGCAAAGACGCTTCGGCTTTCGTCGATTACGTTTTTACCGCCGACGTTTCAAAGATAGAGCAGGGAGAAATAGTATATTCTTTAATTTTGAATGAAAAAGGCGGCATAATAGACGACGTTACTATTTTTAAGTTTTCCGAAGACGAATATATGGTCGTGGTTAATGCGGCGAATACTCAAAAAGACTTTTCATGGATACGCTATATGCAGACCGAATTTCAGAAAAAAGGGAAAGACGTTTCTGTAGAAAATATCAGCGACGGGATAGGACTGCTTTCCGTGCAGGGACCTAAGTCAAGGGATTTAATTTACCCGTTAATAAGCGACGTCGTCAAAATAGGAAAATGCGGTCTATTCGATTTTAATTTTAAACCTAAGCCGATACAAGATTTGAAGCATTTTGAGTTCGGATGCGCAGAATTCAAAGACGTAAATATAGAAGCATTAATATCGAGAAGCGGTTACACCGGAGAGTTTGGGTTTGAGATATTCGTCCCCGCCGAAAAAACTGCGGCGTTATGGAACTATCTTTTGAAAAATTCTAATCTTTCCAATCTTCTTCCGGTCGGTCTTGGCGCAAGGGATACTTTGAGGTTCGAGGCGACTTTGCCGCTTTACGGACATGAACTCGACGAAACTATAAATCCTTACGATGCGGGTCTCGAAAAATATCTTTCGGACGCGAAAGATTTTATCGGAAAAGAGGCGTTAAAAAATATTAAAAATAAAGAAAAAAGATTAATTTTCTTTAAGCTTTCAGGCAAGCAGATACCGAGACATTCTCAGAGGATACTCGACGAAAACCTTAAACCTATCGGTTGTATCGCCAGCGGGACATACAGTCCTTCAAATAAATTTCCCATAGGCAGCGCCTATATTTCCGATGCGGGAGTCAATCCTTCTTTTTTAAAAAATTTTTTTATAGATATAAGGGGAAATTTTGAAAAAGCCGAAGTGGTTTCGCCTCCGTTCCATAGAAAAGTCAAAGCAGGTTCTCCAAAATAAAGATACAAATAAATTAATTAAATTAAATATGTTTAAGCTAAGGCAGGGGGTTAAAAATGATTAAAAGCGGGTCGTTTTATTTCTCTAAAACGCATGAATGGGTAGGCAGGGATTCAAATAATAAATATCGTATCGGAATTTCGGATTTTGCGCAGTCTGAACTTGGAGACGTGGTTTACATTTCTCTTCCGGAAGCAGGAAAAACTTATAAAAAAAACGACAAAATAGGCGAAATAGAATCGGTCAAATCGGTTTCGGAAATTTATGCGCCGGTCGACTTTAAAGTACTTTCCGTAAATGCAAATCTAAACGATACGCCCGAACTTATAAACAAGGATCCTAACGGCTCCGGTTTTATCGCTGAGGTGGAATTGCTGGGCGACCCCGATACAAACGGATTAATGGACGATAGCGCATATAAAACTTTTGTAGCTACTTCGCACCATGAATAATTTTCATTATTTTCCTAATTCAAAAAAAGACACGGCAAAATTATACCGCATTTTAGGTATTAAAGATAAAAAAGAGCTTTTCGGGAAGATACTCGGCGATATTCCTCTTATGGACGTGCGTTCCTTAAAAGATCTGCCGGAAGAGATGGACGAAGGGGCTTTATTTCGTTTTTTTTTGAATATCGATTATAACATTCCGGCAAAAAACAAAACTGCCGTCTTTGCCGGAGGCGGAATATACGATCATTTCGTTCCCTCCGCAATCGACGCTCTATTGTCGAGATCGGAATTTTATACTCCTTACACCCCTTATCAACCCGAGGTAAGTCAAGGAACTCTTTTTGCCCTTTTTGAATTTCAGTCGATGATTGCGGAAATTCTCGGTATGGACGTCGTAAACGCATCTATGTACGACGGCGCCGAAAGTCTTGCGGAAGCCGTTTTGACGGCATTAAGGCTGTCGTCTATAAACAGGGATTTGCCCGTAAGCCATAAAGACGATTTAATCCTGATTTCCGAAGGAGTAAATCCGAATTATAATTCTGTTATTAAAACATTTACCGGCGGCACCGGCGTTAAAATCTTGAAAATAAAAATAAACGACAAAACTGGTCGGACCGACGTTTCCGATTTAAAATCAAAGCTCGGTAACGGAAGCAGAGTGTCTGCGGTGGTCGTCCAACAACCCAACTATTTCGGGATTATAGAAAACTTGGAAGAGCTTGAACCGCTTATACATATTAATTCAAGTTCCCCGTTTTTCATAGTATCTTCAACCGAACCGTACAGTTTCGGCGTTATTAATCCGCCCGGATTTTATAATGCCGATATTTTTGCAGGGGAAGGGAACTCTTTCGGAAATTATATGAATTTCGGCGGACCTCTTTTAGGTCTTTTTGCCGCAAAAAAAGAATATGTGCGGCAGATGCCCGGAAGAATAGTCGGGAGAACTAAAGACGGAAAAAACAGGGACGCCTACGCCTTTATCCTTTCCACGAGGGAGCAGCACATAAGGAGAGGGGCGGCTACGTCCAATATATGCACCAACAGTTCTTTAAACGCCGTCAGAGCCGCAATATATCTGTCTTTATGTTCAAAGAGCGGGTTTAAAGAAATAGCTTCGTTAAATCTCAAACTTGCGCATATATTAAGAGATAAATTATTAATTACCGGATTATTCGAACCTTTATATTTAGGCGACTTTTTTAACGAATTTTCTATGAAGATTAAAGGAAACAAAAATAGGACGACCGCCGTCGGATTTATCGAAAAAATGGCGGAAAGAGGCATTCTGGCGGGTATAGCAATTTCCGAAAACAGTATCTTAATATCTGCTACCGAAAACAACAGTTTAAGCGATATAGAAAAATACGCTTACAACGCAAAAGAGGTGTTAAATGTCTAAATTTCCCGGAATCAAAGGTATTTTTTTAGATGAAGACCCGTTAATAGAGCAGAGTTCTAAAGGATTAAAAGGCATAAGTATACCGGACTGCGGCTTAAAAAAATCGGATTTAAAAAAAGACGAAAGCGCTTATATAGACGCAAAATATATAAGAAAGAATCCCCCCGAACTGCCACAAGTATCCGAACCTACCGTGGTAAGGCATTTTACAAGGCTTTCGAGCTGGAATATGTGCGTAGATACCGTTTTTTATCCTTTGGGTTCATGCACGATGAAATATAATCCCAAAATAAACGAAAAAATCGCATCGCTTGAAAATATAAAAAATTTACATCCCTTAACCCCGGCGGACTTAATCCAACCGGTATTAAAAATCATTTACGATTTCAACAAAATTTTATGCGGGCTTACAGGGTTAGCCGAATTCAGTTTTGCGCCGCAGGCAGGAGCGGCGGGGGAGTTTGCCGGCTTGAAAATTATTAAAAAATATTTCGAATTGAAAGGCGAAGATAGAAAAACTATATTAGTGCCGGACAGCTCGCACGGAACAAATCCCGCAAGTTCAGTTCTCGCCGGATTTACGCCCGTAGAAATTAAAACCGGAAAAGCGGGGACTTTAGATGCCGGAGAATTGGAAAAATTTATTTCAAAAGACGTAGCCGGAATTATGATAACCAATCCAAATACGTTCGGGGTTTTTGAAAAAGATATAAAGAAAATTGCCGACATTATGCATAAAAACGGCTCTTTTGTTTATATGGACGGAGCTAACTTTAACGCTTTTCTCGGAAGCGCAAGGGTTTCGGATATGGGAATAGATTTAATACAGCTTAACCTGCATAAAACGTTTTCGACTCCGCACGGGGGCGGCGGTCCGGGAAGCGGAGCAATAGGCGTCGTAGAATCTTTAAAAGAATTTCTTCCCGTGCCTTACGTAAAGGTTAGCGGAGGATTATACGAATTAGCGCAAGATAAAAAAAATACGATAGGAAGAATGACGCCGTTCTTATGCAACTTTGCGGTAGTAATCAGGGCATACGCCTACCTGCTCTCTTTAGGCAGGGAAAATATAGGTTCGGTAAGCGAGATTGCAGTGCTGAACGCAAACTACGTTAAGAAAAGGCTCGGGAAAATATTATCCGGTTCCGACCCGTTTGAAGAAGGCTTTTGTATGCACGAGTGCGTTTTTAACGACAAAGCTATAGAAGAAAACGGTATTTCCACTCTCGAGCTGTCAAAAATTTTAATAGATTACGGTTTCCATCCCCCGACGGTCTATTTTCCTAAAAATATACACGGAGCTATTATGATAGAACCTACAGAAACCGAATCTATAAGGACGCTGGATAATTTTATAAAAGCCGTCCAAGAAATAAGGTTTAAAACCAAAAAACCTAAAGCGGTTAAGTCCCCGCAAAAAACAAAAGTCGGCAGGGTCAATGAAGTTCTGGCAAATAAGCATCCGGTATTTAAATATTAATATAATACGGTATAATTTTTCTATCGCAAAATTAAGGTATAATAAATATATATTAAGTTTGGGGTGAAATATGAATATGAATTTTAAAGACGTAAATTTCGGGTCTGCCGACGGCGGAAGCCTATACGGATCTTTGTTCGGTTCATATCCCGATATCGTTATACTTGCCCACGGGAGAGTTTTTAATAAAGAAAGCTATTATGACCTGTGCGACGTCCTGCTGAAAAATAAAATATCTTCATTAACTTTTGATTTTAGGGGATATGGAAATTCAAAACCCGGGAGCGCAGGGCTAAACGCCTACGGAGAGGATATTATAGGCACGGTAAAGTTTACGCAGGATTTGGATTTTGTAAAAAATATTACTTTATTAGGCTCGAGTATGGGCGGCGGAGCGGTTTTGAACGCGTCCAAGCTTTACCGCCCTTCCGAAATAAAATCTGTTATCGCCCTTTCCCCCGTTTATACGGAAGGCGTAGATTTTATAGACGTGCCTATCCATTATCTCGGAACTGAAGGAGAACAGTTTGCGGAAGGCATAAAAAAGATGTTTGCTATGACAAAATCGCCGAAAACCGTTCATTTTTTTAAAGGTTCGGCGCATGCCCAGAATATTTTTGCCACGGAAGCGAAAGACGAGCTTATTTCCCTTATAATATCCTATATTAAAAACGA
This sequence comes from bacterium, assembly GCA_027335745.1. Taxonomy (GTDB): domain Bacteria; phylum SZUA-79; class SZUA-79; order Acidulodesulfobacterales; family Acidulodesulfobacteraceae; genus Acidulodesulfobacterium_A. The sequence continues at coordinate 10,419 of DAHWHJ010000093.1, read as the reverse complement.
AAATATAAATAAAAATAAAGCGGAATAAATAAATTATGCCCGCTATTATCTTCGTTTTTTTCGTTATACTTTTGCAGAGGGCAAATACCAACCTTATCCAATCTATTAACCCGCTCTTCGTAAGGTACGTTCTAGATAAAAACCTTTTTTTCGTCGGAATTACGACGGCGGTTTATGCGGTAAGCACTCTTTCGGTTAGGTATCTTATAAGCATAAGAATCAAACCGCAGGCTATTTCAAACTTCGTAATCGCCGGGCTTTTATTATTTTCGGCGGCGATACTCGGTTATTTTTTTTCTACGAGTTACGTAGAATTTTTAATATTCGTCGTAATATCCGGTTTTGCTACGGCGATAATAATGCCGTTTCTTCTGTCGCTGGTGCATCTGGTTTCCGATAAAGCCGTTATAGAAAAAAACCTTACGATATATTCGCTTATGTTAAGTCTTGCGCTTGTTTTCGGGCCGCTGTTAAGTTCAGCCGTTTTGACCGTTTTTCCTATCCGCTGGATTTATATTATGCTGTGTCTGTTTGGGGTAACGGCGTTTTTCTTTGCCGTGAAAATCCATGTAAAGAGCAAAGAAGCCATTATTGAAAAATTGGACGACGGCAAGAGCGGCTACGGCGATGATAAGCGAGAAAGCCAAGTCGCCGGTTCGGTTTATTCGTTGTTTAAAAACCGCGGATTTTTAGAAGTGGTTTTTTATAATACGACCTTCAGTATAGCCTTCGCGTCCGTAGTAGCGCTCGGCGGCGTTTTTGCAAGAGATAATTTCCATATAAAATATTTTGAAATAACGCTTTTATTTTCTCTTTTTTTTATTTCTTCCCTGATAACGAGACTCATTCTTCTTTACTTTACAAAAAAAGGCGTTATTAAGAATAAAACCAAGATCCTGAATATTTCCATATTGGTATCCGTAGCGTCTTTCGTCTTAATGGTTTTTTCTAAAAGTATCGATTTTTACGCATTAAGTTTAATAATATTCGGGATTCCGCACGCCCTTATTTTTCCTATCGGAACTATGAGGATATCGGAAACGGTCGATATGAAGGATATGGTAGCCGCAAATACGATATATCAGTCGAATTTCGATATAGGCGGAATTATAGGACCGTTTTTTCTTTCGTATTTAGCAGGCATTTATTCCGTAAGGTTCGTTTTCGGTATAGTCGCCGTCTTCCTGTTCGGGGCATTTACCTTCGGCAGATATATGGAATATAAAAATAATTATTCTTAATTTTGCCTTTTTTTTAAAAATTATATAAAATACTGTAACATAGATTATAAGTATTATAAGTAAATTAATCAAAGCAAGGAAATACCGGAAAATGGAAGAACTTAAAAAACTGAGAAAAGAAATTGATTCTATAGACAGCCAAATAGTCGAACTTCTTAACGAAAGGGGGAAAGTTGCGCTAAAAGTCGGGCATATAAAGTCGTCTAACAATAAAGCCTTTTACAATCCGGCTCGGGAGGGAGAGGTTTACAGAAACGTCATGAGCTACAACGAAGGTCCCTTAAAAGACGAACATCTTCAGAATATATTCAGGGAGATAATTTCTGCCTGCATCAGCGTCGAGTCTGGAATAAGAATAAGTTATTTCGGTCCGGAAGGGACGTTCACGCATCTTGCGGCTATTAAAAAATTCGGAACTTCCAGAATGCTTTTGCCCGTAAAGACGATACCCGAGGTTTTCAGTTCCGTTTCAAAGGGGCTGTCGGAATACGGCGTGGTTCCGGTAGAAAATACTATAGAAGGCATGGTAAACGCCACGTTCGATATGTTCGTTAATTCGGACGTAACGATAATAGGCGAAGAAGTTATTCCGATAAGCCATTTTCTTTTTTCTAAAGAAAATGATATAAAAAAGATTAAAAAGATATATTCCCATCCCCAGCCTTTCGGTCAGTGCAGAAATTTTCTGGAAGAAAATTTTAAGGATGTGGAGCTTATAGACGCTTTTTCGACGGCGGACGCCTGCATTATGGCATCGAACGAGAAAGGCGCGGCGGCTATCGCATCAGAGGTTGCCGGCAGAATTTACGGGTTAAACGTCCTTCTGCCCCATATAGAAGATTTCAGCAATAATTTTACGAGGTTTTTGATTATCTCCAACGGCGAGAAAACGCATAAGACCGGCAAAGACAAGACCTCTATTTTATTTTCCATAAAAAATTCCGTCGGGGCGCTTTTTAAAATATTAAAACCCTTTTATGAAAACGAAATTAATATTACAAAAATAGAATCGAGACCGTCCAAAAAATTTAACTGGGATTATCTGTTCTTTATAGACGCAGGCTGTCACGAATCGGACGAGAAGTTAAAAAAAGCCTTAAGATCGATAGGGAAGTACACGATATTCATCAAAGTTCTCGGTTCATACGAATCTGTTTCTAATAATATATAAATAATAAAAATATAATGTCGAATAAATTAAAAGAAAATTTAGAAAATAATATTTTTGTTTACACATCCGAATTATCTCCAGAAAGAGGCGCCGACCTTTCCAAAATGCAATCTATTTATGATTTATTAAAAGACCGCGTGCCGGCATTTAATATTACGGATAATCAGGGCGCAAATATGAAAATGTCTTCCCTTGCAGGTTCTATTTATATAAAACAGGCGGGAGGAGAGCCGATTTTTCAGCAGACATGCAGGGACAGAAACCGCATGGCTTTGGAATCCGACCTTTTGGGCGCAGCCGCATTCGGCGTGCAAAATGTCCTAACTCTCACCGGCGACTATATTTCTTTCGGCGACCACAAGCATGCAAAGGCAGTTTACGATATAGATTCGGTTAATTTAATCGAAATAGTAAAAGGATTGAATGCGGGCGTCGATATGAACGGAAATAAACTTAACGGCAATGCCGATTTTTATATAGGGGCGGCGGTAAATCCCGAATCGGTTCCTCTTGAGCCGCAACTTTTAAAATTCGAAAAAAAAATTATTGCCGGATGTAATTTTTTTCAAACGCAGGCGGTATTCGATACCGCTAAGTTTGCTAACTTTTACGATTTCTACAAAAATTTTAAAGATATAAAAATTATTGCAGGAATTTATATATTAAAATCCGCTAAGACCGCGCGCTTTATGAATAAATCCATTCCGGGAATTTACATTACCGAACGGGTAATAAACGAGCTGGAAAACGCCGCCGACCCCTTGAGAAAAGGGATAGAAATTGCCGCGAGAACCGCAAAAGAATTAAAGCCTTTAGTTCATGGAATACATATTATGGCATACGGCATAGAGGATAAAATTCCAGACTTTCTCGACGAATTCGAAAATTCTTGACATTCAGGCGTTAAAAAGTGTATAATTTTTATAACACCGATATAAAAACCTTTAATCCATTTCGTAAAAAATAAAAAAGGAAAAGTCATATGATGAAAGAAATAAGAATACACGGCAGAGGCGGTCAGGGTTCGGTTACGATGGCTTCTATTCTGGCACTCAGCTTTTTCGACGACGGAAATTACTGTCAGGCGTTTCCGTCTTTCGGATCGGAAAGAACGGGCGCTCCCGTTCAGGCTTTTGCAAGATTTTCGGATAAGCCTATCAGGACAAGACACCAAATATACGAACCTAATTATATAATAGTTCAGGATATAACTCTTCTTAAATCGGTGCCGGTTTATAAGGGCATTAGAAACGACGGTAAAATTTTAATTAATTCCGAATCCTCCGTTAAAGACGTCATAGGCGGACTCGGCGAAACAAAAGAAGAAAATATAGTGATGTTTCCGGCATTAAAAATAGCCATGAAAATTTTAAACAAGCCCATCGTTAATACCACTTTACTCGGCGCATTTTCGGCATTAAGCGGAGACGTTACCATAGATTCGGTCAAGAAGGAGATAGAAAACAGGTTCGGTTCTAAATTAGGCAAACTTAACGCCGAAGCGGCGCAAACGGCTTATAACTATATAAAAGGAGACAGGAGTGGATTTTAAGGTTGGAATAATTGCGATGCCCGGCGCGGCGCTTTCAAACAAAACCGGTTCTTTTGCCAATGAAACCCCGGTATTTAAACATAAGACATGTACGGGATGCAATTTATGTATATATTTTTGTCCTGAAGGGGTGGTTTACGGCGACAAAAAAACTAAAATATACGATTTCGATTCCGATTACTGCAAGGGATGCGGAATATGCGCCGAAGAATGTCCAGTGGACGATATAGAAATGGTCTTAGTGGAAAAATAATTTTTAACTAAACATATTGAATTAACGGGTGGACATAAAATGAAAAAAGTTTTGGAAGGTTCGATGGCTATCGCCGAAGGGGTGAAATTAGCCGAGCCGCACGTCATTTCGGCTTATCCTATTACGCCCCAGACGCATATAGTCGAACATCTTTCACAAATGGTCGCAGACGGCGATTTAAAAGCCGAATTTATTATGGTGGAAAGCGAACATTCGGCGGCTTCGGTAGTGCTGGGCGCAAGCGCATGCGGGGTCAGAACATATACGGCTACGGCTTCTCAGGGATTATTATATATGGAAGAAGTCGTGTATAATATTGCGGGAATGAGGCTTCCGGTCGTTATGACCGTCGCCAACAGGGCGATTTCCGCTCCTATAAATATTTGGAACGATATGCAGGATGCTATGGCTATAAGAGATGCCGGCGCGATTATGCTTGTCGCCGAAAATAATCAGGAAGCCTACGATATGCATATTCAGGCATTTAAGATTGCCGAAAATCAGGATGTAATGCTTCCGGTTATCGTTAACGTGGACGGGTTTGTTTTAACCCATACTTTTGAGGTAGTCGAAACCATAGACGATATCGAAAAGGTAAGAGAGTATCTTCCGCCCTTAAATATGGAATATAAATTGGACGTCGAAAATCCGTATTCTTTTGGAACGCTGGGCGAGCCTTCCGTTTATATGGAAGCGAGATATAACCTTTATAACGCTATGAATTTTTCAAGAAATGTTATAATCGACGCCGCAAAAGAGTTTAAAGATATGTTCGGCAGGTTTTATGGAGGTTTGACGGAATCTTATAAAATAGACGATGCTCAGACGGTAATAGCGGCAATGGGTTCTGTTCTCGGCACGATAAAAGATGCCGTCGATGAGTTAAGAGAATCAGGGAAAAAGATAGGCGTCCTTAAAGTGCGTTCATTCAGACCGTTCCCTGAAGAAGAAATCGTTTCCGCCCTTAAAAATGTGAAAAACGTTATAGTAATAGAAAAAGCGATATGCCCGGGAAAAGGCGGGATTCTTTCGGTAGAAATAAGGGATTCTTTATTTAAGCATAAAATTAATTCAGTCAGCGTCAACGGTTATACTCTTGGACTCGGCGGCAGGGATATTACGCCGAAAAATATTCACGACCTCGTTGCGAGGGCGGAAAAAGAAGAAAACGTGGACGGCGAATTTATAGGATTGTCCCAGCAGTATCTTTAAACTAAACTAAAATAATATAATAATAAAATAGAAATATAAAAAGGAAAAATAAATATGCTTACTAAAGAGGAAGCTCATACCGAACTGTTCACGATGGGGCATACCGGCTGTTCAGGATGCGCCCAGTCTATGAGCGTGAAACTGATAATGGAAATTCTCGGTAAAAATACTATCGCCACTAACGCCACCGGTTGTCTCGAAGTTTTTTCGACCCGCTGGCCGGAGTCGTCTTGGAAAATTCCGTGGATACATTCTCTTTTTGAAAATTCTGCGGCGGTGGCTTCCGGGGTGGAAGCGGCGCTTAAAGCTATGGGTAAGAAGGACGGTATAACGGTTATTGCTCAAGGCGGGGACGGCGGCACGGCAGACATAGGTCTTCAGGCATTAAGCGGCATGTTTGAGAGAAACCACGATGTTCTATACGTCTGTTACGACAACGGCGCATATATGAATACCGGATACCAGAGAAGCGGCTTGACCCCTTTCGATGCCTATACTACCACAAGTCCTGCGGGAAAAGAATCTTTCGGAAACCAGAGGCCCAAAAAATATATGCCGGAAATTGCAATGGCGCACAGAATTCCATACACTGCGGTTGCATCCGCAGGTTATCCCATGGACCTTCAAAAAAAGGTTAAAAAGGCTAAGTCTATTACGGGAGCCAAATATCTGCAGGTTGACGTTCCGTGCGTTCCGGGTTGGAAATACGAACCGAAATATTCGGTAAAACTTGCGCAGCTTGCGGTGCAGACCGGTCTTTATCCTTTATTTGAGGCGGAATACGACAAAATAATTTCGGTTAAGAAGATAAGCAGGAAAATTCCGGTAGAAGAATATCTTAAACTACAGGGAAGATTTAAGCATCTGTTTAAGGATGATGCAGGTAGAGCCGAAATAGAAAAAATTCAGAAAATTGCCGACGAAAATATCGAGCGTTTCGGTTTAATTTAATGACTTGGAATAATTCCGATATTCAAAAAAAGTTAATAGACGGAAAACTAATCGCTTCGGAAATAGAATTATCTATATCGAAAAAAATCGTAGAATTAAAAAATAAAGGAATAGTTCCGTCTATAGCCGTTATTCTGGTCGGAGAAAATCCTGCTTCCGTAGTTTACGTCAGGAACAAAGAGCGCGCCGCGCAGAGGTGCGGAATATTATCCGAAAAAGATATTTATCCGGCATCTTTTACAGAAAAAGCGCTTTTAAATAAAATAGAAGAATTAAATAACGACCCTTTAATTCACGGTATTCTTGTTCAACTGCCCCTCCCCCCCCATATTGACGAAAAAAAAATAATGGAGGCGATAAATCCCGCTAAAGACGTCGACGGATTTCATCCATTAAACGTTGGGAAAATTTTTACCGAAAACGCCCCTTTTTACCCCTGCACTCCTTACGGTATCGTGAAAATGCTGGATTATTATAATATTACGGTTAAAGGGAAAAACTGCGTTATAATCGGACAGAGCAATATCGTGGGCAAGCCGCTTGCAATTATGCTTATGAACAGATTTGCAACGGTTTCGTCCTTAAACATATTTACCGAAGGCGTAAAATCTATTGCGTCTAATGCCGATATTTTAATATCTGCAACCGGCAAAGCGCATCTAATAGACGAAGAATACGTTAAAAAAGGGGCAGTAGTTATAGACGTCGGTATTTCCAATATAGGCGGGAAGCTCTGCGGAGACGTAAATTTTGAAAGGGTTATAAATAAAGTTTCAAAAATAACGCCCGTTCCCGGCGGCGTAGGCCCCCTTACCGTTGCCGTGTTAATGGAAAACACCGTTAAATCGGCTTCAAAAATGATTTTAAAGGGATAGATTTTAAAATGATAGTATCCAAACAAAAAGAATTAGGCGATATAATAAAAAAAATTAAAGGTTCGGTTTTTATATTCGGCTGCGGCATCTGTTCGGATACCTCAAGGACCGGCGGACCAAAAGAAGTGGAAGCGATGAGGAGTATTTTAACGGGAGAAAATATCGCCGTCGAAGGAACATATGTAATAGACGCTATGTGCCACCTTCAGAAAGTCAGAAAAGCGGCAAGGGATAACAAAGAGGGTTTGTCGAAAGCGCAAACCGTTCTGGTTTTATCGTGCGGCAGTGGAGTGCAGTCCGCCGTTTTAGCTCTTCCCGATAACATAAAAGTAGTTTCAGGCGTGGATACGATGTTTTTGGGCAATATAGAGAATCTATCTTCACTTAAAGAGATGTGTTCTTTATGCGGAAACTGCGTTTTAAACGAAACCGGCGGAATCTGTCCGGTTACTTTATGTCCAAAAGGGCTGTTGAACGGCCCTTGCGGCGGTATGAAAAATTATAAATGCGAAATCGACGAGAATATGGACTGCGCATGGGTTAAAATCTATGAACGGTCGGTAGTCCAAAATACGCTGGAAGATATTAAGAAAACGGCTAAACCCAAAGATTATTCGGTTAAGAAACCTGCCGCAACGGTTAAGTTTACAGGTTCGCACAGGTAAATTCACGGGGAAAAGGAGTTATTTATGAAATCTTTTAACGTCAAAGCGCCGGATTATATTTACAAGATAAATCCTTATATCCCGGGCAAACCCATAGAAGAAGTCGAAAGAGAAAAAGGAATAAAAAATATCGTCAAGCTGGCGTCGAACGAAAATCCTCTCGGTCCTTCGCCCCTCGCCCTTAAAGCTATTAAGTCTTATCTTAAAAATTTAAACAGGTATCCCGACGGTTCGGGTTTTTATCTAAAGCAGGAATTAGTCAAGATTTTTAATTTAAAATCAGAAAATTTTATTCTCGGAAACGGTTCAAACGAATTGATAGATATAGCCGCAAGAACGTTTTGCGAAAGGGACGAAAACATTGTATCTCCTTTTCCTTCTTTCGTGGCATATTATCTTGCCGGCGAACAGCTCGGTTTAAAATTAAAAATAAGCAGGCTCAAAGAAGACTATTCGTTAGATTTGGACGACATTTATAAATTAATCGACGATAAAACAAAAATTGTTTTTATATCAAATCCCAATAATCCTACCGGCACTTTTTTTTCTAACGATAAAATTATAAATTTTATTAAAAAAGTAAACGACGGGGTGTTAATTATAGTCGATGAAGCTTATATCGAGTATATAGGTAAATCTTTAATCGAAGACATAGATATAGCGGATTTTCCCAATGTTCTCGTTTTGCGGACGTTTTCCAAAGTTTACGGACTTGCAGGACTTAGGGTCGGTTATGGAATAGGCAATAAAGATTTAATTTCGCTCATGGATAGGACGAGAGAGCCGTTTAACGTCAATTCGCTTTCTTTAGCCGCCGCCGCCGCCGCTTTAGAAGATAAAGAATATCTTGAAAAAGTTATAGAGACAAACGAAACCGAGAAAAACTACCTATACGGCGGATTTAAAAAAATGGGATTAGAGTTTATAAAAACAGGAGCAAATTTTATATTAGTAAAATTAAAAGGGCAAAAAGCCGCGAAAATATCCGAAAAACTTCTGGACGGCGGCGTTATAGTAAGACCTATGGACAGATTCGGCTACGACGATATGATAAGAATTACCATAGGCACTCATAAAGAAAACGTTAAATTAATTAAAGCATTACGCAGACTTACTTAAAATTTTACAATTATCTGCCGATAGAGTAAAATAAGATATTAACGGAGGTATTTAAATGAATAAAATAAAATTTGTTTATTGGCAGGATGAAAATATTTGGCTGGGTTATTTGTATGAATACCCCGATTATATGACGCAGGGAGAATCATTAGACGAATTAAAGGAAAATCTTAAGGATATTTACAACGATATAATCTCAAATGCCGTTCCTTATATAAGAAAAATTGCGGAAATGGAAGTGGCATGAAAAGAAAAGAATTGATGATAAATAAATAAAAATACGGTTAAGGGAGGAAATAGATGATTTTGGTTTTAAAAAGAGGAGCTACGAGGGATGAAATGAATTATATCCTTAGCAAAATAGAACAGGCGGGTCTTAAACCTCATATATCCGAAGGAGCCGACGTTACGATAATAGGATGTATAGGACACGAAGATGCGGTTAAGGTTTTTTTTGAAGAGGCGGAGGCGCTTGCCGGAGTGGATAAAGCCATTAGAATATCCAAACCGTATGAACTGGCTTCAAAAGAACTGGGCAAGGAAAGGAGCATCTTTAAGATCGGAAATATAGAAATAGGCGGAGACGATATAGCCGTTATAGCCGGACCCTGCGCCGTAGAGAATCTTGAAAATCTTATCGAAATTGCGGAAAATATTAAAAAATCCGGGGCTAAAATATTAAGGGGCGGGGCATTTAAGCCGAGAACAAGTCCTTATACGTTTCAGGGGCTCGGCGAAGAAGGGCTTAAATATTTAAGCGAGGCAAGAAAAAAAACCGGACTATTAGTCGCAACGGAAGTAATGGACCCCAGAGATTTAGACCTTATATGCTCTTATGCCGACATTATACAGATAGGCGCAAGAAATATGCAGAATTTTAGACTGCTTCAGGAGGTCGGCAAGATAAATAAGCCGGTCATACTTAAAAGAGGTTTGTGTTCGACTATTCAGGAATTTTTGATGTCCGCCGAATATATTATGTCAAACGGCAACGAGCAGGTAATACTGTGCGAAAGAGGAATAAGGACTTACGAAACCTCTACTAGAAATACGCTGGATTTAAGCGCCGTCCCGGTATTAAAAAGGCTTTCCCATCTTCCGGTCATCGTCGATCCTTCCCATGCGGCGGGAGTATGGTATTACGTCGAACCGCTTTCCCTTGCGGCAGTTGCAGTTGGAGCAGACGGGCTTATGATAGAAGTTCATCCGGTGCCGGAAAAAGCATTTTCGGACGGGGCGCAGTCTTTAAAATACGATACCTTCGACGATTTGATAAAGAAAGCAAGGTCGGTAGCAAAGGCGGTTAATAGAAATATATAATAAATTTATATACCTTAATTTTGCATTAGAAATTATGAAACATATTCTAAAGTTATGCAA
>DAHWHJ010000077.1:0-5524 GCA_027335745.1 bacterium | reverse complement strand
CAGTTTAACGCCCCTGTCGTGAACCTTGCCGCAGGCGGAGCAGGTTTTAGCTTCTAATATTTGCGGATAATCATGTTTAGGCAGAACTTCTTTGACGGCGTTATATGCAAATTCAGCAGGATATATATAATCCTGTTCCTTCAGGGATATATAATTTCTGCTATTTTCTACAGGCTCGTATTCGATTAAAGAAGTCGGAGGCATATAGCAGGGGACTTTATCTTTTTTATCGTAATAAGGCGGATAAGCATTGTAAAACATAACTCTGTCGCTTTCTAAATTCCAACTCCGGCAAGGTAAAGGTCTTGACGCCTGACCTTTAATGATAAAGCTTTTATCTTCGTCCGTCTCTTCTACTTTAATTTTATTGATAAGTCCGAATCCGACTGAATTTTTCTTGCCTATGCCTTTTAAATCCTTTAATAAGTCTTCTATAATTTCTTTATCGCCCCATACATAAAAATAAATTTCTTTAATATTCAATGCCTCAAATCCGAAACGATAAAGCTTGTATTCTCCAGAGCCGTCGTTATCTTGAATTTTGCCGGTATATTTAAGCATATGCTCCCTGTCTTTAGTTTTAACTAACATCGCATTGCTGGGCGATACCCTTGCTTCTTTGCCCACGTACCATATCGAACCGGATAAAGTATTATTTTTTATTTCTATAAATTTTGATATTTCCGGAATAAAATCTTCAGTTCTAATAAAGTCGTTTCCTATCTTGCCGAGTTTCCTAAGTTTAGCAAAATAAAGAGCGATAAGAATAGAATCGATAGTAGTGTATCTTGGCAGTATTACCGGAGACGATAATCCCACCGTAATTTTTAAATTATGCATTGCGAACCTCCTTTTCGATTATTTCGCCCCAGCCGAGACCTATTTTATAGCCTACGAAGCGGGGAAGCCTGAAGTTAGATACGAAATCCATTGTAACGGCGGGAACTTTAACTCCGTCTTTGTAATCTAAAAACAATTGCTTAAGATTGGATATAGAGATTATGGAAAAATCGTCTATTTTTAAGTCTAATCCAAACCAGTTTTTTATCTGATATTCGGCATCCGACTTAATGCGATGTGCGATATAACGAGTAAGATCTTCCATATTGTTTTTTACCTTACACGCAAAGCTTATTCCTATTTCTTTTTCGTTGTTGCCGATTATTATCGGAGTCCTTGTAGAATAGAAAGTTAAGCCTCGCTGTGGAAATAAAAACTGCTCGTTTTTAAGAAAAACTTTTTCTATTTTTTTGCCGTAAAAATCCCTGTTTTTCTCTATCTTATCGGCAATATGGCTAATAATAGATATATCGTTTTTTACCGAAATTATTTCAAATGAATTTTTGAAAGGCTTAACGTAAATTAATTCCGGCGTAGTATGCTTATGCCACATCGCCAAGTCTTTAAAATTTTCGTCAACTATAGAACCGACGTAATTCCTAACGTCTCTTGGCTTAAATCCGCCGCAGTCTCCTACCATAGCTACAATTTTCATGATAAAATCTCCTTTTTTTAAGATTAGTTTAACCTCTCATAAAATAATTACCTAATATAACACGCTAAATCAAGCATAATCGCTTATCATCGTTTTAACCTCTTATAAAATGATTACCCAATACAACTACCCTAAAGTTTGATGGAATTGAATTCGGGTTTTAACCTCTCATAAAATAATTACCCAATACAACCAAAGCAATCGGCATCTTTCAAAACAAAATGTTTTAACCTTTTATAAAATAATTACTCAATACAACTACTGCCGAAAAACTTTCCGCTACTTTAAGGTTTTAACCTCTTATAAAATGATTACCCAATACAACCCTCCACAGCATGATGCCTCAGGCATAGGAGTTTTAACCTCTTATAAAATGATTACCCAATACAACAAAACAGGCAAAATAGTTTATCGAACTCAAGTTTTAACCTCTTATAAAATGATTACCCAATACAACATACCAGCGGAACTTATACCTATAACGCTTTGTTTTAACCTCTTATAAAATGATTACCCAATACAACCTATAACCACCAACATTAACAAAAACAACACGTTAAGGCTAAAATCTAAAGAAAAAAATAACTATTCTTCGCTTTCTTCCTCGTCTTTCTTCGCTTTTGCTTTTTCGGTTTTTTGGGCTTTCTTCTCAGAGGAGCTTTTCATTAATTTTGCAATGTCTATATTATCTTCGGTTATATCGTTAAGCCATTTACCTACTGCGGCAATGCAATTTAATTCATATTCTCTTTCAGTTATCGATAATTTTCTGAAAAGCAAGTTTTCGCTATCCACCAAAGAAGATATTACTTCTTCTCCCGTAACGGCGTCGTAGATGTTATAATTGGCTATTCCAAATCCGTTTGACGAACCGGCTCCGAGATACTCATAAGTGAGATTTGCAAGTCCTTTGAGTAAAAGGCCGTATTCTATGTCGGTCAAATCGTCTTTTACAGTGATATAGCCTGCGAATTTAGTTCCGGGGATAATATATTCGGCGTTAAGAATAGACTGTATCGTTTTTCTTTCTTTTTTATCTTCCGATTTTTTATTCTCATTATTTTCTTTTTCATTTTTTCTCTCCGCCCGTTCCTTTTCTATCGTTTCTTCCCACGCTTTTACGTCTTCTTTGGATAGGAACCTGCCAAACTTAGTTTGATTAAGAATATCGTCTTTCTTAGTGAACGTTCTTGTTTGAATAAGAGAGCAGCCATAATGAAGCATAGGAACGTTATTCTGAAATTCTTCCCCGTTAGCTTCTGCATTTTTTGATTTAAATTCATAAAGATAAGGACGGTAATCAACTGGCATAAAATCCGTTACGATTAGTTTGCCCGGAATTGCTAAGCTTGTGCCGAGTAAGCTAATTAAGGGATTTAACGACTTAACTTTTTGGACTATATCGAATTCTTGTTTCTGGTAATTTGCGCCTCCTCCGGCGGTCATTAAAAAGTAGTCGGTAGTATTAATTTTAATTTCTTTTCTTTGAGCTTCTTCTAATAGAATTTCGCTCATTTTACGTCTCAAGAGACCTCTAAATCCATTGCCGGTATAAATCGGCAATTTAACGAGTCCGCCCGTTTCTTCGTCGTAAATCGTCCTTGTTTTTATAGTTGTAATCGCCTTTTCTTCGCCTTCCTTGCGTCTTGTTTCCGTCGTTTCGGTTTGCATGAACGGCGTGACTGCCGTAAAATTTACTTTTAACATAATAACCCTCCATTAAATTAATTTATTTTTTATAATTCCGTAATTTGACAGCGTTTCTTTGACGATATGATAATATTTAGGATCCCATAACCTTGAATCTAAAATATAAATTTCGCCTTTGTCTTTCTCGGTTCTTATTAATCTCCCTATGTATTGCCTTAAATTCAAAATCATTTCTCGTTTAGCTATAAAAAATCCTTGCATGCTGCTTTTTTCCTTGATATCGAGAAAACGCCTCGAATTCATAACCGGGAATGGCAGTTTTGTTATATATAGCTTAGTAAGTTCTTTTTCCGGCAAATCAAGTCCCGTGCCGTAGTTTCGCGTCCCTATCAATATTCCGCCTTTTTCCTTAAATTCCTTTACTTTCAAGTAGGAAGATTTGCCTCTTTCCGCCGTTCTTAAGTTAATTATTCCTCTTTCTTTAAGATTTTTATATATCAGATCCACTTCTTCGAAACTTCCGGTAAGTATAAGCGCATTTTCTTCGTTGACGGTATCTATAACAATATAAGCTATTTCTTCTATCCACTTATGGTTAATTGCACTTTCTTTACCTATTTTAACGACAGGCGGTTCAAATCCTTTCTTGCAGAGAATAATATCCGCCTGATTTTTTTTAAATATTTGAGGCATAATATAGACGGTATCTTTTTTGCTTTTTATACTTGCTTTTTTTTCTGCATCTTTAACGTTGATTTGAAATCCGAGACGATTATAAATATAATTTCTTCCCTCATCGGAATTTCCGGCAGTCAAAGTAGCAGACATGCCTAGAAAACCGTCTAATTTATCCCAGAATTTAAAAAATAATTCGCCGGCTATATTTTTCTTTAAAAAATGAATAGTAGGATAGCCTTTAATGGGGGAGCAATATATTTTCATATCCGACTGATTAGTTTTTATTGCGTAAAGCTCCGATATTTCGTTAATAAATAAATCCCGCGCAGGCAGAGATAACGAATGAACGAATTTTTCGGCTCTTCTGAGTTCCGCTCTATCTAAAAACTCTCTCAATTCCCTTAAAATCGCCTGATAAATCACGCTATCTTTATCGTAATATTCTCCTATACATTGAGAATTACCGTATTTATTGATAATTTTTTTACAGGTTTTCCTTATGAAGAAAAGGTTTTTTATTCCGGCAGGAAATCCCTTTTCTTTTTTTTCTATTATTTTATTAAGTATCATTTCCGTAATATTTTTAAGCCTGAATACCGAAAAAGACGAAGTAAGAACCGATTCGGCGGATTCGAAAATTTTGTCCGCTTCGTCGAATATAACTGTATAGTCGTTAATATTGAAAGTCGTATCGTAAGTTTTATAAATCAAATAAGCATGATTTGTTACCGATATGTCTGCTTCGCCTATATCCGTTATATAATCTTTTCTTATCTCCGGCTTCGCTATACTTTTGACTATAAGCTGATTGTCTTCAGCTATCGGCACGTTATTGAAAACGGTATCGAATAAATAATAGTATCCATCCTTTTCAGTTTTAATTTTTTCAAAATAATCGTCTAATTCGGAAGGATTTACGAAAAGCCCCCTTACTTCCTCTATTTTAGATGTATCAAAGTAGTTTGATTTACCTACCGCTAAACTTGAACTTACATTCATATCGAAGGGTATAATTTTATGGTTTTTATTTTTTAAGACATCGAAAATTTCTTTCGCGAGTTGATTGGTATACGTGCTTATAATCACTTTTTTCCCTTGCTTAACGAAAGTTTCCGCTATGTTTGCCGATATTACCGATTTTCCTGCTCCGGTAGGAATTTCTGCAAAGAAAAATTTATTCCGCATTTTTTTTATCGCAATTTTTTTAAAATTCTCCTGATAGCTATAAAGTCTCATTTTTTCTTCCCCTTTTATTTTTTTTTATTTAAAAAAAATTTTTCATAAATATAAAAACTGTCCACTTATACTCCGCACCCAAGCGGTTTTTGGTTAAAATATTCGATATGAGACAGAATTAAATCGACCCTGCCGGCTAAATCTTCTTGTTCGACAAGAGCGAACGGAATGCCTCTTTGAGTCAGTTTTACAGCCTCTTCGATATAAAGCATATGCAGTTTATCGGCTTCTCGAAAAGGTTCGAAAGGAAAGACGATAAAAATCATATCGTAGCAGGCGTCCGTCAGTTCTTTTATAACCTGCTCGCGAAAGTTTTTTAAAGCCTCTATGTTGTAATATTTTGCATAAACGAGAGTATCCATTATGCATCTATCGACGATTATATTGTTTTTTTCCGTGAAAGCAGGGTCGGTTTCCCTTAACTTATGCAAGCCGTAAAGCCTTTCTTCGAACGCAAATTTATCC
>DAHWHJ010000054.1:0-3112 GCA_027335745.1 bacterium | reverse complement strand
CCTCTTTTACATAAAGCGATAAGGATTTCAACGGACTTTAATTCTTCTTCGATATCTAAGTTAAGATTATATTCTATGCCCTCAAAACAGTCAAGAAAAAGTTGAATTTCGTTTTCGTCTATTTTCCAAAAATCTCCTTCATAATAATGTTCAAGGGCTAACTTAAGTATTTTAAGTTTTAAATCTTTAAAATTTAACTTAATTTTTACGGCGGGCAGATAATCGATGAATTTTTTAGAATCAAAACGGGACAAGTAAGGAATAATGCCGGTATTTTTGTATTTGAAAAGTTTTTCCGCATAACCGGTTTCATTTTTTAATAGCATTAAAGACATATCGTAAATATATTCCGGCTTAATTAATCCCTGGCAAACCGGATTTAAGCATTTTAAATTAAAATCGCACGGAAAACATCCTATATCCGGCACGACGAGCAGCCGGTTTTCGGCATAAGGTCCCGTTTCCAAAAAGCCTACGTTTCCGGTGTAAATAACAATTAATTTAGTTCCGACGGCAACCCCTATATGCATCGTTCCTGTATCGTGGGTTATAAGAAGATTTGAGCGGCGCGTTATATAAACAAGGTCGGAAACGGAAGTTTTACCCGTAAGGTTAATCAGCCTTTCGTTATTAACAATGCTCTCTATAAAACCGCCTGCTTTAACGTCGTAGTTTGCTCCGAGTAAAACGACTTTAGTTTTAGTATCGCCGTTTAAAAACATCTTGGCAAGTTCCGCAAAATAGTCGTAACGCCATTTTTTAAGTTCCGTCGATGCTCCTATGGCAAAAGAAACGATATTATCGCTTTCTTCTATGCCGTATTTTTTTAAAACTTCAAACTCATTATTTCCATTCTTATTTTCATAATGTTCTTCATTATTTTTTTTTGTATCTAAATAAATTTTATTTACGTGCAGTTTATGCTGCAGGGTTTTATTTGCGTCGATTGTTCTTTCGTAAAGATCCACGAGATTTAAAACGCTTACTTTTCTGTTTTTAACCGCAGAAAATATATAAGCTATCATTTCGTCGTTGGATATTATAATTCCTTCCCTGTTTACCGATATGCCTATATTTTTTAACGAATTTAAAATATAAAGGAAATAAACGCTGAATTCATCGTGGGAAAGGTTGACCGCAAGGTCGTAATTTACGTTTAAGATGCCGTCGAATATTGCGTTTAACGATTTTACGACATCTGTCGTAAATTCAAAATTATTTGCTTTCAGAAGCTCGGACAGTCCGGTAACGTCTATAGGTTTAATCTCGTCTATATACGGAAGAAAGGGGGCAATTTCCTCAAATTCTTTAGAAATTATAAGCCTAACTCTGCTTTCGGGATATATTAGTTTAATTTTTTTAAAAAGAGCGGTGGACTGTATGAGGTCGCCCATGCGGGTGAGATTCAGTATGGTTATATTTTTCATAGCTTATTACAGCCCTTCGAGTTTGACTAATTTTAATTTTATCGCCCATAGCATTAAAATCATTGCTTCAGATTTAGACAACCTGCCCTTTCCGCTTTTTATGCGCTCCGCCATATCTCTTATAGAAAGCGATTTCTTGTCGGAAAACTGCATGATTAAGTCGTGAAGTTCTTTGTTCCCTTCGGTTTCTTTCAAAATTTCCGCAATATTTTGCTTTCTGGTTTCAAGTTTAGATTTTATCTGTTCGTATGAGCCAAGAAGTATTATATTCATCATATCGCGGACGCGGCGTTCGTAAGTGTGATTTTTAACGACGGTTTCCCTGCCGTGTGCGGCAATGGCGAGCCTTTCCTCTTCGTTTGCAAGATAGTATTTTATTTTTTTTCTTAAATCGTCCACCGTTTCAAAAACTACCAAATCTTTTCCGTCCTCAAAAACTCCATCCATGTACCTGCGCCTGTCCGCAAGCTGAAAACCTCCGCATGCTAAAATTTCGTAAACTCTGGGATTCAAAAAATCTCCGTTTGGATTTATATCCCAGTGCCACATTGAAGAATGAAGGTTTATGTTTATTTTGGAATAATTATATATTTTAACCGCTTCTTCTTCGGTAAACCTTTTGCCGCCGTCCTGTATCAATAAACTTAAAGGCTGACCGACATACCAGTCACCTCCCCATATTTTAAAATTAAAATCTACAAGCTGCGCAAAGACGTTTTTTCTGTTATAATAACCCGCACCGGCAAAACTTACGTCCGAACCGTATTTTATCCTGTCTTCTTCGTTAATTTCGGTAATTTTTTTATGAAAATTTGGAAGGCAGGCCAAAGGAAGATAATGATAGTTGTCCGCCCCGATATTTTTAAGCTCCGCAAAAAAATCGTCTTTCTGTATAGTAAAGAAATAATCGACGTTTTTTACTATGGTATTCCAATATGTTAGCGTCCTAAAATCTTCTACGAACCAGTATGCCGTTTTAATCCCCATACCCCTCAGCTTAAGAAGTGTTCTTTCGCCTGAAGGAGACTGAGCCATGAAAATAACTAAGTCCGGCGGTTCGTTAAGAACCGAAGAAAGAAGAGCTTCGGACATAAGATTAAAAAGACTCTGTTTTAAAGAATTCACATGGTCTTCGTTGGGGGTAAATTCGCCGATATATTTATATGCGTCGTAAAATTTTGAAAAGTCGAGTATTTTTGCGTCGTAACCAAGGTTTAAAAGAGCCGAATATAAATAATTTCCGATTGTAGAAGAACCGCCGTACATAGGCTGGACGACCAAAACCTTAAAAGAAGACGGAGTAAAGAACTGGTTAATTCCGTAAAGTTTATGTATCACGGTATATTCTTCTGGAAATATTTTTTTATACGACGGCAGTTCGCAAAATAATATAGCTCCTTTATCGAGTTCAAGTTTTTCGGAAACTGCGGAAATGTCTAAATATTGGTTTTCGTTAATACTGCCTAAGACCGTAATAATAGACAGCAATTCGGCAACGTCAAAATTATTTTTTATAAATTCGAAAGATTCTTTCGTCGGCTCGATGACTTTTATTTTTATTTCTTTTTCATCTTTTTTTAATAAATCGATTAAAGCTTTTACGTGATAACCCGCTCCAAAACCAAAAATTATAATTTTATCGGGTATTCCCTCCGAATTAATCCTGTCCGTGATCTGAGCCGCCC
>DAHWHJ010000050.1:0-6615 GCA_027335745.1 bacterium | reverse complement strand
ATTCTTTTTCCGGCTTTTATGTTTTTTATAACCTTTAAATCTTTTGCGTCTATAAGAGTTAAATAGTTATGGGCGGAACCGCTGTAATTAACGGCTATCGTTTTACGGTTAGGAGAAAATATTATAAAAATAGGGTATCCTGCGAGTTTTAACGAATTTATTTTCTTTTCGGTTTTTAAGTTAACTACGACTATCTTCTTTTCTCCTACGGCGGGAATATAAGCCCTATCGTTATATACGGAATAGATGCCGTAATGGGGTATCTGACCGGGAAAGCTTCCTTTTTTGCCGTAGTTTACTACGTGGTATCTTAAGGTTTTAAGATTTAATACCCCGAACTTTTGACCTATGAGGAAAGCCGCTATATAATCGTTGCCGGAAACAAGGGCGTCTATGGGAAACTTTCCTATATGGCTTATCTTTTTTATAACTTTAAAATTATTAAGATTAACTACCCATATCTGGTCTTTGTCCATAAGCTCGAATACTAAGTAATGTTTGTAGAACTCTACCCCTATGGTTCTCGAACCGGTATTTACCGTTTTTAATACTTTAAATTCTTTATTCAGGATTACGACGTTTTCGGGCTTATAATCCGCAACGGCTATAAGGTTTTTCGACAGGCAGAAATCCACGGTGTCCGACGATACCTTTTTTTGAAGTATAATCTTATCTGTTACCGGGTCTATTTTTGAAAGATAGCCGTTTCTGCTTATAGCGTAACCGTAAGTCTTTCCGAAATAGACTATGATATGAGTTCCGTTTCCTATACGCTTTATCTGCCCTTTCACTACGTTATGCGATATTACGCCGAGCGAACCCCCCGCCCTTTCTACGACGTAATATTTGGAGGCGGAAGCGGGATTGCCTAAAATAAAAACGGTAAAAATGAATATGGTAAGCAGCACTATATTAATTATTAAATTTTTAATTATGTTTCCACTTGAAACCATTTTATTTTCCCCCTCTATAATGCCTTAACATTCTTTATTTTTATTTATTACTTTAATTATATTGAAATTGCATTTTCAGTTCCCGTTCCTCCAGAAATTCCTGTTTCCCGAATCTTTTATAAAAGCTATTAACGCTTTGACTTCGTTCCCGCTAAGATTAAACTTGGGCATCGCGTTATATTCGTATCCGAGCTTTTTGGAAAACTCTTGAGGATCTGCCAGCTGCTTTTTAATTCCGAAATCGTTAAGATGGGACGCAATGTAGGCAAAAGAAGGACCGATGGACTGAAGCGTAGGATTATGGCATCCCCAGCAGTAGGTAAAATAAACCTCTTCGCCTAACAGGGCGGCATCGTTCATTCTTTGGTAGTTTACGTAATTGTATTTGCCTATTACGTCATTAGCCGGTATTTTTTTTATTACTTTAAGGGAATTTACGCCGGCTACGGCAAGTTCGCCGTGGGTTCCGTAAAGGCTTATATACGCCAATTTTTCGTTGCCGGAAAACTGGGTGTGTATAACGTTGCCTTTATGCTTTATGACTAATTTCTTGGTATGAAAGTTATATTTGTTTATAAGCACGTCCGCATCCGAACTGTTATCGACCCATAAATATTTGGTATAAGGGTTTGTTTTAACGAAGAAACCGGGGCCTCCGGTAAAAACATTTTTTATAAACTTCCAGTCATACATTCTCCATACCGACACGTAAGGCGCATTTAAACTCGTAAGGGCGAAGTAAAATTTTCCCTTATGAAACCAGAACCCCACACCCGCCGGATGGGCTATCCCGTTTGAACTATGACGCCATACTATTTTTTTATCCTTAAGGCTGAAAACGTAGAGTTCTCCCCTATTAAACGAGCCTCCGACGGCGTATTCGTCCAAAGGATCTACGAAGAAATCCTGAAAGGGGACGGGGATTTTATAGTAAGACAGGTTAAACGTGTCGGTATTCAGTATGCCTATACAGGGCTTATGCATAAAGGAAAAGACGGCTTTGTTATTTCTGAATAATCCGTAAATTACGGATACCCTGTGATTTAACGGTATTATTTTTTTAGGCTCCAAGTTCTTCGAATTTAATACGACAATGGATTTGGGAAGCCAACAGGCGGCTAAGACGTATCTGCCTCCTTCGGAAAGGGAGATATTTCTTAAATAACGGCAGGCTCTTACTTTATAAACGAGCTTTCCTCTATAAAAGTCGTATTTGCCTATATAACCGGTATCGGAAGGAAGATATAAATACCTTCCGGAGGGGGAGTATTTTAGTCCTCCGTGAATATCTCCGAAATTAAACTTATCCAGTATCTTCGTTCCTTTCATTATCCAGACCTTACCGGTACCGCCCTCGACTACGGCTATGAGGTTTTTTACGTTTACGGGCTTAACGGCGGCACCCGCATTACATATATTTGCAAAAGAAACGGCAAATAATATTGAGATGATAATTTTAAAAGATCTCATGAGTTCCCTATTTTAGTAAATTATCTCTATTAATATAGCACGAGGGGTCTTCGGCAAAATAATCGTTATAAATGCCGTAAGCCCTTGTCCTCGAGCCTCCATTGCAGATATCGAGATATTTGCAGGAAGAACACCGCCCTTTTAAAAATCTTTTTCTGTCTTTAAGTTTTACGAACAAGGGGTCTTTCATATAAACTTCACATATATCGTCGCATTGAATATTGCCGGCGCTGTATTCGTAAAACGGGTCGGGCTTGATAAAACCGTTATAATCTATATTGATAAGCCTGACGCCCGCCTGATTACCACCCCAGCGGACTAATTTTTTATACAATTTATCTTTTAAATTCGGATGCCTGTTTCCGAATATGTCTAATAATACTACCGCTTCTTCTTCGCTGTTGCCGGTTACGACGTCCAATTTTTTTCCTTCTTCTATAAGTTTTATAGCCGTATTTATAATTTTTCTGGAAATTTCGGCATATCGTCCAGTGCTTAAATCATCGTAAGATGCGCCTCTGCCTGAATAAACGAGATGGGATATATATATCTTAGGAACTTTAAACTTTAATGCTAAATCGATAAAATAATCTAATTTATCGAAATTAAATTTGGTAAGGGAAAACCTTAATCCGGCTTTAACGTCGTTTTCCATGCATAAATTAACCGCATTAGCGGCTTTTTTAAACGAACCCGCAGCGCCCCTGAATTTATCGTGAGTTTCTTCGTCTCCGTCAAGGCTTATTCCCACGTAATCAAAATTTTCCTTGATCTCTTCGATATTGCTTTCGTTTATTAAAGTGCCGTTAGACGATAGGGACGTCATTATATTTTCTTTTTTTAAAGCATACGCTATATCGAATACGTCGCTTCTTAAAAGCGGTTCCCCGCCGGATAATATAACCGATTTTATCCCCAATTCCTTGAGGGAAGGTATAACCTTTAAGAGAGTGCCTTTAGGCAAACCGTTTTCGTTAAATTTACCTGAACGATTATAACAGTGTTGACAGGCTAAATTGCATTTTCCGGTAATATTCCATATCAATATTTTTGCATCGGGGACAGACGGCGAAATTTTTTCTGGAAAATCTTTGAGCGTTTTCTTAATAAGACCAGTAATTCTTAACATTTATAATCGCCTTCTTTTATATAAGAAATCTCCTCTCTTTTATTCGACCGGGGGGAGAGAGGAGATTTTTGGAACGACTTAGACATTTCTTTATTTTTCGTTGCAACCGTGAAAAGACCTGTTGCCGACGTTAAACTGCCCCGTAGGGGTTACCAGACCTTTTATAACTTTTACTTTTTTAAACGTCCTCGAATTATATATCACAAGCTCACCCTTGTTAGCCCATTCGCTTATCATTACATATTTACCGTTGCACGAAAATTCTGGATGAAGCGCAATAGGACCTTTTTCCGGAATAAGTATTTTTACGACTTTAAACGGCGGTTTTTTACTTATAACGTATATTTCGTCATGTTTCTTGCCGGCAAAAACGTTATCCGCCCAGACGTAAGGATAGCCCGGATAAGTTCTTTCGAACAAACTCGGTCCTGCGGTTTTAACAGTTTTTAAAACGCGCCAAGGTTTGCCTATCTCAAAAATGCTCATACCGTTGGCGAAGATATGCATCGTGGCGCATACCTCTCTTCCGTTTTTAAGATTCCAGCAGGCTCCGGGTCCGACATGAGCGCCTTTTCCCACAAACATTTTCGACGCTATTCTATCGGTTTTTAAATCTATAGCCGTTATAGTTCCCGTCGCCATTCCCGTAACAAGCAAATATCTGCCGGTTTTATCTATATACGCGTCATGGAGTATTTTACCGACACCTTTGATTTTGGCAATAATCGGAAACGGCGGTCTTGCTTTAATAATCCATACTTGCCCCGCATCCTTAAGCGCGATTGCGAAAACGCCGTATTTATGCGAATAGACGGTAGCCGCTACTCTGGATGTCACTTTTTTCCCAGTAGGACCGGTAACGTCATTAGTGCGAATTACCTTAAGCGGTTTTAAGGTCATGCCGGATACGATTACCGCCTGATACGGCAAATAACAACCGGTTAATACGTATCTGCCGTCATATGTGGGGTCAACGCCCCTCGAATCCAAACAAGTCTTCGCGGTTGCGACGACTTTTAAGTTATACATGTCTATCTTGTCGAGAACCCCGTTTCTTGCAATCGCATACCCGAATTCGCCGTTATGCGTATATTTAATCTCATGAGTGGCAAAACCAATAGGTATCTGCTTTATAATAGTCCAGTTATCCCCGTCTATAAATGCCCCTTTGGAAATGTTTTTCTCTACTACGAAAAATATGTTCCCAAGCCTGTTTTTATAAACCGGCTTATCGGGATATAATGAAGCCGGAACTATCGTCGTAACGGACGATTTAATTTGCTTCATACCCCATACCGGGGTTTTTCCGGGGGGGACCGTTTTAATAAAGCTGGCTATTAAAGCAATATCCTTGTTGCTCAATTTACCCTTCCACGAAGGCATTGCCGTTCCTTTAAAGCCGGTCTTTATAATACCGACAACCATCGAAAGTTTTGTAAAAGAAAGCGTCTCCGGCAAAAGAGCAGGTCCGATAATACCTGTCCTATTAGTGCCGTGACAGGACGCGCAATTATTTAAGAATAATTTTTTTGCCTTTTTTATTTGGGCATTGTTAAGGGGCTTTAAACCTCCCGCCCATTTTGCATCGTAAGTATTTGAGGCTTTGTAACAAAACGAATTAGTCAGGGTTAAATTTAAAAATAAACCGACCGCGGCTAAAGTTAAAATAAAAATAAATAAAAACTTTGTCTTCAACATCACTCGTTACCTCCTTATCAATATAAAATTAATAAATTAAATCAAAAATACATCTTTTTTTTCTTCTTCTAATATCTGCATATCTGTTTCAATAAAATCCTGTGCGAAATCGGCAACCTGCCGGTAAAATTTAAGCTCGGAGAACCTACCCAATTTATCTTTAACGTTTATTATGAACGTATGAAGATGTCTGTTTAAAAAATCGGTTTGCGCATTTAGGACGGAAGGTATTTTTTCTATATCTCCGTTTTCGATGCACTTTAAAAATAAATATGAAAGATATTGCATAAATTCAAACTCTGTGCCTATAAAATCCGGTAATTCCTGCGGGGGCAGATTTAACCCAAAATTCTTATAAAACCCCTTAAGTTCGAGTAAAAGATTAGAAATACCGGATTTCCCCTCCAGATATTCTCCTTCTCTTAAAGAACAGCCCTCTTTTTTGTAAATACTGTCGAAATACGACGTATAAATAACTTCGATATCGCCGCTAGAGGGAATATCGTCGAAAAATCCAAACCTTCCGTCTTTTTCTTTAAGAAATTTCAGCGGGCTGCCTAAGATAGTTTTATATATCTTGTCGTCCGGATAAGAAAATGCGCTCTGAAGGAAGCCGTAGGACATAAACCTGAAACCTGCTAAATCTTTTTGTTCTTTTAAATTTTTATCCATATCGGTAAACCTTAATATGTTTTAATTAATTTTTATCGGAAACCAGTACGATACCGATTTCTTCATAGCGCGCTCACGGTCGAATCCGTTCCATACGCCCAAAGCAGTATAATAAACCTTATCCCGCGCGAGCATTGCGCCGTTTCTATCGTTTAACGGTCTTGAAAATTCAACGTACCAGTAACCGTTTTTCCATTTAGCCGCTTGACGTAAAAACTTATCCGGCGAAATCGTAATAGTTCCCATCCCGCCCGAAAGTAAATTTTCGGCATAACCTTTTTTAAAATTTGCCCTCCAGTGCCATATATCGACTTCGTTTTTAAGACCGCTTCCCCCCATACATATAGGGGGAAGATAGCCTTTTACGGGGGAGAGAGGGAAAGCTACCGCCGCGCCGTCCACAAACTGATTCGGCGATTTTATTCTAAAAACGGGGTTAGCGTCGTTCCATTTTAACCGGAAATATAAAGAATCTTCGGCGTTTATTAATACAGGCGAAAGCCGCTTCGTATTTTCCGTCAGAATCCTTAAAGTACGCTCGAAATTAATATTATCCATCTGAGTCAATCACCCCTCCCCCCCCCCTTAATTAAGTTATATCTATAGTCTTTTATTTTTTTAGTATAATAATGTTCTATTTTTTAGTATGTGATAAAAATCACATTAAAATTTAGTAGTAAAAAATTCTTGACA
>DAHWHJ010000039.1:0-3154 GCA_027335745.1 bacterium | reverse complement strand
CAAGGGCTAATTCTTTATAAAAAAGTTACCGGATACAAGCCTTTTCCGGTAATTAATAAAATTTTGAAGGGCGCCTTACAATAACGAAGTGCAGCGAAGCTCATCCGATTATCTATATATTTCCCGTAATATATATATCCTTTTCCGGAGTATTATCGGGTATTTTTTTTAAATTTCGTATAATTTTAGAAACAAATTTTTCCGTTTCTAAAAAAGCATCTTCTATATTAACCCCTTTAGCGAGCAAAGATGTCAGGCAGGCTGAAAAAGCGCATCCGGTTCCATGAATCTCTTTACCTATACCTAATTTTTTGCTTTCGGATATAAAAAATTTGTTTTTAGAATCGAGCAGGACGTTAAATATTTTTTTTTCGCCCGATTTTTCGGAAATATGCGACCCTTTTATTATTATATTTTTAATACCGGTATTTTTTTCTCTTATAATTTTTGCCGCAAGTTTCATTTCTCTTAAGTCTTTAATCCTTATCCCGGAAATAAGCTCCGCTTCTTTAATATTGGGAGTAATGACGGTTGCATACTTAAATAAAGGAATCAAAAAGCCGGGATAATCCGACTTTTCCGTCAACTTCCTCCCTGAAGTAGAAATATAAACGGGGTCGATAACGACCGTTTTCGTATTATGTTTTTTTAGAAATCCATCTAATATCAGACTCTGGTTTTTATTTAATATTAAACCGGTTTTTACGGCATCCACCGAAAAATAATCGAATACGGCATTTAGTTCAGCCGCAAAAAAAGCCTCGGAAACCGGCTCTATCATATAAATATTATCGGGGTTTTGGGCGGTCATTGCCGTAACGACGGATAAACCTAATGCCTTAAATTTAGAAAATATTTTAGCGTCGGAAGTTATCCCCGCCCCCCCGGAACCGTCAAATCCTGCAACCGATAAAATTTTTAAAGTCATATTTTTTTCTTCTTGTAATCTCTTATACCGTTTAAAATATCGGAAATTTCGGAAACGCTTCTCGTATTCAAAATATCGGATTTTTTCGCCCAACCTTTTCTTGCAATATTAACGCCGTAATTAACAAAATATAGCGAGGACGAATTATGGGCGTCCGGATTTATAGAAAGTAAAACATTCTTAGATATCGCTTCCTTAATATGTCTCCAGTCTATATCGAGTCTCTTAGGATTGGCATTGAGTTCAATAATAGTTTTATATTCAGCGGCAAAATCTAAAATTTTAGATACATCGACGGCATACCCGTTTCTTTCCAAAAGAAGTCTGCCTGTAAGGTGTCCTATCATAGTAGTATAAGGATTTTTAACGGCGTTTATAATCCTTTCCGTCATAATCCTTTCCGTCATATTAAACTTAGAATGAACCGACGCTATTACAAAATCAAGCTTCTTTAGAATTTTTTCATTATAATCAAGATTTCCGTCAGGAAGAATATCGGATTCGATGCCCTTAAAAATTTTAATTCTGCCTTCATATTTTTTATTCAGCCTGTCTATATATTCTATCTGAGATTCAAGTTCGGAAGCGGAAAGTCCGTTTGCATAATGCGCCGAAACGGAATGATCGGAAATCCCCGCATATTTATATCCCTGTTTTATGCAGGATTCTATCATTTCTTCCAAACTTTCTTTTCCGTCCGTATATGTCGTATGAATATGAAAAACTCCTCGAATATCTCCTTCTTCTACAAGAACCGGTATGCTGCGGCTTAACGCCGCCTCTATTTCTCCAGTTCCTTCCCTTAATTCCGGAGGAATAAACTGCATTCCGAATACATCGTAAAATTCAATTTCGTTATTAACCGCTATTTTATTTTCGTTATTCATAAATATTCCGTATTCGTTGATCTTATAGCCGCGTTTTTTTTCTCTCGACCTAAGTTCTTCGTTGTGTAGTTTTGATCCGGTAAAATGATGAAGCGCATATACAAAATCTACCGGCTGGACTATTCTTAAATCGACATGTATCCCGCTCTTTAGGATAACGCTTATTTTGGTTTCTCCCGCAGATTCGACTCTTAAAATTTCAGGATAACTTAAAAACCTTTCAGAAAATTGCTTTTCTTTTCCAGCTAAAACGGAAACCACGATATCGATATCTCCTACTGTTTCCATTTTTCTTCTTAAAGAGCCTGCCGTCCTAATTTCACCGATAAGTTTTTGCAGGGTATTTTTTAGATAGGCTTCAAAAAGAAACGCTTGATTAAAAGCGTCTATATATAAAAATCTCTGTTTGAAAATTTTGTAATCCTCTATCGATTTTTTTAAATTTTCTACTGTTTTTTGTCCTAAACCGTGAATTCCGCTAAGTTTATTAGATTTAATCGCGTCGTCCAGCTCTTCGATTCCTTTTATATTAAAATCGTTATATAAAAGATTTGCTTTTTTAGGACCTAATCCGCGCAGTTTTGTAAGTTCAAGCAGTCCTTCCGGTACTGATTTAACCAGCTCGTCGTAATATGCAAGCCTCCCCGTATCTACAAGTTCTTTTATTTTTAAGGAGAGGTCTTTGCCGATACCCGGAACGTCTAAATGTTCTCCGCCTGAAACTATATCGGATAAATTTTCTCCGAGTTTGCCTATAACGGCGGCGGCATTTAAATAAGCGCGTATTTTAAAAGGGTTTTCTCCTTTTATTTCAAGAACTTCCGCAATCTGTTGAAAAACTTCGGCAATTTCGCTGTTTGTCATAATTATTGTATATTCTTGGATAATTATGTTATATTATATATTAAATTTTAAAAAAACTAATAATGAACTAATAATGAATCTTTTATTTATCAACTTTGTTCAATATTTTTTCGATATATTATACACGATTCTTAATGTATATATGTGGATAATTATCATAAAAGCTTTGCTGTCGTGGGTAAATCCAGACCCTTATAATCCGATTGTTCGTTTTATAAACGACATTACCGAACCTGTTCTAAATAAAGTAAGATTAATACTTCCGATAGGAAACGCCTTTGCTTTCGATCTATCGCCTATAATAGTTATTTTTATAATCTGGATAATTTTAACATTATTAAAATTTGCAGAATTTAATTATATTCTGCCTTTTATGATTTCATAAAACGGGTGTAAAATTATGGAACTTTCTCCCTTAGAAATAAGGTCTCAAAAATTTTCAAAAAAAATAAAAGGGTACGACGTAAGCGAGGTA
>DAHWHJ010000024.1:0-23606 GCA_027335745.1 bacterium | reverse complement strand
ATTCCCGCGAAGGCGGGAATCCAGTCTAAATTTTTCTATTGCAAAATTAAGGGTAAAATAATTCTTTTTAAAAACGACCGTTATATGTTATAATCGTTAAGGAGTAATCCGACGGTACGGTATCGAGGTTGAAAACCCCGCCAGGTTCGAAAGAAAGCAACGGTATCAATTCAAGGCACGCGTATTTAATCGGATTGCTCTTTTTTTTCGTTTATTTTTATTTCTCTTAAATTAATTTAGTTTATTAATTCAAATTTTTCATCTTTTAAATTTAAATTGGCGGAAAATTCCTATAATACTAATACGATAAATATTACTATCCCCCATAGTTCTGACGCTAACGCCCTTCTGACCGGAAACGAAGCGATAGCTTTGGGAGCGTATAAAGCCGGGGTTTATGTCGCCGTTGGTTATCCCGGAACGCCAAGCTCCGAAATTCTGCCGTTCCTCGCAAAATTCAAAAGCGCAATCGTAAACTGGTCTATAAACGAAAAAACCGCTTTGGAAATTGCCGTCGGAGCGTCTATAGGCTTTAAAAGGTCTATGTTCACGACAAAACACGTGGGTTTGAACGTTGCGTCCGACCCCCTTATGACTCTTGCCCTTACCGGCGTCAGAGGCGGATTAGTAGTAGTTACCGCCGACGACCCGGGTATGCACAGCTCCCAAAACGAACAGGACAACAGAATGTATGCCAAATTCGCAAAAATTCCTATGCTGGAACCTTCCGACAGCGAAGAATGTTTAAATTTTACGGAAATAGCGTTCGATATAAGCGAAAAATTTGATACGCCCGTAATTTTAAGAACGACTACGAGAATATCCCATTCCCGAAGCATAGTTTCTTTGCCGGATATTCCCGGTACCGCCGAAAGCATCAAAAGCGCCGAAAGACATATAAACAAACCTTATATAAAAGACATAGAAAAGTTCGTAATGGCGCCCGTTTACGCAAAGAAAAGACATAAATCCGCAATAAAAAGATTAGAATATTTAACAGATTTTTCAAATAACTCCGGCATAAACAAAATTGAATATAACAGCCGCGACCTCGGTATTATAACAAGCGGAATTTCATATCAATATGCTAAAGAAATTGCGCCGTCCGCTTCTTTTTTAAAACTTTCTTTCTCTTATCCCGTTCCCAATATTCTCGTTAAAGAATTTGTCAAAAATATTAAAAACGTCGTTATAATAGAAGAATTAGAACCTTTTATCCAGAACGAAATTTCATCTTTCGGCATAAATTTAAAAGGAAAGGAATATTTCCCGCGGGACGGCGAGCTTAACTTAGACTTAGTAAAACGGGGTTTAACTGAGGCGGGTTTTTTGACGACCCCCCAAAATATTCATGAAAATATTCACGAAAGTATTTCGGAAGCCCTTCCGCCGAGACTGCCGGCTCTTTGCAGCGGATGCCCGCATACTTCTGTATTTTACGCGCTTAAAAAATTAAAAGTTCCCGTTATGGGCGATATAGGATGTTACACTCTCGGAGCATTGCCGCCTCTTAACGCTATGGACAGCTGCATATCGATGGGTCTGGCATTCGGGGCGGCGCAGGGATTGTCTCTATCGAAATCTTCCGTCAAAAAAACGGTAGGAATAATGGGAGATTCGACTTTTTTTCATTCCGGTATTACGTCGCTCATAGATGCAAAATACAATAACGCCTGTTTTACCGCAATTATCTTAGATAACGCTACAACGGCGATGACCGGCGGACAGGACCATCCGGGTACGGGTAAAAATTTATCCCTTAACCAATCCGTTTCAAGTAAAATAGATATAAAGAAAATTATCGAAGGAATCGGAATAGACGAAATTTATATAATAGACCCTTATGACTATAATGAAACCTATAAAATTTTAAAAAAAGCCGTCCAATCGGAAAACCTTAATGTCGTTATCACAAACAGACCGTGCGTCCTATATCCTAAAAAATTGAATTGCGGAATAAAATTCAAAGTTATCGAAGGATGCCTCGGATGCGATTTATGTATGCAAATAGGATGTCCTTCTATTTTACCGTCTTCCTGTTTCAATCTCTCCTGTGATAAAAGGCTTCCGACCATCGACGACTCATGCATCGGCTGTTCTATATGTAAAGATATATGCATATTTAATTTTATAAGTGAAATATAAATAATCAAATAATCATGGATAAATGGATAAAATGAACCCGGACGGTTTAATTCAAAATATTTTAATATGCGGCATAGGGGGACAGGGAGTAGTTCTATCCGGCAAAATTATCAGCCTTGCGGCATTTGAAAGCGGATTAGATATTAAAACGTCGGAAGTTCACGGAATGTCTCAAAGAGGCGGCTCGGTATCCACTCACATAAGATTCGGAGAAAAAATTTATTCTCCTGTAATATCCGAAAATAATGCGGATATTATTCTTTCGTTCGACATTTACGAAACTGCAAGATACATACGTTCTTTTGCAAACGAAAAGACGATAATAATATCGTCGAACCGGGGCAAAATTCCTTCGTGGACGTCTAAAATTAAAAATGATAAAATCGAAAACGGGAATAAAAACGGAAATAGTTTTTTAGATGCGAACGGCGTTGCCGGCTTCTTAAAGGCTAATTTTAACTTTTTAAATCTTATAGACGATAAAAAAATAGCTGAACATTTAGGAAATATCAAAGTTTCAAATATCGTTTTAATAGGTTTGCTGTCCGGTTTTACCGAAATTAAAAAAGAAATATGGCTGAAAGTAGTAGAAAAAAATGTTCCCGAAAAAACGGCGGAGTTAAACATTAAAGCATTTTTGACAGGAAGGAATTATTATGAAAATAAAATATTTTGAAAAAAAATGGGAAACAATCGACCCTTCGGAGCTTAAAGCGCTCCAAACGGACAGGCTTAAAAAAACCCTTAAACGGATTTTGACGTCGGACGGCATTTTAAAAAATAGGTTGACCGAATCAGGCGTCAAGAATTTCGAAGCCGCCGAAAAAATTAATGCGGACGCAGATATTAAAAACCTTCCTTTTACTTCAAAAATTGATCTTGTAAACAACTACCCTTTCGGCTTGTTTTCCAGCCCTTTAAGGAACATAATCCGAATTCACGCATCCTCCGGCACTACCGGAAAACCTATTATCGCCGGTTACACTAAACGTGACGTAAAAGTCTGGTCGGAGCTTATGGCGAGGGTTTTTTACGCAGCGGGAATAAGCAAAGAAGATATAGGGCAGAATGCTTTTGGATACGGCCTTTTCACGGGGGGATTAGGCTTTCATTACGGAGCCGAAAAAATAGGAATGACTATTATTCCTATGTCAACGGGCTTTACGGAAAGACAGTTGACTATGATGCAGGATATCGGCGCAACCGTTCTTTTTTGCACCCCCTCATACGCCTTGTTTCTATCGGAAGAAATAAACAAAAATATACCGGACAGGTCTAAAATTAAACTAAAAAAAGGCATATTTGGGGCGGAACCATGGTCGAACGAACTCAGAAAAACGATAGAAAAATCTCTGAATATCGATGCTTACGACATTTACGGATTAAGCGAAATTATGGGTCCCGGCGTGGCGTTTGAATGCGTGTATAAAGACGGGCTTCATATAAACGAAGATAATTTTCTTCCGGAGATAATAAACCCTAAAACGGGAGAAACGCTTAAAGACGGAGAAACGGGAGAGCTGGTTATAACGAGTCTCAACAGAGAAGGTATGCCTCTTATAAGGTTTAGAACCAAAGATATAACAAAACTTACGCGTGAAAAATGCAGATGCGGAAGAACATTCGTCAGAATGGATAAAATCAAAGGCAGAACGGACGATATGATAATATTAAAGGGCGTAAACTTATTCCCTTCGCAGATAGAATCGGTTTTGTTCCGTTATGAATGTTTGGAACCGGTTTATTTAATCGAACTATACACCGATAACCTTCTAGACAAAATAAACATTATCATAGAGCCTAAAAAAGAAATTTTTAATATCGGAGAAAGCAAAATTAACGAAATAACAAACGAAATATCCCACGAAATTTATGAACTTATAGGAATACGAGCCAAAATAACCCCCGTCCCCCCAAAAACTTTGGAAAGAAGTCAGGGGAAAGCAAAAAGAATTAACGACCTCAGGAAGAAGATTTAGTTATGCCCCCTCCGGAAGTAATCTTTTCTATAAGCTCGCTCAAAGCCGCCACGTCGACGAGAGTGTCCCTGCAAGGACCGTTAGGCCTGATGTTCGGAAGCCCGTAAACCGGGAGCGGAAAACTGTCTATAACGCCCGAACTCAAATCTCTTTCACAGGCTACGGCTATAACGGCTTTAGGTCTTTTTTCTTCAAGAACTCTTCTCGCAAGGGTGCCGCCTGTTGCTACGGCTATGAATATGCCTTTTTTATCGGATAATACCGCAAGCTCTTTTATATTACATTTACCGCAGTTAAGACAGTTATGAATATCGTCGGTAATCTTTGCTTTGCAGTTATGAAGCTGCAGACAGTGCGGAAGCAGAATAAGTATCCTGTCTAAAGTTACTTTTTTATTTAAAGCAAAAAGGAGAAAATTATTTATATCTATGAAAGAACTCTGCATTTTATCCCTGTTTATCCTGAATATAGACGTTATAAAAAAAGCCATGGGATATAAAATTTTTACTAATATATATCTTGCGGGATAAATCAAAAAGGATTTATTTTTTTTATTTTGCTTCCCTGCAAGTCCCATAAAAAAAATAAAAATAACGAGTAATAAAACGGCATCCAAAAATAAAAATATATACATCGGCAGGTTGGGGCTGAGTTTTTCCAATCCTCCGGATATAATCCAGAAAAGAAACGACGATACCGCCAAAACCACTAAAATAGATACGGATATTATTTTTAAAAAATAAATATGCTCTTTTTTTAACGGCATTCTTCACCCTGTTTTATCCTGAACCCGTTAATGAAGTCGATATAACCCATAACGTTTTTTCCTTCCGGTTTAAGTTTTAAAAGCCGTATATAAACCCCTTTCTTAACGGTTGAAACCAACAATCCTGATTTGTTTGCATTTATTATAATCCCCGGAGTATCCGGTATAATATCGATATTTGATATAATCCCCCGCGGCAATGGATTTATACCGTCCGAATAATCGCAGTAGTCGAACGCTTGACGTTCTCCGGTTTCATTTAAGCATTTTTCATTTTCATCGACGATTAATTCCGCTTCTATAATTTTAATCTTTTTGCTCCCGAAAACAAAAAAAGCCCCGCCCGCTTCCGTAAAAGCCCTCGTCTTGGCATAAATCTCTAAAGGGTCGTCAAAGGAAAAATCCACTTTTAGTTCATCCGGTTCTATTAATTTCGTTAAAGAAAAAGAATCGGAATAATCGGGATACATCGAATCTTGCGGTAATCCGCATTTATGAACGTTTATTTTAAGTTTAAAAACCGTCTTAATAACTTCCGCCAGTAAAAATGCGCCCGATAAAGACAGTCTTTTATAAAGGTCCGGGAAATATTCGTTTTTATCTATATCCGTTCTTTGCTGAGCTATCACGGGACCCGTATCGACGCCTGCGTCTAAAGCCATTATAGAAACTCCGCTGAATTTCATTCGTTTTAATATCGCATAGTGGATCGGGCTCGGACCTCTTAAATCCGGCAATAACGAAGGATGAAGATTCAAAACTCCGTATTTTGGAATATTTAATATTTCGGCGGGTAGAATTAGACCGAAAGCCACTACGATAATTAAATCCAAATCTAACGATTTTAAAAAATTTATTTCTTCGGCATTACCTTTTAATATCTTCGGCGTCCTGACGTTTATACCATAACTGCGGGCTAATTTATCCACCGGGGATAACGCAAATTCTTTTTTTTTATTATTCCAGACCGGAGGTTTCGTATAAACCGATTTTAAGCCGATTATATTCGACTTTTCCAATTCCGCAATATGAGATAAAGATTCTGATGCTATTTCGGGAGTCCCCATAAATACGGCGTTTAGAGAAGATAAAGAAGGCATAAAGGCATAGGATTATTAAATTTCAAGAAGTATAATCAAGTTCTTTTTCATGCTTTGCAGACTTTTTTTTCTTAAGCGAGGCGTTATATAAAGAACGTTTTAATGGAGAAACTTTATCTATAAACAAAATTCCGTCGAGATGGTCTATTTCGTGCTGAAAAGCGATGGACAGTAAATCTTTTGCCGGGACGATAAACTCCCTGCCGGAAATATCAAGCGCTTTGACCTTTATTTCCCAAGCCCTTTCGACATCCGCATTAAAATTAGGTATCGACAAACATCCTTCTTCATATGAAGTCTTTCCTTCTTTGAAAATTATTTCGGGATTAACGGCTATTATGAGGTCTTTATTAGCAGTTAGTATATCCGATTCGTTAACGGAGAATAATTTATTCTTATCGGATTTTCTGCTGACGTCTAAGACTATTATGCGTTTATCTATTCCGGCCTGGGTTGCCGCAAGCCCTATCCCGTCGGCTTTATACATCGTATAAACAAGGTCTTTAATTAGAGGTATATTGTCCGCTATTTCGTTCGGGCTTAAAAGACGCGCCTTTGTTCTTAATTTTATGTCCGGATATTCTAATATTTTAAGAAATTGCATTGTATTGCCGATTAATTTAATTACCGCCGCCAATTTTATTAAAATTAAAACTCTTCTGATAAATAACAAGACCGTGCAGAGTTAACGGAAGATCGTATAAATGCTCCGTAGCCGCTCTGGGCAACCCTTGTTTAACGGGCGTAGGCGGAACTTTTAAGGCTGCAAAACCAGCCGGGATCTTTTTTCGTTTTACCCTTAAAATAGGACCGTGCTTTAAGGGATGAGGTATGTCTCTTTGCGGCGTTATACTAAACATTCCGTTGATTTTTTTGGAATCGAACCATATCCCCTTAGACCAAAAATAGTAAGTCTTATTATAATAATAATAAACTTTTTGGTTTTTTTTATCGACGTAAGCTTTTAGGTTTTTAGACATTTTAAGGATTATAAACTTTTTGCTCTCGGTATAATATTTCTTAGAAGGTTTTGCAGCCGTTAAGGAATATGCAAACCGTGCCGTAATTAAAACAAAAAAAACGATTAATATTAAAGATTTTTTTGACATATTAATGCCCCTTTTTGGGTTTTTGTAAGTGAAGCTTTTACTTTATTATACATTATAAATAACAAAAATCAATTTTTTTCTTGACTTTATAACCGTATAAGATATATTAATATTATTGAGGTTTTATTCTAACGTTAAAAGGAATTAAAGGAGATGTAAATGTTTAAAAAAATTCTATGTCCTGTGGATTTCAGCGATACTTCTATGAACGCCGCCGATAACGCAATGAATTTTGCTTCCGAAATTAAAGCGGAAATAACGTTTATTCATATTATAGACATTCATGCGTTGCAAAATATAGGAGATCTATCCGGAGGAGGAATAAACGACCTCAATCTTCTAATAGAAGAAGAAAAACCTATCTTAAGTAAACTTAAGGATGCGTGCGAAAAAAAAGGCGTCAAAGTTAAAACGATACTGACCCACGGAGAACCTATAAACGTCATATTAGAAACCATAAAAGAAAACGGCAACGACCTTATAGTTATGGGAACCCACGGAAAAAAGGGCTTAACAAGATTAGTGCTCGGCTCTACAGCGGAAAACGTGGTAAGAAAATCCAATATTCCGGTTCTTTTATATCACTGCAAATGCTGATTAACAAGTCTATTCTTTGGAATATCCTTCCATAACCTTTCCTAAAAACACGGCTTCGGGAACGGCTCCGACTACCTCGGAAAGTTCGTTGATTACGGTTTTAGGAACGCTGAAAACCGAATACTTGTCGGAAAGATTGGGGAATTCCTGAATTTCTACGACATCCGAAGTAATATTATCGTTTTCTATTGCAAAGTTGTGTGCAAGAACCGCCGCCGGCGGACAATGAGGTCAGGTAGGCGTTACAAACACCTGAATATTAAAAGGCTTCGTAATCTCTTTAAGTTTTTCTAAGGTTTTTTCGGAAAGTCCTGTTTTTTTAGCGGAAACGTTAATTATTCCATTGACCAGCGTCATAAATTCATGCCCCGCCGGCATACCGTAATAACGAACGCCGTAATCTTTATCTCCTACTATCGCTATAGCGGGGGTCCTTTTTATATTGTACTGTTTTACCTTGTCCGCATCTTTATCGAAATCGTATTCCTCAAAACTTATTTTATCGCTGAGACCCGCTACTTCAAGCAATATGTCTTTTGCTTCACTGCAATACAGACATCCGTCTTCCGATTTAAAAAATATAAGCTTAATATTATTTTTAAGCTTATCGTTAAAATCTTTCTTTAAAAATTCTGAATCCTGTTCGCTTAAAAGAGGCATATTTTTATCCTTTTTAAAATTTTGTTTAAAATTTTGACATTTTATTTTTTTTTATTATATAATTATACAATAAATTATAAATTAAATTCAACAAAAATATGCAGCCTAAACTTCATAATTATTGCATTGAAAAGACTTTCGAGCTTCTATATAACGATTCAAGAAGCAATGTTTTAAAAACCATTTTTGACCCGCGTATTTCGTCCGTTTCCGTGGAAGAAAGAATTAAACTTATGCAGCACGGCTCTTACATAATAGACAGGCTTGCAATAAAAAAAATGCGGATTCACTGGTTTGGAGGTCATTATCTGTATCCCCATTCTCATGCCGGTTATATCAGGGGATTTTCCGATGCCGGCACGAAATGCGCCCAGTTGTTTAATATTGCCGTTAAAGATTGGGAATACGGCAGGATTAAAAAGTCTATGATTGCGCTTGGCGGCGCCGTTCATCTGGTTCAGGATCTATGCATCCCCTTTCATACGACCAATCTGGCTCTTAAAAAGCACATACTATTTGAAAGATGGATGTCTTCGCATTATTTAGACGTCAATTTAACATTAGAACGGGGCACATATAAATTTAAACCGCTAAGGGGTCATTACAAAGATGCGCATCCTTTTGGATGGGTAGATTATAATGCCCATAATTCTTCGATGTTTTTACCTGAACTGCTGTACGCAAAAACTAAAGCGGAATATTTTAACGCTATGAACAGGATATTGCCCGAAGCCATAAAAACTTCCGCCGGTTTTCTTGAATTGTTTGCCCAAAAAGTCGATGGCGTTTATCTTTAATAGCGGCAGACACGGCGGCAATGTTATTTCGTTCGGATATAAAAGCGGAATAATCGATTTTTCCGCTAATATTAACCCTATAGGATTAAGCAAAAAAGCCGGAAAAATTTTTAAATATCCCGCGCGGCTGAAATATTGGACGGAAAATTATCCCGAAATTTATCCGGAATCCTTTATACAAGCCTTATCGGATTATCATGCCATAAGTAAAAAATATATATTCCCGGGCGCCGGAGCCGCCGGCCTCATCTTTAACGCGGTCTGTATTTTCAATCCAAGCAAGGTCATTATCGTCGAGCCTTCTTTTTCGGAATACGAAAGGGCGGCAGCTCCCCGTGTCGGAAAATCAAATATAATCCATATAAATACATATTTTTCGGAAGATTTTGAATTAAAAGGCAAAAGTTTATCAAAGCTTTTAGAAAATATCAAAAAACTCGATAAAAACGACTTAATCTTTATTGCGAGCCCGTCAAACCCCGTTGGTGCCGTAACTCCCGTAAATACTATAGCGGAGATATTGAAACAGGCAAAAGCAAAAAACGCTTTTTTAGTTTTAGATGAATCCTTTATGGATTTTTGCGAAGAATTTTCTTCAAAATCATTTATTACAGACGGCGAAAAATTTGACAATTTAATAATAATAAGGTCTATGACAAAGTTTTTCGCAATGCCGGGACAAAGAATAGGATATATTTTTGCAAACCCTAAAATTATAACAAAATTCGTGGAATCAGGGGTGCCGTGGAAAATAACTTCTCTATCCGCAGAAATCGCTTCCGCATCTTTAAGCGACAAAGATTACGTTTTAACGTCTCGGATTTTACTGAGCAAATTAAAAAAAAACATGGAAAGGAAACTGAAAAAATTAAAATTTTTTGAAATAATACCGGGTGCGGCAAACTTCTTTTTAATAAAAATAAAAACCGGAGGATTCAACGCCGAAGATTTAAGAAAAAGTCTGAATAAATCGGGGATTTTAATAAGATATTGCGGCGATTACCGCGGTCTTAACGATAAATATTTCAGGATAGCCGTCAAAAAAAAATCCGAAAACGACTATCTAATACAAAAATTAAAAGAATTTCTAAGTCAGTTGTGAAAATAATCGTAAATATTTTTTGCGGTCTTTTTGTTCACGCCTTTAACTGCGGCTAATTCATCAATCGACGCCTTTTTTATCCTTTCTACGCTTCCGAGACTCTTAATTAAATTACCGTAAATTATCTTTCCTACGCCCCCTATGCTTAGCAATTCCGAAGTAAC
The DNA here is from genome assembly GCA_027335745.1 of bacterium. Lineage (GTDB taxonomy): Bacteria > SZUA-79 > SZUA-79 > Acidulodesulfobacterales > Acidulodesulfobacteraceae > Acidulodesulfobacterium_A. The sequence continues at coordinate 13,187 of DAHWHJ010000024.1, read as the reverse complement.
TAAAGATTTAGTTTTTATTTTTGAAAAATACGACACGGCAAACCTGTGGGCTTCATCTCTTAACCGCATAAGCAAAAAAATTTCTTCCCTATTTTTTCCGAAATTGACTTCGTTCTTCCTGTTCGGAATATAAATTTTATCCGTTTCATTATTTTTTTTATTTCCTTCCGCGTCCTTCGCTTTTGCGATTGCAATAAGAGCCGGCATATTTTCGGCGTTTATACGTCCGCTTTCGACAAAATTTTTAGCCGCCCCGACAAGAACGTTAAGCTGTCCTTTTCCGCCGTCAACCATAATAATATCCGGCAGAGGGTCTTTTCCCGAGGCGGCGTTGCCGAACCGCCTGCTTAAAGCTTCATACATCATCGCATAATCGTCGGGGGTGTTTTTTGATTTTATTCTATAACGTCTGTATAAAGAATCATCTTTTTCGCCGCGCCTAAAAACCGCCTTGGATGCAACGGCGTACGTCCCCGAGATATTTGATATATCGAAACATTCTATAATTTCGGGAATTTTGTTTAACCGCAGGACGTCCTTCAAGGCGCTTAACCTTTTTATGTTTATTGTATCAGAATCATTTTCTTTGCCGCCCGACTTTTCTAAAAAGTTCTTTTTTGCATTTTCTAAAGCCATAGCCATAGCCGTGACGGCTCCATATTTATTTAAAATTTTAACCTTTTTAGCGGAGAACCGTTTAATATATTCGGTGAGGCTTTTTTTATCTTCGTCTTCTATTTTTACGGGTATAAGTATCTCGTCTGGAATGTCTGCGTTTGTCTCTAAAATTTTGGCATAATACCTGTTTAAAAAAGCGGAAAGCATCTCGCCGTCGTTTAAATAAATATTCTTAAAAAAGAAATCTTTGGTTCCGGTGACCCTGCCACCCCTAATAATAAGAACTACCACGTCTAATTTGTCGTTTTGCGAATAAAACCCTATAACGTCTATATCTTTTTCTTCTTTAAGCACTACCGCCTGTTTTTCGTTAATAGTTATTATAGCGTTGATTTTATCCCTTAATTTTATGGCTGCCTCAAAATTTAATTCTTTAACATATGCATCCATCGACCGCTTCATCGATTTTATCAACTGCCTGTTTTTTCCGCTCAACAGAAGCTTTATTCCGTCGATAGATTTTTTATATGTTTCCGTATCGACATACCCGCAGCAGGGAGCAGAACACCTGTTTATCTGATAGTAAAGGCACGGTTTTTTTTTAACGGCATAAAAATTGAATTTATTATCGGTGCATGTCCTCATTTTAAAAATCCTATTTACCGTTTTTATAGTTTCGTTAACCGCAAAAGCGCTCGAATATGGACCGAAATACTCGCCGTCGCCTTTTTTAAAATTTCTCGTTTTTATCACATAAGGAAAGCCTGTTTTTGCCCCTGCTATTTTAATATAAGGATAAGATTTATCGTCTTTAAGGCTAATGTTATATTTTGGCTTATACTGTTTTATAAGCGTATTTTCAAGCAGAAAAGCCTCCAGTTCGTTGCCGGAAACAATGGTTTCTATATCATAAATTTTTAAAACGAGATGTTCCGTTTTGATGCCGGCGTTTTTACCGGAAAAATACTGCGAAACTCTTTTTTTTAAATTTTTGGCTTTGCCTACGTAAATAACCTCCCCGTTTATATTTTTCATAATGTAAACGCCGGGGGACCGGGAAATATTTTTGAGCTTTAGAGCTAAATTTTCGTTCATAGCCGTCAAACCGCATCCATCAACAGCATATTTTTTTTAATATTGCCTATTTCGTCCCTTATGCGGGCGGCTTCCTCGAAATTAAGCTCTTTTACCGCTTTTTTCATTTTCTTCGACAAATTTTTTATTATCCTTTCGGCTTCTTTGGGGTCGATAATGAGCGGGGAATTTTCGTCGAACCCGCCGGATATATCGATATAATCCTGCTCGAATATCGTGGTCAACAGTCCGGCTATGTTTTTTTGTATCGATTTAGGAGTAATGTTATTTTGTTTGTTAAATATTTCCTGAATTTTCCTTCTTCTTTCCGTTTCGGAAATCGCAAATTTCATCGAATCGGTAATTTTATTTCCGTAAAGTATTACTTTGCCCTTAATATTTCTTGCCGCCCTGCCTATAGTCTGTATGAGGGATGTTTTTGAACGCAGGAAGCCTTCTTTGTCCGCGTCTAAAATTCCTATAAGCTCTACCTCGGGAATATCCAACCCTTCTCTTAACAAATTTATACCTACAAGAACGTCGAACTCGCCGAGCCTTAACTCCCTTATAACCTTGAATCTTTCAAGAGAATCGATATCCGAATGCAGATATTTTGCTTTTATGCCGCTGTCGATTAAAAACTCGGCAAGGTCTTCCGACATTCTTTTGGTAAGAGTCGTTACTAAAGCCCTGCCGCCCTCCGAAACGGTCTTTTTAATTTCTCCTATTATATCGTCCACCTGATTTGTTTCCGGTCTAACTTCTACTACGGGGTCTATTAATCCCGTAGGGCGTATTATCTGTTCGACTACTTGCGAACTGACCCCGAGTTCATATTCGGCGGGCGTAGCGGAAACAAAAATAAGGTTTTTTATATGCGATGAAAATTCCTCGAAATTCAAAGGACGGTTGTCCAATGCGCAGGGCAGCCTAAAACCGTATTCTACTAATGTAGATTTTCTTGAAATATCCCCGTTATACATTCCCCTGATTTGCGGAACCGAAACATGAGATTCATCTATCATAATTATAAAATCGTCGGGAAAATAGTCTAAAAGCGTAGGCGGCGGTTCTCCTTTTTTTCTTCCGGTCAAATGCCTCGAATAGTTTTCTATGCCCGAACAGTAACCCATTTCCTGCATCATTTCAAGATCATACATAGTCCGCTGTTCGAGTCTCTGCGCTTCGACAAGCTTGCCCATAGCTTTAAGCTCTATCAACCTGTCTTTTAATTCTTCTTTTATGGATTTAACGGCGCTTTTTAACGTAACCTCGTCGGCGACGTAATGAGATGCGGGATAAATTGCGGCTTTGGAGAGCCTTCTCGTAATAACGCCCCTTAACGGGTCTATCTCGGCTATCATAGATATCTCGTTGCCGAAAAACTCAACCCTAATCGCAATTTCTTCTTCGTAAGCCGGAAAAATATCGACTATATCGCCCCTGACCCTGAACGTTCCGCGGTGAAAATCTATATCGTTTCTTTCGTATCTTATATCGGTAAGCCTGTCCAAAACGTCGCTTAAATTTATTTCGTCGCCTTTTTTAACTTCGAGCAGCATATCGGCATAACTTTCCGGAGAACCGAGTCCATAAATGCAGGAAACGGATGCTATTACTATAACGTCCCTTCTCGAAAGAATAGAGCGCGTGGCGGAATGTTTCATTTTGTCTATCTGGTCGTTAATTGCTGAGTCTTTTTCAATATAGAGGTCTTTTGAGGGAACGTATGCTTCAGGCTGGTAATAATCGTAATAGCTTATAAAAAACTCTACCGCATTTTCGGGAAAAAGGGTTTTAAATTCGGAATAAAGCTGTCCGGCGAGGGTTTTATTCGGCGCAATTATAAGAGCGGGTCTTTCAAGCTCTTTTATAACGTTCGCCATAGTAAAGGTTTTCCCCGACCCGGTTACCCCGAGAAGCGTCTGATACCTTAGATTTTTATCCCTTACGCCTTCTGTTAACGAACTTATCGCCTGAGGCTGGTCGCCCGCCGGACTATTTTCCGAAACAAGATTAAATAACCCCATAATATAATTATTTTATCATTTTTTGCGGAAAATGTCCTTCCTCTCTACCCTCCTCCCTTCCGCATCTGCCGCTAAGGCACAAAAAAAACCGCCGTCGCAGTCACTGGTTTGTAACGTCCAATGTGCTTAAAGTTAAGCATTAAACTGACTGACGGCGGCATACTGCAAAATCCAAATATTCTAATTTATTTTATTTCTTTTATACTACCTCTTTAATTTAATTATAACGCATATTTTTGAAATTTCAAGTCGTTCTATCGACAAATTTCAGTATAAATATTCTTTATAGTTTTTTAACTTTAATTTTTGGGGCATTTTAGTATAATATAGTCAAATGAATATTCTGCACATCATATCGTCGAGAGGCTGGGGCGGGGCAGAAAACAGCGCCGCTTACCTTGCGAAAGCCCAGATAGGACACGGGCATAACGCCTATTTTTTTATACATTCCCTTAACCGCAAACTTATAAACGTTTTGAACTCCGTCGGGGTTCCTTATTTTGCGGCATTCGACCCCGAAAGAAAAAACGTTTTCGCAATTAAAAAGATAATAAACGTCTGCCGCCGCCTTAAAATAGACGTCATTCACACGCACCTCGCTACAGGGTGCTATCTCGGCGTAATTGCAGGAAACCGCCTCGGCATACCCGTAATATCGCGCATAAACACCTACTGCGGCTACCCTTATTACGCCGCGGCGGACAGACTGCTGTTCGTATCGGAAGATTTAAAGGATTATTTTCTTTCAGGCTATTTCACTTCTAAATCTTTTTTGGATTATAAACCTGCCTTGATTGAAAACATAGTAAACCGGTTATTCGGTTTTAAATTTATCAATCCGGCTATAGATGAAATTATCTCTAAATCAGGCAAAGCACACGACACCCTGCCTGATAAATTTTCCGACCACAACGAAAAAGTAAAAGGATACGAAGTATTCTTCAATATAGGTATTACCGGCAGGGTAACTAAAGAAAAAGGACAGCAGTATCTTATCAAAGCCTTAGATTTGTTAAGGGAAGAGCAAAAAACGGTCCCCGTTCTCGCGGACAAGCCCGTTATGCTCCACATAGTCGGAAACGGAAAGAACGAAAAAAATCTTATTAAAACGACCATCGGTAAAAAACTCCAAAACAGCGTAAAATTCTGGGGTTATCAATCCGACGTCAGACCGTTTATAAATATGTTCGATATAGCGGTTTCATATACTTCAAAAGAGGTTTTCGGCCTGAACAACGTCGAATATATGCTTATGAAAAAGCCGTGCATCTCTACTGCCTGCGGCGGTATGCCCGAATTATACGACAGCACCAATATACTAATAGAACCGGAAAACCCGCTCGCCCTCAAAGAAGCCTTTAAGCGATACGCCGGAAACCCCCCGCTTATGGCGCAAGAAGCCGCAAAAGGCTATGAGAGGGCGAAAATGCTGTTTAACGGCGAAAAGATTTACGACGATACGATGAAAGAATATAAACTCGCAATGGAAAGACAATAATTATTGTTAAAGAATACGTTAAGGATATTTTTTACTATGATAAAGAAACAAGGATTAATAGAAATCGCGAAAAAGATAATTACTGAAGAAGTCGAGAAAACCGGCTATCAGGTAGATAGGATAATATTATTCGGCTTCAGGGCAAGAGGAGATTATAACGAAGGCAGCGATTATTTATCTGAACAAATTATATTTCAAAATACAGTAAACAGCCCTGAAGCCGTCTTTCCAGCCTATTTTTTTACCCTCTTTGTAGGTTCTGCCGGAATACGAAATGCCGACCTCGTAAATCCGAATATCTTTTATCTTTGCTATTTTTGCCGTAATTTCAGGCTCAAAGCCGAATTTGTCCTCTTCAATTTCGATGCCCTGTATCATTTCCCTCTTAAAAACCTTATAGCAGGTTTCCATATCGGTAAGATTAAGGTTTGTAAACATATTGGACAGAAAGGTCAGAAACCCGTTCCCTAAGCTGTGCCAGAAATAAAGAACCCGCCTCGACTCGCCCGTTACAAACCTCGAACCGTAAACCACATCTGCCTTACCGTCTAAAAACGGCCTCACCAAAACGGGAAATTCTTTCGGATTGTATTCGAGGTCGGCATCCTGAACTACGACTAAATCGCCCGTTGCCTGCCGCACGCCTGTTCTAATCGCCGCGCCCTTGCCCTGATTTACCTCGTGGTATAAGAACTTAATAACGCCGCCGTCTAAAGATTCCTCCTGTTCGCCGGTCGTTGTCGATTTATTATCTTTTTCTTCCAATTGCTTTAATATCTCACGAGTTCCGTCGTTTGAACAATCATCCACGACGATAATTTCTTTATCGCCATAAGGACTCTTTTTTACGGCATCTATAACCTTTTCTATCGTCGCCGCCTCGTTATAACACGGAATAATTACGGATAGCTTCATATGAAATAAAAATAAATAAAAATTAAATTAAAAAATCGCCGTGGCAATAATATTTTAACATAAAACATAACATAAAATAAACTTGATAAAAAGTTAATATTAAACTAATATAAAAATACAAAAAACGTTGACTTTAACGAAGCCTTAATAAAATATGAAAAAAACCGGCTTTCTGAAAAATATAATTATTGCACCTGCGGTATTTGCCCTCTACCTATTAATATCTATAATATACTTCGGCAGAGCGGTACTGCCGCATTTTTCGACATATTTTATAGGCGGGGGAATAGACCCGACGCAGTATATCTGGTCGTTCAAATGGATGCTTTACGCTCTTTCGCACCGCGAAAACCCGCTTATCACGCCGTATATGTGGTCGCCTAAAGGCTACAACCTTACAGGATCCACATTTGTTCCGGGACTTGCGCTTTTGTTTCTGCCTTTAACCGCGCTTAAAGGGGCAATTTTTAGTTATAATACGGCAATGCTGCTGATGCCGCCTCTTGCCGCCTTAACCGCATACCTTTTAACGCTTTATATAACCGGCGGAAAGAAAATTCCTTCTCTTCTAAGCGGGTATATCTTTGGTTTTTCCCCTTATATGATTGGACAAATGACCTCGCATCTTCACCTCGTTCCGGTATTCTTAATCCCGTTAATATTACTCTTTGCCGTTTTAAGGATGCAAAATAAATTAAAAAAACATCTCTTCGTTGTTTTATTATCTATTTGCCTCGTTTTTCAATTTCTTTTTTCGCTGGAAATTTTTGCGACCGCGGCCTTTTTCGGGTTTGTATTGTGGCTTATATTGTATATCGCAAATCCTAATTTAAACCTAAATTTAAATAGTAATGACCATGCCGGTCCAAAGCCGCCAAAAACTACAACTACAAGATATGCGCTTAAATCAATATCGATAGAAATCCTGACATCTTATGCCATCGCTGCCGTAGTTCTAAGTCCGTACCTTTTTTACTATTTTGCCGGCGGCAGTTCGGACGTGATACATTTTGCGCCTGCGGATTATTCCTCGAATCTTTTAAACTTCTTTATTCCTTCGACATATACGCTATTAGGCGGTAAATTTTTCGCGTTTATTTCTAAAACTTTCGATTACCGCGATTATGTCTTCGACCAGGACGCTTACATAGGCATTCCTCTTATTGCCGTTATAATAATTTATTCCAAGAATAAGCTGAGCCGGAAAGGGTTTAAACCTAATTTAAAATCCGTATTTTCAATTCCCGTATATTTTCTCATAACCGTCTTAATATTTTCAATCGGGCCGACCCTGCATATAGGCGCTCATTCCATAATGCCTATGCCGTGGAAAATATTTATAAACATCCCCTTGATAAGGCATGCGATGCCGGTAAGGTTTATGAACTATGCATTTTTAGACATAGGCATAATAACGGCTCTTTTTCTTTCAAAAAACAGTCCGAATTCAAAGAAATTTTCGACTGAATATTCAACGTATTTAATAAAATACCCGTTAGTTCTTATAGGAATACTCTTTATACTCCCGACTTTCATATTTAACCCTGTTTACACTCCAAATGTTATGCCTAAGTTTTTTTCGTCCGGGGCATATAAAAAATTTATAAAAAAGGGTTCTACGGTTCTGTTTCTTCCATACGGGTACAACGGCTACAGTCTTTTATATCAGGAGCATACCGATTTTTACTTTAAAACCGCTTCCGGTTATCTCGGCGCTACGCCCGAGTATTTTGAAAACTTCCCTATACACCATTCATTTTACGACGCCGAACCGATACCCAACGAATCCGCCGAATTAAAACGCTTTTTATCATCTACCGCCGTCAAATATATAATACTTCCGAAACCGGTAAATCCATTCTTTTTCCGCTTACTCGGCAAGTTATACAAAAATAAAACAAAATACCGTAACCGTAAATGCAAATATGTGGGCGGCGTTTATATCTACAAACTATTGCCCCCTTTTTAGCTTTCCTTTTATATCACAGGTAACCCTCTCTATGTCTATCTCCTCCATACATTTTAGGTTATCGCATTCTGTTATCTTGTAAAACGAGCATGGCGCGCAATCCGCCTTTGCCTGAAAATACCCGATATTATTAAACGGAAGCGAATTTGCCGGGTCGGAATACCCAAAAAGGCAGTATGTGTTAGGGTTAACAAGGGACGATATGTGCATAAGCCCTGAATCGATACATATATTAAAATAACCGCCCTTAAGCAGTAAAAAAGCCTCCTTTATGTTTTCCGTCTTTTTAACCGCAACGGCGGTTTTTACGGCAATATTAAGATTATTGCCGCCGCCCATCCCGCCTTTCGTCCCTTGTTCCCCGGCTGCATTAAAATAACCCGTTATAGTTTCCAGATACGGATAATCGTCGGGTCCCCCGATAAGATTTACGTCGAACTCCCTAAAATCCTCCAAAAGAAGGCCGATCAACCTGACGGAATTATCGAACGGGAGTTTCCTGTGCATAAGCCCGCCGCTGTTGCTGGACAGAACTAAATTTATGAAACCGCTTTCGTGCTGGTTTCCATTTTTATTTTCGGCAGCATTTTCGTTTTCATTCCGCGGCAAAACGGAGTCCAACATAAATTTTTTATCAGACCTCACCTCGAAAAAAGGCGCAAAGAGGTTTAAGTAGTTGTCGAATATATGAATACCTCTGTCGAGGTTTATTAATTTATCGTATATTGCCGTTCTTAACGGCAATGTGTTAAACCCTACTCTGTAAGCTCCGGTAAAAAATAACATCAGCGGAATGTTTACCGGCATGCCCGTAACATCGAAAACGATATCGTAATTATTCTTATTTATCAATCTTATAACCCTAAAATAATCCTTAACGCTGAGCGGATTAAAGGCGATAATTGAGCCGTCTGCATCCCCTTTTAAATCCAAATCTTCTTTTAAAATATCGAAAATTGGGTTTTGTGTAGACGTGAGTATATCTATTTTTAACGCATCCTTATCCTTATACCCGTACTTTGCCCTCAGCCTTTTAATAATTTCCGATAAGTAAATCGAATCCCCAAGCCCCTCGAGTTTTATAACCAATATTCTTTTTGCCGGCTTAAATTTCCTTCTTTTTTTTAGGAAATTCAGCAACCTGAAAATTGCAACCGGAACGGGATTGTTAATAAAAACGGAAATAATCTCGTTAATCTTTTTATTATTCATATTTAATATTTTATGCTCTTTTAATTTCCTTTTTAAAACATTATAATTTATAATAACGATTTATGAAACCATTTCATCTAAATCATAAAAAATCTTTATAATTTTATTAATAGTTACATTTAAGCAGATTATTTAAACAATGAAAAAATTATTATTCGTCACGCCGGAATTACCTTATCCTCCCGATAACGGCGGTAAAGTAGCAACGTGGATGCTATTGAAACATCTTTCGACAAGATATAATTTAAATATCTGTTTATTTATAAAGTCAAATGCCCAAAAAACTGCCGTTAAAGAATTTGCCGATAAATTAGGAATAAGTATAAATCAAATATATTTTGAAGAACTGAATCTCAAGAGAAATGTCGGAAATCTCATATTAAGCTACAAAAATAATATTCCATTGACGGTTTACAGGCATTTCTCAAAGAACTTCAAAAATCACATCGAAAAAATAATTGATGATTTCGATATTGCATTTATTGATTATTATTCTATGGCGCAGTATATTACGGATCATTTTAAAGGCAAAAAAATAATCCATACGCATAATGCAGAGTATATTATGTGGCAAAGGAAAGTTTCTATAGAAAGTAATCCGATTGTCAAGTTTTTAATTTATACCGAAAGCAAAAGGGTTAAAAATTTTGAAAAATTAGAATATAAAAAATTCGATAAAGTATTGTGCGTTTCTTCAAACGACGTCGAAAATATAAAAAAAATCGGGGTTGATGAAAACAAAATAGAATTAATATCTGCCACAGGCAACCGGAAACTGCTATCGTTTCCCGATATTCAATTCGACTCGACTGAAAAGTCTCTTATTTATATAGGAACATTGTCATGGGAAGCCAACATAGACGGATTAATATGGTTTATAAAAAATTGTTGGACGGTTCTGTACCGGCAAAATCCCGATATAAGACTCAACATAATAGGCGCATCTCCCGGCTATAAAATAAAAAAATTAATTAAAAATTTAAGCAATGTTTATTTGACCGGTTACCTAAGCGAAGAAGACATAGAAGGATACTATTCTAAAAGCCGCGTTTTCATAGCTCCTTTAAGGTTTGGAAGCGGAATTAAAGTAAAAATACTGAACGCTATGAATAGGGGAATACCCACCGTTACGACATCCATTGGAGCAGAAGGGATAGGAGCCGTCGATATGAAGCATCTGTGTATTTCAGATACGGCGGACGATTTTAGCCGTAAAGTAAACGCACTGCTCAATCAAAAACAATTGTGGGAACAATTAAGCCGCTATTCAAGAACCTTAATGAAAGAAAAATACGACTGGGATAAAATTTGTAAAAATATTAATAAAGTTATCGATTATTAATATTAATTAAAAATATTAGCCGTTATCTGTTTCTTTTAATAATCTTTTGCAATAATAAATATAAATCCAGCCTAATCCGAGGACAAACCAATAGACATAAAAATTGAGCGTATCTACGGTAAACCAGTCCATAAATACCGAAACGATATCGGTTAAAATGATAATGCCGAAAACGGCCATATAAATATCCTTCTTGGAGAGTCTTCTATAAATTTTAAAAATTTGATAAAACGTAATAAACCATATGGACACCCAAATAATCAAACCCGTAAATCCTGTTTCGGCAGCAATTAAAGCAAGCAGCCCCCTTGCGGGAGGAAATCCTACCCCCTTTAAAAAAGGGACGCTCGGATTAATTTCTCCATTTAGCTCGGCATCCTTTGTCGCCCATGCAGGAATATATTTTGCAAAATGAAACCCGAACTGCCCTAAACCGACGCCGAATAACGGATGTGCGACTGTCATCTTGAACCCCGCGTATTGCAAAACTAACCTTGTGGCATTTGATGAAAAAGAAGGGTTATTCATACTGAATATTTTGTTTGGAAGCAAAAGAGAATCATATGTATCGATAACGCGTTCTTTCTGCTTTATGCCTGTAAAAACCGCAACGATTATAAACAAAATGACCATAATCGCAATAATGCGGCTTGCTTGTTTTCGTAATGACTCATTATTGTTATATGCAGATAAAAATAAAAAAACCGCTATAACGACAATTACTTCAAAATAAGCAGTCCTTGAATATGTAAGAACACTTAAGGCGATAACATATATTGCAAGAAAAGCCGATAATAGCTTATATATTTTTTTTCCCGGAATAAACATATAACTAAATATCCATGGAAATAAAAAACCTAAATATATTGCAAAATAAGACGGCTCCCCCGCAACCGAAGCGAGTCTCCCGGAAAGCGTAGTATTCAGCCATGCCGGTATCATGAAAAGATGCAACGGCCCGTTCAGGTAATTAATTACGGGTAATAATCCCTTGAAGCCCGCAATATATAAAGCCTGAACGATACCGTATAAACCGGGAACAATAAACGAATAAAGTAAAATTTTTCTCACCGCCGCAAACGTGTTCATACCCCATTTTATTTTAGCCGCATGATATATTACCGCAATGGAAATGGAAACGAATATAAACTCTGCATAAGTAAGAATAAATCTTTTAAAACCGTTTGTATCGTATCCATTATTGCGGGAAATACTTCCAATATTAAATAACCCTGATATTAAGATGAAAATCAAAAAAACAAGTAATATTTTAAAAGCTATTTCTTCCGGTAAAGATATTTTTTTTAAAACCGTCAAAAAACCGAACAGCAAAACTGCGATTAATAAAGGATAAAATGAAGCGGAATAAGCAAAAATCCCTAAATATTTTCTCTGCATAATATGCCCCATTTCTTCTTGAAACGGGAGCAGTAAAAGGGATATGGATACTAAAAATGCAATAGATCTATTTATTAACGAAACATTTATTAGCGTATTTAGAATATTTTTATTCATTGATAAGTTTACTCTTATTTCTACCGTCCTTTAATGCCGAACAAATCGTGCCGAGCCTTTTAAACTGGCCCCTCTTTATCCTGTTAAAGGCGACGAATATGAAACCGGCATAAACCGTAAATATAGATTTCGGGAAAAATTTCTTTGTAAATACTATTCGATTTTTAAACGTATAATAATCGGCTTTTTCGCTTCTCAGTTTCCCTTTTGAACTGGAACCGACGGTTGCCCCTTCTTTATGATATACCCTGCTTTTCCATGAATACCCTATATTAAAACCAACTCTTTTACCTCTCAGTACCCAGTCTAACTCTTCGAAATATAAAAAATAGTCCTCGCTCAACAAGCCGGTTTCTTTTAAGAACGCTCTGGTAGCAAACATAGAAGCGCCTATTACATAATCTGCAGACAAGATGTATTTTTCATCGTCAAACTGCCCCGCATCCTTTTCCGATAACCCAATATATTTTACGGTGCCAATCCATTTATTATATTTTACGCCGATACCCTGAATAACATCTTTGTTATCGTAAAACAATATTTTTGAACCTATAATTCCGATTTTTTCGCCATGTTTATCATATTCTTGCGCTTTCGAAACAAGGTTCGTCAGGCTGTCCTTATCTATAACAGTATCGTTATTCAGCAGCCATATATATTCGAAATCATTTCTATATAAAGCATACTTAATGCCCAAATTATTGCCGGCGGCAAAACCTCTGTTTTTCAAGGCTTTAATAATAATTAAGGGCGGGCGGGCATTATGGTCATTATAATAACCATCGGCATTATTTTCAATAGAAAAATTTTCGTCAAGAACAATATAGTTTTCCGGTATTTTTACATTTTTTTTACGCCTTACCCAGTCTTTTATATATTCTACGGAATTATTTTCGGAATTGTTATCTACAATTATTACACGATAATTATCATAGCTATTCCCGTATATGCTTTCCAAACATTCTACGGTATCCTTCCATGTCTTATAATTTAAAACAATTATATATACCATAA
>DAHWHJ010000015.1:0-8896 GCA_027335745.1 bacterium | reverse complement strand
CGAGCAGGATTATCTGCCTCCCGTATGTGTCTGCACTATGCCCGTTCCGAGAATAGGCACGACCCTTTCATTTTGGGCTCCGTCCAAACTTGCCGAAGTAGTTTCCACCCCGTTTTGCTTTCAGGCGTTCGGTATAGGCATGAGTAACCCGGCCGGAGTATTCTTAGGCGGTTCGAGAGCAAAAAAACCTGACAGAATGGCGTTTTTTCAGTCGCACTATTATACTTTTCCGATATGGGCGATGATGGGTTTGTTTACCGATTTGTCCTGTCTTCAAGCGCCCGGCAATATTGCAGGCTCTCCTGCGATAGCGTATATTTCCGAGCCTAATCCCGTATGGCAGTCGGATATATTAGCCGCTTTTGCCTCTCCGGAAACGGTTCTTTTTGCTAATCCTATCGCCCAGTTGTCCTGTATCGCCGATTCGGTTTCCGCTCAAATTTATCAGCCTTTAGACCCTTTATTCTGGTGTATGGGTTCTTGGGGAAGCGTATTTCCTCTGGACGGAGATACCGGGGGTTCTAAAGACTATGTTCAGGATTCCGCCGCTATAGCCGGTAAAACTATTTTTATGATGCATCAGGATTTTATACAGGAAGGAACTACCGGACCTTTAACTTATACTTTATGGTGTCAGGATTTTCCGGACCCGATATGGATAAAATCCGCCGTTAGGTTAGATTTATCTATGCCGGTTCCTGAGCCCGTAGTTCAGCCGATAGGTCAGGACTCGGTATTGTGGTCTATGTATAAAAATCCGCCTTATATAGGCGATAACTTTGTCTATACGGTATTCAACGAAAAAGATTGCTGTGCGTTTTAAATTAGAGGAGACAAAAATATGCAAAGAAATATGCTTATTAAGGATAGGATATTTTTCAAGCTGGTTAATATTATCTTTTATATAATATACGGTTATTTTGACCCGCCCGGGACGGTAACGTCGTTTTCTATAGCCGTTAATCATCATAAGCAGGTTAATACCATGGAGAACGATAATGCGTAAATTCTACAAAATCGGTATATTGTCGTTATTTTTATTGTTTTCTTTTTTAACCCTTACGGGAGAATCCTATATAAAACGGATAGAAAACAGAAAAAATGCGGCATCCGTTCATCCGCCCGTAACGAATTATTCCCTTAACGATTCGCAAATCAGGGCTATCGTAAATAAAGCGAAAAAACTCCGCATTAAAGTAAATAAACATATAAACCTTAAAACCGCCGAAAAGCTTTATTCCGAAATAGAATCCAAAACCGTAAGCGATATGGTTACGCAGGATGAAAACGCTTTTTTGAAAAATAAAAGGTTTGCAAATTATATCCCTAAAAATATGAACGCCTCGCAGATGATTAAAGAAGAACAGAATATATTTTTAGGAAGGGGCAAAGTATTTTTGGCGATTTCCTCGTCCATTCCTTTTTCTACTTTAAGAAATTACGTTTATACCGACGCAAGGCTTGACGGAACAATAACGATGGTTTTAAGGGGCGTAATAGGTTCGGCTACGTATATTACGCCCACTATAAACTGGATAAAAAAACTGCTGCAATTTAAAGGCAAAAAAGGCTATTACGATATGCACGTCGATATCGACCCTTTGATTATCGATAAATTTCATATTAAGGAAGTTCCTGCGCTGATTTACGTCAGGCATTATAATCCGGAAACTTTTATGAATAATAATAAAGCTAAAGCCTATGTGGTTTACGGAAACGCAAGCATTGAATACGGGCTTAAGAAAATCGAAGAAAAGACGCATTCAAGGTATGTCAAAAGTCTGTTGAAAATATTAAAGGGATAAAAAACGTTAATGGAAGGCTTCTATAACTATTCAGCTATAATTTTGGAGCGCAAAGCTAAACTGGAAATGCTAACCGTTATCGCCAAGACTCTCGGTCTAAAAAATCCTTATACGGAAAAACACTCGGAAGATATGATTCGATACGCCGTAGATACCGCCAGAAAGCTAAATTTAGGCGAATCTTTTATCGAAAACATAAAATACGGAACGCTTTTACACGATATTGGCAAATTAGCCGTCCCAGATAATATTTTGAATAAACCCGGTAAACTAGATGCGGAAGAATTTGAAGAAATTAAAAAGCATCCCGTTGCCGGCTATGAGTTATTAAAAAGCGTATTCGAACCTATAAGCCTTATAGTCCGTGACCATCACGAAAAAGTTGACGGTTCGGGTTACCCAAACGGACTTAAGGGAGACGAAATAGGTTTGCCGGCAAAGATAGTTGCGGTAGCGGACGTCTTTGACGCTCTTATAAACGAAAGACCATATAAAAAGGCTTTTTCAAAAGAAGAAGCTGTAAAAATAATTAAAGAAGGTGTGGGAACACATTTTGACGAAGAAGTCGTTTCGGCTTTTTTGGAGGTAGCGGCGACATGATTTCAAAAATATCTCTTATTCAGGCCATTCTCGCCATTATTTTATTTATAGTAGTAAATACCTCGTTTTTTGGTATATCCGTCGTAAATATAATTATTTTCTTTTTATTTATCCTTGCTTTGTTTATGTATTTTTACGAATTTCACTCTCGTTCCAAAAAAGAAACCGAGATTAAAAGATTAAAAAATTCGAATATTACCGACCACCTGACGCAGTTATATAACCGCAGGTATCTCGATAAACTACTCGCTAAAATCTACGAAGAAAGCGTTAAACGAGAAATTCCTTTTTCGGTAATTATGCTCGATATAGACCATTTCAAGAAAATAAACGACGATTACGGCCACGATAAAGGAGACGAAGTTTTAAAGGCATTTGCGGATATTCTTGCAAGAACGGTAAGGACGGAAGACTACGCGGCGAGATTCGGCGGAGAAGAATTTATGATTTTGCTCATAAATTCCGTTTTAACGGATGCGGTAATGGTTGCTTTTCGGATTAAAACGGCTATTGCCAAAGAAAAAATTAAAGATGTCGGTTATATTACGGTAAGCATGGGGGTTATCGAGGCAGGCGAAAAATTAGATGAAAATGTCGAAGATATCGTAAAACACGTGGACGAGCTTTTATACGCTGCAAAAGAAAGCGGCAGGAACAGAATTGTCATAAGAGGTAAAGAGAGAAGGGTAGAGATAACGGATTCGCTGACGGGGGTACTGAACGAGATTTGATTTTTATATATTGATTTTTGTTATAAATTATTGTAAACTTTAAGTTATATCAAATCAGTCAATATTAGGAGATTTTATGCGGAAAATTATTCTATTTTTATCTATCGCTTTTTTATTTTTGAGTTCAACGGTTTTTGCCTATACAAGACAGAGAAATATTTATTATAACAAATATTATATTGCAAACCTGACTTATACCCTGACGAAATCGCAACATATCACCCCATTAAAGCCCTATAAACATTTTCACTACCATATTTCTAAATTAACTCATCGAATATTTGCTCAGTTAGCGTTAAATAAGACATATAAAGTCTTAAAACATTCCTCAAAACTGGCAAAAGAAATTTCTTATACCGTATCCGGGTTTGAATTTAATCATTACAACCTAACGCCTGCGATGAAATATCGGTTACGCAAAATCGAACCTTTATTGAAAAATAAAAAGAATATAACGATTATCGGTTATACCGATCATTTCGGAACTAAAAAGTATAATGATTGGCTTGCGCTTAAGAGGGCGGAATCGGCAGAAAAATTTTTACATATCAAGGCAAAATTAAAAGGATACGGAAAATGCTGCTATATCTCGAAAATTAATTATATTGATAGAAGGATAGTTATTAGGGGTAAATAGTATGCGAAGCGTAAAGATATTTTTAACTTTTTTATTTATTTTTATGGCGTTTACGGGTTTGCCGTTAGATATTTATTTTTTCTTTCATCCCGCCTCAAGCGTGTCATATTATGCAAATGTCAAGTTGACGATAATCAAATCAGTCGGTTCTTTGCTTTCCGCTTTATTTGTAATTTTAATACTGCAGGAAGAAGATTTGAAATCGATTTTTATTAAGGTTTCAAAGGTTATGGCAGGAAGGTTTCTTGCCCTTGCGATGTTTTTTAATATTTTCTTTTTTATAACTTCGTATTCGTTTTTTGTCATTAATATTTTTTCTGTTTCCTCTTACGACGTTCATTATTTAACTTATTTATGGGTTTTTATATTAATCGTATATTTTTTATCTCTGCTATTTCATAAAAGAGTTTATAAAAAATTCAAGAAAATCGTGGACAGTGTTTTTCCTACCCAAAAGAATATTGAGGAGGCGGGCGTTAAGGCCTGAATAAATTGTCAACCACCCGTCGTTAAAACGGTAGGCTTGCAAAAGCCGGTTGATAAGGGAGATTAAATTATGTTTAATCAGCAGTTATTCAAGAGAAGGCTAACCAACACACCTACGGGTATTACGCAAGCCCGTATGCTCTGCGGTTCGTCGTTAAACAGTTTCGAGAGGGTAAGATTCAGTGCGGCGGACTTAAAAACCTTGGATAACAATCCCGATGCGTATCTAACTTCAACTAACAGGAGGTTTTAAAAACGATTATGTTAGTTTATGTTTTAAGTAAAGACGGTAAGCCGCTAATGCCGTGTAAAGCGGCTAAAACAAGAAAACTTTTAAAGCAAGGCAGGGCTAAAGTGGTAAAAAGAACGCCTTTTACAATTCAGCTTAACTTTGATTGCGAAAATCAGGTTCAACCCGTCAAATTAGGCGTCGATACCGGCTACAAGCGCGTAGGCTTATCGGCCGTATCGGACAGCAAAGAACTTTTTAGCTCCGAAGTGGAGCTAAGAACGGATATACCGAAGCTCTTATCCGAGAAAAGACAATACCGCCGGACAAGGAGAAAT
The DNA here is from genome assembly GCA_027335745.1 of bacterium. Lineage (GTDB taxonomy): Bacteria > SZUA-79 > SZUA-79 > Acidulodesulfobacterales > Acidulodesulfobacteraceae > Acidulodesulfobacterium_A. The sequence goes on along the minus strand of DAHWHJ010000015.1, from coordinate 4,070 downwards.
AGACTATGGCATCGTCCCGCAAGGTTCTTAAATAGAGTTAAAAGCAAGAAAGCCGATTGGCTTGCGCCAAGCGTTCAGCATAGGCTTGACGAGCATATCAAAGCTATTAACTTCGTAAGGTCTATACTTCCGGTTACAAAGATTACTATCCAAGTCTCCGCTTTCGATATTCAAAAAATCAAGAATCCCGAAATATCTGGCGCCCAATATCAGAACGGAGACCAGAAAGATTTTTGGAACGTAAGGGAGTATGTTCTTTACAGAGACGGGCATATATGTCAGGCTTGCAACGGCAAGTCTAAGGATAAAATACTTAACGTTCACCACATAGAGAGCAGACAGACAGGCGGAGACAGACCGGATAATCTGATAACCTTATGCGAGACTTGCCATAAGGCGTATCACAAAGGACTGCTCGAATTTAAAATTAAGAAGCATAAAACCTTTAAAGCAGAAACGGTAATGAGTATTTTGCGCTGGAAGATAGTCAATAAGCTAAGAGAACTCGGCTATACCGTCAGTATTACTTACGGTTACCTTACTAAGTCCGCAAGGATAACCTTAAGGTTAGGCAAGAGCCACGTCAACGACGCTTTCTGCATAGCGGGCGGGGATAGGCAGGAGAGGACGGATAACGGCTATTTCATTAAATACGTCCGCAAGTGCAACCGCTCTCTTTTTAAAGCTAATTTACTAAAAGGCGGCAAGAGGAAAGTTAATACCGTTAGACAGGCTTTCGGCTTTCACAGGTTCGATAAGGTATTATTCGGCAAGGTGGAGTGCTTTATTTACGGGTTGAGGACGAGAGGTTATTTCTTATTAACCGATATTAAAGGTAATAAAATAGCGGAAACGAGTTATAAAAATATGGCTTTATTAGAAAAAGCAAAGACAATGCTTATAAATTTAACTAAAACGGAGGACGCAATTCCCCTGACGGCTAAAGCCGCCAGTCCCCTTGCGTGATTTTTTATGGTATTTCCCATTTATACTTACGGCTCCGGTTATCTCGAATGGTATATTTTATCCGCCGTTTCTTCTTTGGTTTATTCTCCCGAGTTTGCGATGGCCGCAAAAATAGGGGCATTGCTTGCTTTCGTAGCGGCGTTTATTCAGGCGTTTTCTAAAAAAATGGCGGACGCGCATATAAGAATACCTTCGGCTTTTGTAACGATAGCCCTCGTTTATATGGTTTTTATAGTGCCGAATGTTACGGTTTCGATTATCGATAACGTAAATCCGACCATTCCGAACGGCGGCATCGTAAATAAAGTTCCTATCGGGGTGGCCGTTCCGATAAGTCTTGCCTCCCAGTTAGGCAATACGCTTGCCACCGCCGTGGAACAGGCTTTTTCGCTTCCGAATACGCTGTCTTATACTTCTTCCGGGCTCGGACTTTCTTTGACTATGCCTAACGCGGCGTATTCCGCTTCCATTAATGATCCTATTCTTTTAAGCAATTATAACCAGTTTTTCGGAAACTGCGTCGAACCGGGAATTTTAAGGGGATACCTGTCCGACCAGCAGATAGAACTTGCCGGCGCCGCAACCGACAATGCCGCGCCTAATTATTCCGGACTTACCTCGGTCGGTCTGTGGCAATATTACGGAACGTATGCCACGGGTGCCGGAGCAAACCTTTTAACTACCTATTACGACGAAAACACTAATCCCGTAACTACGGAAACTATAACCTGTTCGCAGGCGTATTCCAATATTACAGACGACCTGCAGAATTATGTTACCGGAAGTCTGGAGCCCGCTTTAGCGGCGGCTTCCGGACTTACCGCTGCTAATTACGATAACAGGTTTGGACTTGTTAATTCGGATATTTTGAATATAGCTCAAAGCGCAAACAGTCAATTAATGCAGACTCTTGCGGTAAATACGGTATCCGAAGCCGTAGCGGCAAATGCGCAGGCGGCGGGGGCTAATGTAAATAACCTTGCCTACGGAACTTCCATTGCCGAACAACAACAACGCAGCACGTTCGCGATGTATGGTCTTACCGTAGCCCAGTTTCTGCCCTCGATGTACGGAGTCCTGCAGGGATTAGTGAGCGTAGGCGGGATATTTCTGCTCATGTTTTTGATGTTTCCTTTCGGACATAGCTACGCTAAAATGTATATGCAGTTACTTTTATGGATGGTTTTATGGGCTCCTTTTGCGGCCGTCATAAATTATATGACCGAAGTTATAATGCAACTGGAAGGAGTCAACCAGGTATCTGGTTACGGTTATTCTTTAGCCTCTATGGGAATTATACATAACAATTACTTATCGTCAATGTTTGGCTGGTGCGGACTCCTTATGAGCTCTCTGCCTTTGATAACATATTATTTCGCTACCGGTTCGAGTTACGGCCTTGCGATGTTTGCCGGAAGCCTGGACTCGTCTTTGGGAAGCGGGATATCTTCCGGAGCTAAAACTATGGCCACGGGCGCGATAAAGCAGGATACGGTTAACATGAATAACTGGAATTCCAATCAAATGTTATCGTCGAGAAGAGATACGGCGGGGACTCCGCTTGCCGGATATTATGGCACTTCCGGAAATTTAACGGAGCAAGGTTTTTTCGGCGGCGGTTATAGTTATAAGGATGAAAAAACGAAAGTTTCTGCCGCCCAAAACGCAAATGGAGTAGTTAATGCCGCGAGCGGAGGCAAGACGGGAATAAGCGGTGTTGCTACGTATAGTATGGATTCTATTCTCGGAGAGAAGCTTTCAAACGCAAAATCGGATGAATCTACCGCCGCTAAAAACGTTATTTCTGGAGCTACAAGCATGTTAATGGCTGAAAACGGGGTGAATTCCGGCAATAAGGGAAGTCAATCGAATACTCTGCAGGGTACGGCCGCAAGAAAAATTGCAAACGCTCTTAAGCAAACAGCAAAGGAAATGGGTATTAGCAAGCAGGAAGCTTTTCATGAATGGGCGGTGGAAGAAGGATTAAGCGCAGGTTTTAACGCAAAGCCTTTTACTTCTCCAGAAGGAGGGGAAGGAATGCCATGGGCAGTTGCTGGAGATATGGGTATTTCAGTTTCTGCAACTCAAGGTTCTAAAGCATCTTTGAGTTCCGTTAAAGAAAAAACGTTTAACGACGATCTTGCAAAAAATTTATCTACGGAACTATCGCATACGAAAGGTCTAAAAGCAGAGCAGTGGGTCGGGGCTTCTTCCGCATTAAAAAATAGTTATAATGCGTTTAGTACCGCCAACGACAGCTTTTTAAAATCAAGAAAAAGGGTAAACTCTATCGACCATGCCATGCAGGTTCTAAAAAAAGACGGCGTATCCGTAACCAATAACGAGCTGTCCGCATATGCAAATTTTAGGGGCTGGAACGCAAAGCAAACCGTTGAAGGTATAGACAGAATGGCGGCCAATATGGGTTCGCTCGACAGATTTCTTAAATTTGCGGACAATAACGGAAATATTACCGCCGCTATAGATAAAATTAATTCAGGAGGACAGGGAATAAAAGAGCCTGGTTCCGCTTCGCATAATCTAAACCATTTAAGCAATTTAAATAAAAAAAATGATTTGTGGGTCAACGGGAAATATGTACCTTTGAGCGGAAATAGCTATAATTCGGTAATTGGCACCATAAATACGGCATTGGAACCTAAAATACCTTTAAATAAGCCTATAAGTCGGGCAGTACACTATTCGGAAATGGCAAACAAATATAAAGAAATACTAAAAGAGAATCCAAATTTAAAGAAAAATAATCCCGAAGCCTATCAGATAGTCCAAGATGCCGAAAGGGCCTATAGCGCATTTGCCGACGGGAAAGAAAAAATCGTCGCAAACGATAACAAACACAATATTAACGTTAAAAATGCCGTATCGACTGTTAGTCCTAAGCCCCCGACATCGACATCTTTAAACGGAAAACCGGAAAGCGGTAATTATGACAATCATAACGGATTTCTTAAGACTTCGCCGAATGTTCCGACGGGTGCTTCAATCACTCCAAACAATTATACGCTGCCGCCTGGATTTAATTGGTAAATTGCCGTTATAATATTTTTATTGCTTTTTTTTGTAATTATTATATAATTTTTATC
>DAHWHJ010000014.1:0-12927 GCA_027335745.1 bacterium | reverse complement strand
GATAAAACAAATCATATGCCCCTGCGTTTGTTTAGCAAGGAAACGGCGATGACTTACCATAGCGCTTTTATCCACATTTCGTTTTTTTACAAAAATCCTGATTTGATAAGTGCAAAAACCAAAAAGATATACTGGGGTTCGGGAATTGCCCATAAAGGAGCGGATTTTTACCGGATAAAAAGCAATTTAAAAACCGGCGCGGAAAAAAAGAATTTCTTTATAGCCATCGTAAATTTTAATCTTCACAATCAGACGAAATACGCGGAGCAGATGTTTAAAGTTTTAGAAATTTCTTCTCGCAATGGGGACGAAATTCAGTGGTATGCGGTAGGGTTGCCAGAAAACAGAGAAGACGATATTTATTTAAATCTGCGAAACATAAATCATTTATTTGTGAAATACAAACAATAAGTTAATTTTTAAAACTAAACTTTCTTTTTTTTATTTTTTGGTATATACTTTCTTATAACTTAAAGGTTAATTTTAAAATATAAGAAAGGAATAATGTTCTACGATAACGACGAAGATTCCCATCCGTTAAAAAAATATTTAAAAGACAACAATATGTCTTATCAGGAATTTGCGGAGCTTTTAGGTATTACGAAGCAATCCGTTTATTTTTACGTGTCAGGACAGAGAAAACCCCGTCCGGCGCTTGCAAAGAAAATGGAAAAGGTAACGGGTATAAGCAGGAATAACCTCTTATATTGGGGCGATGAGGAAGATGAAGGATAGTTTGTCCGGTTACCGGACAAAATCAATTCAATCGTGTAAATCATATATAAATTCAATATATTTTCATTATTTATTTTTTTTCTTGACATATCGTAAACAATAAGTTATATATATTTAATATGAAACATAAAAAGTTTTTAAGATACCTAACTAATAAATACGTTATCGCCATTACGGTTATATGTGCGGTTATTATAGGCGCATTCGTAATATTCGGTCTTAAATTCGGCAGGATTTCTCTTTCTACCGCCATACAAGCCGAAAAAATTTACGGCGGCGTAAACAAAAAGTTAGTTATTAAAGATTTGAAAATGGAAAAAAAATATAAATCATTTATTCCGTTTGATACTATAGGCTCGTTTCACGGGCAATTAAAGAAAACCGGAACTATTAAAATAGTATTCGGCGTATCGGGAAATAATCTCGGTAATTTCTACGAAACTATGGGCAATATCTGGTATTTATTCCGCTATATCAAGTTTCATCACGAAAAAGCAAGAATAAGAGTAGTTTTTTACGGAGCTATCGTAAAATACCTTAATCCTCAAAAAACCAATCCTAAAATCATAAAAATAATGAAAAAGTATTACGGCGAAGGCGTTAAGTTTTACGCCTGCTATAACGCCATGATGATAAATCATCTCGTAAGGGCTAATTTGCCGTATTATGTTAAACCCGTCCCTATGGGAGTTTTAAAGATATATACGCTTATTAAGAGGGGATACGTCTATATAACAAATCCTTAATTAAAACTAATTTACGGAGGAAAAGTAATGAAAGCGATTCAGAAAGCAGTTCCAAAACCTAAACCAGCTATTAAAAGCCTCGCTCTTTTTGCCTTTTTAGGCTTAATTTTCAGTTTAACCGTTTCGGGAAGCGCTCATGCCGCCGTTACCGCTTTAACCGGAACGGGCGGCGGAGGCTCGTCCGGAAATCTTAATTCCGTCTGGACTTATGTTACAGGACTCATTTACGGCGTTCCGGGCAAGTTAATCGGCGTCGGTATGCTCATTTGGGGGGTATTGTCAATTGCCACGAAGCATTTCTTAATGGGGCTTTTAGTTATCGTAGTCGTGGCATTATTCTTCTTAATCCCTTATATCGTTACAGGCATCGAAACGGCGACCTTATTTCTACATTCTGTCGGAGCGTAAATCATGTATAAAAAAATACCCAAATACATCGGCGCCCAGCCACAGTTCTTGTGGTGGGATATGACCGAGTTTCTTATTTTTATGACTTTTTTCGGCGTCGGAATAATAATAGGAGAACTCCTGATATTCGCGATTTTAGGTGGGGTTTTAAGTTTTCTGTATGCGAAAACTAAAGATAAGGTCGTCAAGGGCTATTTTCTGCATTTGCTTTACTGGCACGGGCTATACAACACTAAAAAGGTAATTCCTTACCACATAAGGGAATTTATAAGGTAAGAGGGGTTAAAAATGAATTTCAGCGGTTTTAAAGCCAAATGGGATAGAACGGTGGTCGAGGTATGGACATTAAGAATCGTGATTTTAGCTTTAGTGGCTGCAAATATAGTTTTAACCGTTTCTTTGATAATCAAATCGTCGAATCAGAAAACGGTCATTCTTCCCCCAGTCGTATCCAAGCCTTTCTGGGCTACGGACAGCGCCGTTTCGAGAGGCTACCTTTACGATATGGGGCGCTATTTATCGCAAAATCTTTTGACCTTTTCTCCGGAGACATATAATCAGTCGCTGTCCGTATTTATGAAATTCGTATCTCCCAAAGATTATAAATATATCCATTTGAGATTAGAGGCGCAGCTTCAGGATATATCTTCTTTAAATGTTTCGGAGGTATTCTATCCGCAAAGGATAAGTTTTAAATTCCGTAAAATTATCGTCCACGGAATCTTATCGAGGTTCGGTTCGGATAAAAAATCCATTTCAAAACAAAAGACAATTATATTTAGGTATTTAATCGTTGCGGGGAGGTTCTATGTTACGTCGATTTCTATCGGCAGGTAGTTTTATATTGATTTTAAATTTAGCTTTTTCGGGGGCGGCTTTCGCCTATTATCCGGGACAGTCAAAAACTTACGCAAAACCTAAAATTTATCCGGCAGTGCCTCTAAAAAAGAAAGCAAAAACGGCCATTCCGGTTAAACCAAAACTTAAATATATAAATGTAAGTCAGGGGGCCAATATCCCAACTCCGCCGGCGCCGGCGGAAAGGTTGTCGCAAAAAACAAAAAAATACAAACCCGAAACCATCTCGGTTAAAAAAGGTGAAACCGCCGTAATAAACATAAGTTACCTTGGCGTAAACAGGATAGTTTTTCCGTCCTTTATAAAATATGCCCACGATTCCAAGACGGGGGATATTTCGATTCTTCTGCATGGGAGAAACGCCTATATTCAGACGACGCCCTTGGTTATAACCGAAGGGGCTAAAAAAAAGATAGTCTATCCCAAGTCTCCGACGTCCACTATTTTTGTAACCAAAAACGATACTTATTCCATAGTCTTCGTTCCGGAAAAGAGCTTTCCTAAAACTGTATTTATAAAAGGAGAAAATTTCTCCGCCGCTGGCTCTAATGGTTCCAAAAACAGAGCGCAGTCGTTTATAGAGAAAACCTTTATTTATGCTTACAGGGGTTTAACTCCGAAGGGTTTTAGCAAAAAAAGGGCTAATAAATTACTCGTTACGCAGTATCCTGAAGTAAAACTTAAACTTGTTAGGGATTTTAAAAGCTACCGTTACGAACTTTTAGAGATTTATGCCGAAAATACGACGAACGCTCCTTTAAGTCTGTCCAGTAAAGAGTTTATAGATTTATATCCCCGCCCCGTAGCCGTTTCTATTTCGCACGAAAAACTGATGCCTAAAACATATACGAGGCTCTTTATCTTAATACGGAGGAACAGATGAAATTTATAGATTCCATTAAAGAAAAGATGAACGACAATCCGAAACTCAAGAGCCGCATGATTGCGGGAGGAATTTTAATCGGAATATTTCTCGTTACGTTTTTGGTAATCCATTTCTGGTCGTCTTCTCCGGCGCCTGTTTACAGAAAGAAACCGAGCGCTAAAATATTTAGCAATAATAAGTTTTTAAAGGAAAGCTGGTATCAGAAAGCTTCCAATAAACTGGACGCTTCGCAGTATAAAATAAACCAGCTCAGCAAGCAGAATAAAAAACTTGCGCTCGATATTAAAAAACTTAAGGAAAAGAATAAAAACTCGGCTCCCGCTTTTAATCTTCAAAATCCAAAAGGCGTAAATTATCCTAGACCGCCGCTTACGCAGTTAAGACCCGGCGGTCCTCCGGTGCCTAATTTCGGGGGAGGTCGGAATTTAAACAATCCGCGTCCGCCTGCGGTTAAGGTGAGTATTACGTCCGTACCCAATCCGATTAACACCATTTTGAATTCCGAGCCGGAAAAGTCTAAAAAAAAAGCGAAAAAAGCAAGAGGTTTTTATATACCGGCAGGGGCGTTTACAGAAGGTTTGCTCCTTAACGGAATGGACGCTCCAGCGTCCTTTAAAGGCAAAAGTAATCCGTATCCTGCTTTAATCAGGCTTACGAACTTAAGTTTTTTACCCAACAAATACAGGATAGATATGAAAAATTGCTTCGTTCTTGCGGCCGGATACGGCAACCTTTCTTCCGAAAGGGTAATGCTGAGGACTAATACCTTATCGTGCGTCGTAAGGGGAGGAAAAGGACATGTTACGGCGGCTCTTCACGGCTATATTGTAGGGGATCACGGAAAAGTCGGCTTAAGGGGCAAAGTCGTAACGAAGCAGGGCGCCATACTTGCCCGCGAAATTATGGCAGGATTTCTTCAGGGCATAGCTAACGTCGGAACTCAGTCTTCTATGACCTATCAGTATTCGGGAATAGGAACGGTAGGAACGATGAATCCGTCGGACATAGGAATAGGGGCGGCGGCATCGGGACTGGGAACGGCGGCGGCGTCCCTTTCGAAATTCTATATGAAACTCGCAAAATCGATGTTTCCCGTCGTGATAGTCGGAGCGGGAAGAAAACTCACTATAGTAGTTACGCATGGAATGTATGTGTCTTTCAAAAAAAACGTCGAATATAAAAAATCGGAGGAGAAGAAAAAACCATGAGAATATCGTTAAGCGGTCCGGCGGGAGCCGGGAAGACAACCCTTTTCGAAGAATTTAAAAAACATCTCGCTAAAGAAAATTATGTTTTTTATCCGGAAATAGCCAGAACGCTCATTAATCTTGAACCCGAAATATTTTCGGACAAAAAAGAGTTCGAAGAAAGGCTTTTTGAAATACATAAAGTAAGAGAACACGAGAAATTTAAACATCAAAACGCCGTGTTCGACAGATGTATCTGGGACTGTTTCGTCTATTCGGATTATTACGGTTATCCTTTAAATCAGAACGAGGCGGAAGAAACCTTAAATTCTTGCATAGACGTAATTTTCGTTCTGCCGCAGATAAGCCGCCCGCTGGACGAAAAACTTATAAATCTTTATAAAAAACATACTCAAATAATTCAAAATGCTGGACAGAGGGTTTATTTTGCGGAGTTTCTCGGTTTAGAACCGAAAATAGATTTTATCATTAACGTTCTGCATTCCGCACCGTTAAACTGCGGCTATATTTAATTTTAAAGGAGGATTTTTTTATGAAAAAAATTGCAATATTGAGTTTGATTTTAAGCCTGATGTTTACCTCAAGCGCTTTCGCTGGAAACCTTATACTTCAGGTTCAAAGCGTTATTCCGCATACCAAGATTAAAACGGTAACACCGTCCCCCGTTCCGGGGCTTTATACAGTAGTGCTTTATAACAACCAGATACTTTACGTAGCTCCCAAGCAGGGAATAATCCTGTTCGGTTCGATGTACACGAAAACGGGAAAAGATTTGACGTATATTAAGACAATAGGTTTACAGGAGAAACAGGCTAAAACGCTTCTTAAAACTATAAATCTTAAAAAAGCCATAAAAATCGGAAACGGTCCTGTTAAAGTCGTCGAATTTTTAGACCCCGACTGTCCTTTCTGCAGGCTTTCCATGAAACTCTTCGCAAAGCCCGAACTTGCAAAGAAAATGACGAGATATATATTTTTAATACCCCAGCCCTCGATCCATCCGCACTCTTTTGCGATGGCCGAATTCATTCTTAACCATAAAAATAAAGCTAAATGGCTGGGCAAAGTAATGATTGGTTCTCTATCTAAGGTAAGATATAGCAAAGTCAAAGCGTCCAGAGAAGCCTTAAGCCTTGTGGATTACGATATGAACATCGCAAAAAGGTTTGGTATTTACGGAGTGCCTTATTTTGTAATAGGAAACCATGTAGTTTTAGGTTTGAACGACGCTTTGATATATAAAAATTTAGGCATTAAAAAAACCATAAATATCAATAAAATCCGGGGGAACTAAAATGTCTAAGGCCAGAATTTTTATTCTCTTATCAGGCATTGCCGTTTTAAGTTTTTTCGTTACGGGATGTTCTTTGCTTCCTTATAGTTCCAGTTATTCGTGTCCCGAATCTAAAGCGAGTATGGGAAACTGTTCGTCTTTAGTTACGAATTACAAGGAAAGTTTTAAACGGAAGGAAACGACGACTTTAAAACGGGTTTCTTTAAAAAACTGCCCTCTATCGTTAAGAGGCGACGCAAAAGCCTGCGAAGAATATAAAAGCGGTAAAATTATTACCTCAAAAGCCCTGCCGAAAGACTTAAGAAATAGCGGCTTAATCTCTATGAGGCGGGAAAAGCTTAAATATTTTTATTCGAAAACGCCGTCTCCGTTAAGAGTGCCTTCGTCTGTCAAGAAAATATTGATACTGCCCTATTATACCGATAACGTTTTTTACGGCGAATCTTCCGTATTCGTAATAGTCAAAAAGGGCTTCTGGCTTTACGGGCAGTATTTTTCTAAGTTAAAAAAGAATTTTATGTTTAGAATCACCAAAGGAGAATAATGCTTAATAGAACCGTAGGTCTTCATACAAAAAAAACGAGAGCCCTGTTTAAAAAGGATTCGATAAGCAAGTATTTTCCCTACAGGTCTTACGATTTTGCGAACGAGGTTTATATAAACGACGACGAAACGAAAGGCGTAATATTCGAGGTATCGCCCAGGATAATATCCTCCGATTCCAATGTTTTCGAAGAAATTTTTAATAACCTTCCCGAAAACGTAACTATGCAGTTTATGCTTTATGGTTCTTCAAATATTACGCCTATTATAGACGATTTCGAAAAAACAATCGTCAGTTCCAATCAGTTATACGAAAAGCTTGCCAAAGATTACGCTAATTTTTTAATTTCCAAAACCAAAAAGGCGATAAGCGACATAGTGCCTACGAGGGTCAAAAACTATCGGCTTTTTATTTCTTTAAAATTCGACAAGGGCGTCGAATATAAAAATACGGCATTTTCTATGGAAAATATTTTGAAGGTTAAAGAGTTTTATCCGTCAAGGCTTGAACCGAGGGAACTGATACGGCTTTTATGGGAACTCTTTAACAACAACCACGATTTTAAATACGTTCCTTATGAGGAACATCAATTTATAAACGAACAGATACTTGCGCCGGACTCTAAAATAGAAGTCGAGGACGATCATTTAGTGATAGACGGCGTCTACTGGGGTTCGATAAACGTTGCGGATTTTCCGCAATATACGCACATTGGAGAATTTTCGCAAAAATTAGGAGACGCTTACAGCGCAAACTTAGATAGACAGCAATTTTTCGATACGTTTTTTATTACGAATTCTTTTCAGAGGGTTTCAGGGAAAGAATTTAATAAAGTAAAGACTTTTACGGGTATCACGATGAACGGGGCTATGCCGGAAGAATTTTTTCCGCGTTTTGCCAAAAAAAAGGAGGACGCGAGAGGAGTTATAAAAAACACCGAAGAAAGAAAACCGCTTTTAAGGATGAGTCTGACCTGTCTCGTAGCCGGCAGGACCAAAGAGGCGATTAAGGAAAATATAGACGCGGTAATTTCTTACTGGAGCTCCGGAAACGAATATCAGAGGATGAAAGTTTTCAGGGACAAATATATAGTAATGCCGACTTTTATGGCTTCCCTGCCTTTCGGCGTAAACGACGAGGTTTTAGGGCTAACGCAGAGGTATATTTACCTCTTCGCCGACGAAGCCGCCAATTTCGTTCCGGCGGAAGGCGACTGGCACGGGACGAAGAACAAAACCGTATTTTTAGTTTCGAGAAGGGGGCAACTCGTGGGGTTCGACCTTTTCGATTCGGACAGCTATAACGGCTATATAGTAGCTTCGACCGGCGCCGGTAAATCCGTTTTTATCAATCTTTTAACTTTATTTTACCTTTCTAAAGGCAACAGGGTCTGGATTATAGATATAGGGCGCTCTTACGAAAAACTTACGAAGGAAACGGGCGGGCAGTGGATAGAATTCGACCCAGCAAGTCCGGTCTCGTTAAATCCTTTTTCGGATTTAAACACGGAAGAAGAGTTTGTCGAATATTTACAGTATCTTATAAGTTTCGTATATGCGATAGGAGCTCCGCTTTCGCAGGAAGCCTCTTTGCAGATTGAAAAATTAGTGCGTTCCCATCTCGATTCCGGATTGAGGGAACTTTATAGGATGTATCGCAATAATCTTTTGATAGACCATATATCCAAGTGGTTTTTAGAAAAAGATGATCCGAGACTTAATGATTTTGGACAACAACTTGTTCCTTTTACTACTAACGGCATATACGGAAAATTCTTTTCCGGAAAATCCAACGTCGATTTTACGAAAGACTTAGTCGTTATGGAATTCGATGCTCTCGAAAACGATCCCGAACTCAGGGACGCCGTTATGATGATTATGACCTTTCACATATCGAGGAGCATTTACCACGACAAATCGCAAGCTAAATCGATAGTATTTATGGACGAGGCGCACAAGTTTTTAGGTTCTTCGTCGAGAATAGACGTCTTTATCGAGCAGGCTTACAGACGATTCAGAAAGCACGGCGCTTCGATGATAATAGCCACGCAGGGATTAGACGATATATTTTCGATGAAAGAGCAGCAGCTTTCAAGGGCTGGAAGGGTTATAATACAGAACTCAGCATGGAAATTCTTTTTAAAGCAGACCCCGGAAAGCATTCAGATACTTTCGCAGTCGCAGGTATTGCCGCTTACCGATTACGATAAACATGTAATACAGGGCATCAGAAACGCTCCACCGTATTTTAGCGAAGCGTTTCTGATGACGCCGTTCCGCTTAAACGTAGCGGTAAGAATTTATCTATCGAGGTTTATGTATTACTTATTTACTACCAAAAAAGAAGAAAAGGATATGATTAAATTCGTAATGGAAAAAGATAATTTAACTTTAGAAGATGCGATTTTAAAAATAGTAAAAGCCGAGGAGGAGAGAAATTGAAGAAAAATTTAATTTACGTTTTATTTGTTTTAGTTACAGCAAACATTTTGTTTTCCGTATTTCTTTTTACCAGAACGGAAAAAAGCTCCTTGAATAATATCTATGTAGCCAATCTGCAGAAGATTATCGGGCTTAAAAAGCGGCGCGAAATAAAACTTATCGCAGGAGGGAAATTAAATATAGGGCAAGAACAAAGCGACGTCAAAAAGTTTTTTGCCGATCTGAACGCCGATTTAAAGCCTTATAAAAAGAACGGGATAGTAATAGTCTCGCAGGCGGCAAGCGCCGGAAAAAAATATAACATAACGAGGAAACTTATAAATGAGCTTAAAAGGCAAAAAGATTTGTAATAGAAAAACTGCGTGGATATCGTTTGGCTTTTTTTTGATTTTTATGGTATTATTTTTTTGGATGTTCAGGTTCGGCTATTCAGCGACGGACAGTTTGCCATGGCATTTATATCTTGAAAGAATTGTAGCCGTCAAGGTAAAGAAGGGAGAAATAGTGTCTTTTACGATGCCAAAAGGGGCTTTGAAGTTCGAGAAGTATTATCTGCCGCAAGATTGGTACGAGCCGCTGTCGTATTTTACGAAAATAGTCGCTTGCGTTCATCCGGAAAGAATAAAAACGATAGGAAAAAAGGATTACTGCAATGGAAAATTGATTGCGATTATACCAAAAGAAATAAAAAAGTGGTATAATTTTGGTAATATTAGGGTGCCGAAGGGATTTTTCTTCGCTATGGGTACTAATAGGGCATCTTTAGATTCGAGATATTTCGGATTCGTTTCCTATAAACAGGTAAAAGCGGTCGATTATCCGCTGTAAAAAAGAGGAGGTTGTTATGAAAAAATTCGTTTTTGTATTAATCGTTTTTTCTTTGGTATTTATTTTTTCCGCAAAAGCTTATGCGGGAAGCGCTTCGAATAATCAAAAAGATCTCGCAGTGAAATATTTATATAAAGCGTCTTATGATTTGGGTTATAACTGGGGTAAATTACGTACAAAGTATCATACTGGAATGTTAAGCAACAAAAGGTGTGGTAATGTAGTTTCTATTTTAAAAAGTTATGTAGAATCTCATAATATGATATCTTTATCGTATTATAATTCAATTAAGACAAATCTTTTTAATACTTGTGTTCTCGGAGTTGTGGCTGGATACGAATGATTTCAATATCTCTCGCTTAAAGATGTTAAGTAAAATATTCTTATAAATTATAATATTTGATATATATTTTTAGATAATTGTAAACAATAAGTTATATAGAGATTTATTATGAGAACTAAAACCTTAAAAAAGTTTCAGGCATTAATCATTATTTTTGCGGTATTTATGACCGCGTTCGTTTATACTTCTTCGTCCTATGCGGGCTTAAATTCGTTAGTCGGCGGTGAATTTTCCAATATGGTCGCTTCTTCCAATTCCGGCGGTCCGGGTTATTACCAGAGCCAGGGGGAAAATATCTATACTTTAGGTTATAACGAAGTCCATTGGAATACTCCCGAATCTAATATCCAGCTTTTTTCGATTAGCCCTCCGTCCATCTCGATGGGCTGTTCCGGTATAGACGAGCAATGGGGGGCATTCCAGATGTTAGGAAGCAATCTTATGAAAGTCCTTAACTCGCTTATTTCTTCAGGAGCAATAGTATCTTTTGCTTTCAATATGGCGTTAGGTGTCTTATGTAAGCAGTGCCAAGCCGTTATGAACCAGCTTGAAGGTATAGCGAACAAGCTTAACGGTCTTAACTTTAGTTCCTGTTCGACCGCCGAAGCGGTAGCCGGTTATGCTGGACACGAACTTGCGAACCTGACTAATTACAATAACCAGTCGGGGCAGAACAACAGTTGGCTTTCTGGACTATCTACGGATTTAGGCAACGCTACTTCGGCGGTATCCCAATTTACGCAGAATGTAAACTGCGCTATTTCAACCGGACAGGAGTATTATGCCGAACTGACGCAGGGACAGAATAATCCCGTTTCCTGCGGAGCGATAAAAGCGGAAAAAATACTTTTAAACGGTTCTTTACTGCGCAAAGATGCTGTGAGGGCGCATATAGGACTGATTCAAGGGACTGCGCCCGGTTCCGGCGGATATGACGGCCTTTTGGGTATAATAAGAGGTTCTTTTACTGGAGACGTATTCGGATACGGCAATAATTCAAAAAAAGGAGAAGCTATAAAATACGTGCCCCCGATCCCCCCTATAGGACAAAACAACAATATCGAAAAAGAAATACACGGGCTAATTTACGGAGGGAAATTTAATTCCTTAACGTTTACCGCTCCGACTGTCGGAACGTCGGGCACTTTATCTCAGTATGAAAACTTGAACATAAACGAATGTTTTGCGGGATATTATCCGATATATGCACAATATTTGTTTCAGATCGCTAATAATCTAAATATGGGATTTCAGAATGAAGCCGTGGCATCCCCTTGTTCTACTAATATTCAACAGTTAAGCAACCAGCAGGAAATCAATTTTATTTCAAGTTCGCCGATTCCGATTTATCAGGTTATTAAACTTGCATATGTTCTTAATCAGCGGGATATTATTGTAAACAGTTCCCTTATGCTTGCCGACGCTTCGGCATATCAGTTTATTTCGGAACTCGTAAACGCTCTAACGGAAAACTCCGGAGCGTATAAAAATATAGGCAATAAAGACAGAATGAAATTAATAAATACTATGACCGGTAAACTTACAAATTTAGAACAGCAATTACATAATCAATATTTAGACGCTCAGAAAACATACAATACGAATAAGAAATATCTCGATTACTTAAGACTTTTAGATCAGCAGGTGCAGTCCGAAACCAAAGTAAGCCACTTGGGATTTGCCAATTATCAACCGTAAGGGACAAAAATGCTTGTAAAAAAAGTTGCGGTTTTAACAATTTTTATCGTGTTAATAGCTTTTAGCGTAAAAGCTTTTGCTACGACTTTTAGCTACGGAGGTTTGAACGCCGATATAAACGTCCCTACAAGCGGGAGTTCCGCCCAGTCATATGCTTCTCCTTACGAGCCTTCTATCACTTCCGCCCAGTGCGCTTCAAGTCCTAATTTTCTTACGGTAAGTTTCGTTCCCGATTCTACCGGCGATATTAACCTATCCGCCGTTTTAAACGGACAGACTTATAACTTTTCGGGCATTTCGCAGGTATGCGACGACGGGTTCGCTGTCTGTTCTCCCGGGACTAACGAAAACTGCACGTTTTATAAATGGTCTTATCCTGGAAGTTTAACGGCGAGTCCTACGACTATGCTCGGCAATCTTGCCGGCTGTTACTGCATTAACGATTCATGCGCCGTAGGAGGTCAGCCGTTATCGTCCTCTCCTTCCACGACGAATCAAATACTTTATCAGACTGGAGGCGGCATAGAAGGAGCTTTAATGTCCGCCGGAGGCTTTGAAATAGGCTCTGGGACGGTAAACGGCGAAAGCATAACCTATTCCGGTGCGCTTTCTAATTGTAGCGCCACTAATCCTTACTTGAACGGCGGGACAAATCTGCAAGGCTATTATAATCCTTATAGCGGAAACACTTTAGATTCCGAAACGGCTTCGGCGCAGGGCGGTTCTTATAATACCCTTAACGGCAATTACGGGGTATCGGAAGGGACGCTTACAGGTATAGAGAATAATTCGACGGGGCAGTTTCAGGGGCAGACATGTCAGATTATAAATAAGCCGGGGATATCGCAGATAGTAAATCCTGCTAACGGATTCGATTCCGGTTGCGGAGGCATAGGCTGGAGCAACGGCTGCGGGGCAAACGAATTTCAATTTAACGC
>DAHWHJ010000013.1:0-6758 GCA_027335745.1 bacterium | reverse complement strand
TCGGCGAATACGGCGGAAGATATATTTCGGAAACATTAATGCCTGCCGTAATCGAACTGAACCAATTTTATAAAAAGATTAGAAACGATAAGGAATTTATAAAAGAATTTAATTATTATCTAAAAAATTATGTAGGCAGGCCAAGCCCCTTGTATTTCGCAAAAAGACTTTCCGATATTTATAAGTCTAATATATATCTTAAACGAGAAGACTTAAACCATACAGGGGCGCATAAAATAAACAATACCATAGGGCAGGCATTGCTTGCCGTAAAAATGGGGAAAAAGCGTATTATTGCCGAAACCGGGGCAGGACAGCACGGAGTGGCTACCGCTACGGTCTGCGCCCTATTCAACTTAGAGTGCGAAGTATTTATGGGCAAAAAAGATGTAGAGAGACAGAAGCAAAATGTTTTTAGAATGGAACTTCTCGGAGCAAAAGTAAACCCCGTGGAATCGGGTTCTCAAACCCTAAAAGATGCTATGAATGAAGCATTAAGGGACTGGATTACAAATATTAAATCTACGTATTATATGATAGGAACGGTTGCGGGGCCACACCCTTATCCTTTAATAGTCAGGGATTTTCAGTCCGTTATAGGAAAAGAAGTTCTGAAACAGCTTAAGAAACTGCCGGATATTTTAATAGCATGCGTCGGGGGCGGCAGTAATGCCATAGGGTTGTTCCATCCATTTCTTAAATACTCTCAAGTCAAGATGTACGGTGTAGAAGCCGGAGGCTACGGCATTGAAACCGGTATGCACGCCGCTTCTATTTCCGGAGGCAGACCCGGAGTTTTGCATGGAAATAAAACTTACCTGCTTCAGGACGAGTTCGGCAGAATTGCCGATGCGCATTCTATTGCGGCGGGTTTAGACTATCCCGGAATAGGACCCGAACACAGCTATTTTGCCGATAATAAAAGGATCACATTCGCAGACGTAACGGATGACGAAGCCGTAGAAGCTTTTCAAAGACTATGCAGGCTTGAAGGTATTATTCCGGCATTAGAAAGTTCCCATGCCGTTGCATATTTAGAAAAAATAAAAAAAGAAATAAAAGGGAAAACCGTCGTTATTAATCTTTCGGGCAGGGGAGATAAAGATATGCACACGATTTCAGATTATCTGCTATCCCATCCTAAATAATAATAAAATAACATTTTAAAGCGAAAAGAAATGAAAAATAATAAAATCGACGAAGTTTTTAAGACGCTTAAATCTAAAGGCAAAACTGCTTTTATACCGTTTATATCTATAGGCGATCCCGATATGGAAACATCCTTGGAGATAGCAAAAGCTTTGATAAAAAACGGAGCGGATATTATCGAGCTGGGCTTCCCTTTTTCGGATCCGATGGCAGACGGCAAAGTTATACAAAGGTCGTATGAAAGAGCATTAAAAAGGAAAATTTCAATGGAAGACGCTTTTGATTTTATAAAACGCCTAAAGGCTTTTAAGGATATTCCGGTAATCTTTTTTACATATTACAACCCCGTTTTTATACTCGGCAAAAAATTCGCCGAAGGCGCTCATAGCGCCGGAATAGACGGTATTTTAATAGTCGATTTGCCCCCTGAAGAGAGCCGTGAATTAACAAAATACATTCAAAGCAAAAATATATATCAGATTTATCTCTTAGCCCCTACGACGGGTAACGAAAGGATGAAGCAGATATTATCCCTCGCTAATGGTTTCGTATATTACGTCAGCGTTACGGGAGTTACCGGCGCAAGAAAAAGCCTCCCCGAAACAATTAAATCTAAGATTAAGGAAATTAGAGAAATAAGCTCTATACCGATTGGCGTAGGCTTCGGCATATCTTCAAAAGACCAGGCGAAAGATATCGGGGGTTGCGCCGATGCCATAATAATAGGTTCGAAAATAATTCAATTTATAGAGGATAACATTAACGATAAGCAGGCGATAATCCAAAGTATAGCAGAATTTTCTTCCGATATAAAATCAAGTCTATAAATATAATAATAATATATGCTTTTATTTAAATCAAAAAACGGCAAAAAGGAACAGGGCAAATCTGCCATACCCGAAGGGCTGTGGATTAAATGTCCGAGTTGCAGCGAAATTATTTATAAAAAGGAATTAGAAAGAAATCTTGAGGTTTGTCCAAAATGTAATTATCATTTCAGGCTTAAAGCGCTTAGAAGAATAGAAATAATATTCGATGAAGGCAGTTTTAAGGAACTGTTTCAAGATATCAAACCTGCCGACTTACTAAATTTTACGGATACGAAAAGGTATAAAGACCGGCTTAAGGAAGATGCCGATAAAACGGGGCTTTCTGATGCAGTAGTGGCTGGGGAAGGGAATATACATGGAATCAGAGCGGCATCTTCAATTTTCGATTTTAATTTTATGGGCGGCTCAATGGGGATGGTTGTAGGGGAAAAGATTGCAAAGACATTTGAATATGCTATTACAAATAAACTCCCGGTGATAATTTTTTCGTCTTCCGGCGGCGCAAGGATGCAGGAAGGAATTCATTCTCTTATGCAGATGTCTAAAACCGTAGCGCTCGTTTCGGAATTTAATAGGACGGGTATGCCTTATATATCGGTCATGACCGATCCTACCACTGGAGGGGTATCGGCAAGTTTTGCCACGGTAGGCGATGTTATAATTGCGGAGCCTAAGGCGCTTATAGGATTCGCCGGTCCGAGGGTAATAGAAAAGACTATTCATCAAAGTCTTCCCGAAGGTTTCCAGAGATCCGAATATTTATTGGAACACGGAATGATAGATATGATAGTAGAAAGAAAAGACTTAAAGGATGTTTTAAAAAATCTGCTCCTTCTTTTTATCAATGGGTAGAAAAATAAGTAAGCCAATAAATAAGTTAGATGCGATATACGGTTCAAGCGGTTTTTTAATGAATTTCGGACTTGAAAGAATAAAGGCGTTAATGCGTTATGCCGGTAATCCGCAGGATCAATTAAAAACGGTGCATATAGCGGGAACAAACGGAAAAGGGTCGGTAAGCAGGTTTATTTATAGTATTTTAGAAGAGCATAGCTTAAATGTCGGACTTTATACTTCTCCTCATTTAATAACTTTTTCCGAAAGGATAATTGTCGGCGGAGAAAAAATAAGCAATGACGATCTGGAAAGATTGAATAATTTTTTTAATAAAATAATTTCAGAAAAAGATGATTTTAAAAAATTAGGTTCTCCGTCTTTTTTTGAGTTGACTACGGCGATATGTTTTCAATATTTTTACGAAAAAAAGGTTGATATAGCCGTTATAGAAGCGGGTTTAGGGGGCAGATTAGATGCGACTAATATAATAAAGAAACCGCTTCTATCCGTAATTACCAATATATCTATGGACCACAAAGACATATTGGGGGGTTCCCTTAAAAAAATTGCATTAGATAAAGCCGGCATAATTAAAAGAAGCTCCGTCGTCGTTTGCGGAGAAAAAAAAAGCGTAATAGCGGATTTAATAAAAGATTATGCTTTAAGTTTAAAAGCCGGATATTTTTCTTCGAATTGCGTTAAATTATTCGAAAAAGGAGGTTTATATAATTACAAAGGACTAAATACTGAAATAAAAAATATAAAATTACCGAATCTTGCTTTGTATCAGAAATATAATTTAAAACTCGGTCTTTTATCTATAGAAGTCCTTTATAAATATTTTAAAAACAGCTTTAAAACGGATTTAAACGATAATCTAATAAGAAACGGAATATTAAAATTTAAAAATGAAGGACGCTTTGAAATAATCAAGTATAAAAACAGCAGTATAGTTTTAGACGGAGCGCATAATCCGGACGGAATCAAAAATCTTGTTATTTCACTTCGGAAAATTTTTAGCAAAAATAATTTTATAATTATCTTTGCCGTTATGAAAGATAAAGACGATAAAACAATTTTAAGAAGGCTTTCTGTTCTAGGAGGAGATATTATTTTTGCCGGTTTAAATAATGACAGGGCGCTGGGCGTGAATGACTTAAAAGAACTATCCTTACAAAGTCGTTATTTTAGAAATGTTTTTACGGCTGATAATATAAAAGATGCATTACAAACGGCGATTAAGAGTAAAAAAAAGAACGATATAATACTTATTTGCGGATCTTTATACCTGATTGGGGAATTTAAAAAAACCGTTACAAATTCATTGCGTTTAAATTCATGAAAAAAATTTCCTTTATCCTCTTCGTTTTGGCAATTTTATATTTCTTTAATGCCATAAGCGTTAAAATTTCATACGCGCTTGAACCGGAAATCATTCCTATTCATATTTTGGCGGACAAAGTAGTCTATAATAAGAATAATCATACCTATATTTTTACCGGAAGCGTAGTAATAACACGTAAAAAATTCACCTTAAAAGCGGATAAAGTAGTCTATTTTTACAAAACCGATTATGCCGTCGCTACCGGAAACGTTATCGTAAATTCAAAAGGAACGATTACTAAAGCTAAAAAACTTAAAGTATATTTAAAAAGTAGAATAGGCACTATTTATAATTCTCATATACATTATTTAAACAAAAACATTTACGTTTACGGCGATAAAATTTACCATAAAGGCAAGGGTTTTTATCAGGTAAAAGACGGTTACTTAACCTCATGCAAAAGAAACCCTCCTTCATGGAAATTGTATTCATCTTTTTCGGATATATATGAAGGGAGCTATGCCTATTCCTTTAACTCTATTTTTTATATCCATAATGTGCCGATTTTATATTTTCCGATTATGGTGACTCCTATTAAAGATAAGAAATCTTCAGGGCTCTTAATACCTACTATGGGATATAGTTCCCTTACCGGTTATCAAGCAGGAGAGGGATATTATTTCGATTTAGGCAGATCTCAGGATTTGACTTATAATTTAAATTATTACAGTTATCTGGGCTATGGTAACTCTCTGAAATATAGATACAGCCTCAACCCTTATTCGCATGGTTCTATTTACGGTTTTTATATGCATGAGGAAAATAATCAAAAAAGTTTTTCTATGACGCCTAATTTAACTCGATATCTTTTGTTTTCGCATAATATGGATTTTTTTGGCAATTTGGCGCTTAAAACAAACTTAAATATTCCATCGGATAATTCATTTTATGCCGATTTTTCGACCAGCATTTATCAGATGACGAAAAACAGATTGTCTTCCAATTTTTCGGCTACTTACGATTTTGACGGTTATTCGACAAGGATGAATTTTCTCAGGCTCGATAACTTATTTATTCCGAATTACGCCACAGTTGACGAATATCCTGCTTTTACCTTAGACGGTCAATCCGAACTCGGAGATTTTTTAAACAACCCCTTATATTTAAATTTACATTCGTCTTTCGATGTTTTTAGAAGTCCCGCATATCTGAATGATGAAAGATTAGATATTTATCCGCAGGCGTATATGCCGCTAAGACTTATAAAAGGTATTCATATAACCCCCAGAGTAGGAATCAGGGACACGGGTTATTTTAATATTACGGACGGATATTCCGGTATTTCTTCCGCCGACAAAAACAGGCAGGTCTATTATGCTTCGATAAACGACAATACGACACTGTTTAAAAATTATACCGTTTCCTCTAAAAAACATAGCGGCTATTTAGCTTTTTTAACGCCTTACGTAAATTATAATCTTGTCAGACCGGTTAATCAATCCGGTATTCCGTTAATCGATCAGACCGATTACATTCCTCAGGAAAGCGCATTCAAATACGGCATTAATTTTAATCTTGAAGGTTATACAAATAAAGGGATAAATAATTTACTCAGGTTCAGCCTTTATCAGTATCATTCTATTTCGGGCAATTTTATAAATCAGGTAAACTATTTTAATTACGATAATGCAAATTCGGATATAATTACAAGAATAAAAGTACACCCGATTTCCAATCTGTATTTTTTCGGGAATGGAAGCTACGACGATTATAACTATATATTTCACGATTATAATATTAGTTCTCAAATTACGGATTTTAGAAAAGATTCTTTCGGCATAGGATATACCGAAATAAACGATGTTCAGGGGTATCTCACCGCTTTAAATATGTTTAATTCTACTAACTTAAATCTTTTTCCGCAGACGTCGTCCGTAATTACCGACCTAAATACTCTTTCTTATACGAGCTTATCCGCTAATTTGAACATTATAGGCGGCTTTAGCGTAAATACGACGGAAAATATAGACCTGACGGTGCATAAAGATATATCTAATTCTATCGGCGTGACATATCAAACCGGATGTATAGGTTTTATCGCAAATTATATGAATCTGCCGTATTTTCATCAGTGGGCATTTTCTTTCGGCTTGGTACTTAGAGGCATAGGGACATACGGCTTCGGCAATATGATTTCTCCTAACGCCGGGTCATCTGGTTTGACGATGAGCGGTCCGGGCTTTAGCAACGGTTTATAAATTTAACTCAGGCCTAAACGGCATGTCAAATTTAGGAGGTATTTGATTTTATGAAGACATATTTAGTGACGGGCGGTTTCGGTTTTATAGGGGCTAATTTTATCCGTCATATCTTGGATAAACAAAGAGACGTCGAAATAATCAACGCAGATAAGATCACATATGCCGCAAACCCCGAAAACCTTTCAGGCTATTCCGCAAATTACAAATTTTACAAGGTGGATATCGCCGATAAAACGTCATTGTCTAAAGTTTTTATCGAGAATAAAGTAGACTACGTGGTTAATTTTGCGGCGGAATCCCATGTCGACAGGTCTATCTCGGACCCCGGGATTTTTATTAAAACCAATGTCGAAGGAA
>DAHWHJ010000083.1:0-19470 GCA_027335745.1 bacterium | reverse complement strand
ATATGAATATCCGCTTTTTTAAGAATTTCCTCCGCCTTATCGAAATCGCCGTTTATATATTCGACCCTTATCGGCGCATTATAAACGGTCCCTGCGGCTAATACATCTGCCATAAAAACCTCCGTATTTTTTAAATTCAATATATGCTAAAAATTTATAATCAACCGACTTTAACAGAATTTTCCGTATCGTTAGCCGAAGAAGTCCCTAAAGGCGTATGGGGAGTAATAAACCCAAATAGATGCTCGGTTAATTTTCTGGCCGTTTTCTCCCTGTCGATCGTGGATATCCTGTTTATATTTCCAAACCAAAGCGCATCCGTCGAGCATAACGTAACGCATGCAGGCAAAAGCCCTTCGTCAATCCTGTGTTTGCAATAATCGCATTTTGTCACCTTTCCCGTCGCCTCGTTAAACTGGGGCGATCCGAAAGGACAGGCATGTATGCATGATTTGCAACCTATGCAAGTATTGGGATCGTTAAATACTATTCCGTCCGCCCTTTTTTGCATAGAGCCGGTAGGACAGGCTTTTACGCATGCCGCATCGTCGCAGTGAAAACAGTTCATAGGAAGATAAACAGTTTTTAACTGCCCTTTTTTAACAAAATAAGGACCTACTTGTATAACCCTCATCCTGCGGGGTCCGACGGGCAGGTTATGTTCTTTTTTACAGGACACTTCGCAGGACATACAGCCTATACACCTGTCCGTATTTACCTTCATTGAATATTTTGGAGTAGATGATTTTAAAGTGATACGGGATGCCCTTTCCTCTCCAAGATGAAATCTATCGAATCCGTATTCCGAAGACATATTTATGCTCCTATTTTATTGGGGACGGATTTCAAATCCGTCCCCTTTATTATTTATTATATATTTATATTTTTTTAATATTTGCGAATGTCGCACGAGTCGGGCGTGCATTCCACCGGTTCTTTAAAATTAACTAGCTTTTTCCAGCCGATGCTCAATTCGTGATATTCTTTCCAGTGGTCTTTCCATTTTCCGACGATAACGTTTTTATCCTGATGTTTCGGGTCCCATACTTCGGGGAATTTTTTCTGTAAAAATTCCAATGTATTTTTGGAAACAGTTTCAGGATCCGGATCGCCTTTTTTGTAAACTCTGCAAAGAACAGCTTTAAACTGTATCTGTCCGTAAACTGGATCCTTGATTATATCGTCTATTACGGTATTTATAGATTCATAAGGATGAAACGGCTGATACCTGTCAAATCCAAAGTTTGCCCATATTCCGTCTTCCGGAACCATCTCCGTTACCCATGCCGGACCTTCAACCCACCCCCTGTCGTTTTCTACGATAACCATATCGCCGTCTTCTATTCCCATAACAGCCGCGGTAGCGGGATTTATTTCTATATTTCTGTCCGGTTCGAGTTCGTCGTTCCACGGCCACCAGTGTCCGCCTTCATGAAACGACTGCGCTATACGGGTGGTATTTAAAACCAGCGGATATTTCTTTGCTCTTTCGAAATTGCCTATAGGAGATTCGGAACCTTCGACCTGAGTCGGAACTTTATACCAGCCGATTTTTTCTAAAGCATCCGAAGCAATTTCTATTTTACCGGAAGGCGTGGGGAATCTATTGTCGGACTCGGGATAATTTTCGCCTTCTTTATACATTATCCATTTTCCCCTTAAAACAGCCTCGTCGTCTTGAAATACCGCATCTTCTTTAGACATTACCGGCCACATTAATCCCCCCTTCGGATTTTTCTCAGGATTAAGAAGCTCATAGGTAATACCTCTCGTGAGCGGCTCCTGCTCATTAAAGAAATCGGTCATCTTAATTTCGTTAACCATGCCTTTTTCGGGACCGTCTTTGTAATAACCCCATGGGTTAAATTCGACTTTATCGAAGTGTCCCGCGTGTCCTTTGAGCCTTTTTGCAAGACCGTCGAAAACGTCTATATCCGCTCTGTGTTCATGCTGATAAGGTATTATTTTATTGTGCCACTGGATAAGCCTGTTGTTACCGTGATGACAGACGCTGTCCGTTTCGACGGAAATTGCTATCGGAAAAGCTACGTGGCTGAACA
Organism: bacterium; assembly: GCA_027335745.1. Classification (GTDB taxonomy): domain Bacteria; phylum SZUA-79; class SZUA-79; order Acidulodesulfobacterales; family Acidulodesulfobacteraceae; genus Acidulodesulfobacterium_A. The sequence continues at coordinate 17,410 of DAHWHJ010000083.1, read as the reverse complement.
TATACGTATGATTAGGGTATATAGAAAGATGGATATTTATTATATTCCTCTTCATAGCTTCTTCCATCTTCCACGAGTTGGGAAACTGCGGCAGATGGTCGCCGTTCCAAATAATGCCTTTAACCGGATACGGCTTCTCATACATCATCGCGTTTATAATGCACGGAACGGAACTGTCTCCCCATGATATTAATTTATCCGTTATCTGGGGTCTTTTAAAATCAGGCAGAACTTTTAAATCGTTGCCGTAATTTAACGGAGGACGGCAGTTATGAAGCCAGTTCCAGCCTCCACCCTTAACGCCTATGGAACCGGTGAGCGCCAGAAGAGCCGCTATAGACCTGTTGACATTGTTTGAGTTATATATCTGGGCAGTGCCTAAATTACCCGTCACGGATGCAGGTCTTGCCGAACCGAATCTTCTTGCCGCCTCGATAATCATTTCTTTCGGAACGTAGGTAAGCTTCTCCGCCCTTTCCGGAGTCCATTGCGCGCACTCTTTGGAATACTCTTCGAATCCAGTAACCCATTTATCTACGAATTCTTTATTATAAAGTTTTTCTTTGATAATTATATTTCCCATAGCAAGAAATAATACGGCATCCGAACCGGAGCGTATTCTCATGCCGATGTCGCATTTAGACAGCGTCGCATTGAAGCGCGGGTCAACCCCTATTAAAAATGCGCCGTTATCCCTCGCATCGAGAAGGTGCGTCATAGTAATCGTTTCCTGCGCCGCCATATTTGTTCCTACGACAAGAATGCATTTTGAATTTTTCCAATCCTGCGTCGGATTCATAAGCCTGCCCAGCCCTTTTGCCCCAAAAACATAATTCATAGACACGCCCGGACTTTCGCAGCAGATAGGACCTTGACCGTAAACGTTGGGAGTGCCGAAAATTCTGCCGAACCTCGCTCCTCCTTCTTTATTTCCAAATGAAGATCTTCCGGTTCTAAAAACGGTAAGAGCTTCGGGACCATATTCATTGTGTAGTTTAATGAGTTTTTCGGCGGCAAAATCAAGCGCATCGTCCCATGAAACTCTTTTGAAATCATCGGTCAAAGATTTTCTCATCATAGGATAGTGAACTCTCAGCGGGTCATACCACCATTGAATCTGTCCAACGCCTTTAGAGCAAAGACCGCCCCTGTTCTGCGGATGTTCGGCATCGCCCATTACATCCACTATTTTACCGTCTTTTAAAAATATTTTGAGACCGCACCCGCTCTCGCACATATTAGTGCAGGTCGAATAGCGCACGGTGTCGTAATCCTTTGACGATTCCTGAGGACGATGGTCAGGCTTTATTTTCATAAGCCTGTTATCTTTTACCCGCAGGAATTTCTCGTTTTTTAGCTCCTCAAAATCCATTATTTACCTCCATTTTTAAATTTTATATTTTGTGTTTTATATTTTATATGCAGTATTTTTGCACCGTTTCGGCATTATTACCGTTGCCGGCTTTATCTCCGCCGGATATTAAATCTCCGCACCCGTCCATACCGAATAAAAATCCTATAAACTCCGTCAAACCTATTATAGGAGCAAAAATATTAAGGTCGGATAAATCAATACCGTCGCTTATATTTTTTTCACACATTGAACATATCGCCAGTATATAATCCGAACCGATTTCGTCCGCTTTTTTATTGATTAATTTGAAAAATCCATCGACGGCGTTGATATTTTCTATCCTTTTGGAACGAACGGGGGTGGTGTTCCTAATCTTCTCCCCGCCGCAACATTCGCCGAAAAGATTAACCTCCGCCCCGAGAAGATTTAATATATTTTTAAAACGGTTAATATTTTCATTATTGTGATAACATCCGGTATAAAGCAGTATAGAACTGCCGTTTATATTTTTTGAGGCATTATTAAAAAGCCGTCTTTCCGTATCGGGGTCTGCGATAATATCTAAAAGGTGGACTGCTCCGGTTGAACCGGCTTTTGTTTCTTTAAGGTTTGCATTGAAAGGCTCGAGACTGTAATCGGCTTGATTTTTGAACATCGAATCGGAATTGATTATTTTAACCGCTTCGTTTATCTGCCTAACGCATACTTGACAGCCCGAATATAGAAAATTTCCGCCTTTTTGCTGGGACATTCCGAGGTTTCTAAGGGGCATTACAACTTTATTGAAAAAATCAGGCTTATAGTGTGAAGGCGGCGCGGCGCAACAATTCCATTCCAACACTGAACGCGCCTCAAAACCCAACCTTTCTAATATTTCCTCCGATTGTCTTTTATTTTGAGAATCTACACAGCCCGGAAAATACGTAATATATTTTTTCAATAATATTAAACCTATATTTTATTTTCTTAGACAAAAAATTCCTTGAAAAATTAATTTTTCAAATTTTAAAAATCAAGGCAATACTTATGAGGTTATTATATTTTAGTATAAAGGGGGGGATTAAATCAAGAACTTTTTTATGTATCGGTTGAAAATATAACATTGTTATTTTTAATAAACGTTTTAACGGAGCCGGCAAACGCTTACATACAAACAGTCGTGAAAGATAAAATAATACGGATGCGATAAAAGAATATTGCTAACTATAAGAAGTGGTGCCGAGAGGCGGAATCGAACCGTCGACACGAGGATTTTCAGTCCTCTGCCATGACTTTTAACCTATTAATTTTATTAATCAATTTTAACGACATTATTTTTTGTAGTGGTTTTTGAATTATTTTTGTCCCGTAGGATGTAAAAGATCTAAAAGCCTTTCATTATATTTATTCATTAATTCCACCTTATCGTCAAGATGTGCTATGCCCGATTTAAGTTCCGCCTTAACGGAATCTATTTTTTCGTCAAGAGCGTCGATTTTAGTATCTACTTTTTCGTCTAACGCCGTAATTTTAGTATCCATCTTTTCGTCAAGATGTTTAATATCTGCTTTTAATTCGGATTTAAGAATCTTTTAGTATTTAACGCCTTTATCTCGCCTTTTATTTCGTTTAATTGGGCGTTAAAAACCGTTCCAACGATTTCATAAAAGATTCTACTCCTCACAAACTCTTTCGCTTCGCTTCAAGAGTATTGTTTCGGGTTTTCGTCCGCCTTCGGAATAATATTAATTTTAACCAAAAGGGGACATTTCTACTTTGCTAAAAAGGGGACATTTCTAAATTGCTTTGACAATTAAATTTTTCTCCTTGACATTTGAAAAACCTATGATATAGTAGAATTTTTTTATGGTTTAGTTTTTGGTGCTTTTGCACTCTACTCTAAAAAGAAATAATAAACCGCGTGCCGTAGAGATATATTGCATATAAATTACAGTTCTTATTTATATATTCTCGAAATCCGGACGACTTCAAAAACTGTTTATTCAACCAAAGTCGAAACTTTGGAATTTGACAAGAGTATTTGTTTAACTTTTATGCTCTTTTCGCGGCCGTAGTTATGCCGCCTCTATTCTACGGACAGTTTCGTTCAAAATTTCCACTTATCTAAACAAAAAGAAAAGCAGAAAACGTAAAAGCACTTCGATATTACAACTTTCGAGATAACCCCTGCGTTCTTTCTTAATCGTATTTTTGCGCTTGTGAGGGCTTTTGTCCGCTTGCCGGACAAAAAACCGAACCAGCAAAAAAACGGCTTGGCGCTCGCTATTTATATAGCTTTATTATATAAATTCCGTTGCAGGTTATGTTAGCTATTTTCCAATAAAATAGTAAAAAATTATAGTTTATGGATGTTCTATAATTTTTCAAAATTCAAATCCTATTTATAATATTAGCGGTTCGTCCTTCCCGCTACAATTTCTCTTTCATAGGCTGCATAGAGATGCGCTACAAACGCGTATTATTTAAACCAAAACGCAGGACAGAAAGAAAAATTAAGGACAGTTTTACCGGTTTTTTAAGAGCCGAAATTTTTAAAAATCTGAATCTTATTAATACACTTACACTCAGTTTTACTGTTCGAATGCTTAGCCATTTCGGACAAACCGCAAGTCGTGGATGCGCAAGTCCTTGAGTCCCGCATTTTTACAGGCGGTATGGAAAGAACGCTTAAAATTACAATAGAAATTCAAAAAAGGTACGATAGATATAAAAACTCCCGGCTACCGTTAATGCAGTCGGGAGTGATAAAATAACTTATACATTTAATTTTTATTACGGCCATTCCGGTCCGGAATAAGGGAAATATTCATGTCCTTTTGCCGCTTTGATTAATTCCGTAACATCGTGGCTACCTGCATTCGCCACCCAGACATCGCCGGATGAATCTATCGCTATGGCAGAGGGATGACTTCCTACATCATGAGTGCCTATAATTTCGCCCGATTGACTTAATTCCGTAACATCGTGGCTACCTTTATTCGCCACCCAGACATCGCCGGATGAACCTATCGCTATGGCAGAGGGATGACTTCCTACACTAAATGTCTGTGAAATGATAGGCGAATGGCCGTCATCCCCTTCGCTTGCCCCTTCGCAACCTGATAATGCAAGAGTGCCGGCAAATAAAAACATCGCTAAAAGAAACAAAGAAAAACCGAAGCGGTTAAAACGCTTAAAAACCTTTTTCATCTTTACACCTCCAAGAGCTTAAAAGTTTAAGTTAATTTGGTATATTAATAAAGGTTAAATAATTTATTTAACCTTTATTAATATAATTATAATACCCCACTTTTTAGAAAAATCAAGAAAAAGTCAAGAAAAAAATATTTCTTGTCAACCCAAAATAGAAATGTCACCTTTGCTTAAAATTAATTTATCGTCCTTACGGCGGATGAAAACCGGAAGCAATACTCTTTGAAGCGAAGCGAAAAAGGGTTTGCGTAGGGTTTTAATTTTCGTCCGCCGTCTTAAGTTTAGATTGAAAATACCTCTTAAAAGCTCTTTTAGGGGCTTGCTTATAGGAATATACCTATCAAACTTGTTTTAGTTCCTTTTATCGCTATTACGTCGTTCTGCAAATCCACGTCGTCCCATTTAAGATTTAACGCCTCGCCTTTCCGGCAGCCGGTATAAATCAGGAAAGTAATTAAATCCCGAGTAAGTTTGTTCATGGCGCCGGCGATAAGTTTTTCGATGTCGACGTTGGATAACGTTTTAATACGGGAAAGTTCATTAAGTTTCTTAATGCCGGCGCAAGGGTTTTTATCGAGATAGTTTTTTCAATGCAGAAATTAAAGAAATTATGCAAGGTAGTCGTTTCTAAATTTACTAACCTGAAATTAATTTCGCCGTCCTTTTTGCCGCTGTTTTTTTGCATAGCCAAAACTTCTAATTTTCGCTGGAGCTGATAGTTTTTTATATCGGAAACGGTAATACTTTTTAACGCTTTACTACTAAAAGCCCTTAAAAAATGTTTACTTGCTATTAATTTTCGTCTAACCGTTTCCTTTTCATTATTTATGATTGGTAGTGGTTTTTGTAGTAAAAATTCATCGGTTTTTATTAAAATTTAACAAATCTGTCAAGTTTATTTTTTAGGATTAATCGGCTGGAAATGCTTATTAACTGAGGTTAAAGGTGGTGCCGAGAGGCGGAATCGAACCGTCGACACGAGGATTTTCAGTCCTCTGCTCTACCGACTGAGCTATCTCGGCGCAAAATGAGGGGCGCAAATAAATTAGAAATTTAATTAAGAGTATTTATATTACCATAAAAATTTCAGCAATACAAATATTTTTTTTAAACAATTATCGTTGAAATCTCATTATTTATTCCCTATTTTAAAAATATCCCTTTAAACGGATTTGCATAAAACAGGATAAAAGTTATCAACAGGGCATAAAGGGCTAATGATTCCATAATAGCCATACCGGTTATCATCCAGACGATTAACTTTTTTTCCATACCGGGATTCCTTCCCATAGATTCTAACGCTCCCCTGACGGCGTTACCCATGCCGATCCCTGCTCCGATAACTCCCAAGCCGATTGCAAGTCCTCCTCCAAGCGCCGATAAACCGAAAAAGAGACTTTTAGAGAACAATGCGGAATTGTTTGCGATATGATGATGCACCGGCGCGGAAACGTTTGCCGCTTTTGCCGCAAAAGCTTTAGCACTGAAAATCGACGCCGATAAGAATGCGAATATCGAGATTAAATACTTAATCATTTAATACCCTCCGGTATAATTTTAATTAATTTTAATGTTCTTCTTCTAAGGAAAGCGCAATATAAATAATTGCAAGCAGATAAAAAACAAACGCCTGCATCAAATCGGTAAAAACCTGCATATACATCATAATTGCGGGAATTACCCACGGAAGCAGAAATAATAAAACGGTCACCATAAACTCTTCCGAAAAAATATTTGCGAACAAACGCAGGGCATGCGAAAAAGGACGGGATAATGCGGACATCACTTCTATTATAATCATTATCGGCGCTATTATTATAAGCGGACCGAGAAATTTTTTTATATATTTTGCCCCGTGTTTCCTGATTCCGACGGCATGTGAAAGAAAAAATACTATAAGGGCTAAGGTAGCCGTCGTGTCTATGGTAGCAGTAGGCGAAGTAAAGCCCGGGATACTGCCGATTAAGTTAGAGAAGAGGATAAAGACGGCAAACGATGCTATTAAAGGCAGATATATGCCGCCTTCTTCGCCGATAATTTCTTTTAAGAAATATTCGGTCATTATATATATAAGTTCAAAAAAGCTCTGCGCGCCGGTAGGGACGACCCTTAAATTTCTGCCTATAATGAAAGCCGCCGATAATATAAGGCCCATTACAAGAATAGTCATCGTCCAGTAAACGGGTACGCCGGGAATGTTTATCAGGATAGGGGCTTTTAACATAATTTTCTAAATCATTTAATTAATATGCCGCCGGTTAAACGGAAAAAATATCCACAATATTGATATGGAAACCGGGGTTATCGTAATCCCTGCCGCTACTAAAATAAAATTAAACTTAATTAATTTATAGGATATTATAAAAAAAAATAGGATGATGAGCAAGTCCTTTATTGCCGTCAGATTAAATTTTATTATGTTTATTTTTTTAATATTTCTGAATAAATATAAAGAAGTGTCCGCAAACAAAAAATAAGAAACGGCAAAGCCTATAAATAAACTGATTAAATTATCGGCATGATTATAAAATAATATTATTGCCGCGTCGGAAATTAATATTAAAATCAAACCTGCGGTAAACACGCGCAAAATTATACTAAATTTTAACGATTCATTAAAGTTTAGTATTAAGCTCTCTTTTAACCGCTTTATATATTTCATAAATTCCTGCCGCAAAACCTAAAATAAAAAAAATTATAAGAAAAAGATATTTAAAGCCGAAATATTTATCGATTTCGATTCCTATAAAAATTCCGATCAGGACGGATATTATTAAATTTAATCCTAATGAACTCATTCTTGTAATCTGTTTAATAAATTCTTTATCCATTCTTTTGCTCCAAACAAACAAAAGGCATTTACCGCTATATAATTATATCTTATTTATAAAATAAAATATAATGAAACGGTAAATGCCTTTAAAATAAACTCGTGCCTTTGTTTATATTCCCGTCAAATTATTTCTTAACGGTCTTCTTTTCCGTTTTTTTCGATGGGGTTCCCCACGGTAAAGACGCCGGCGGAGTCCATTTTTTATGTTCTTTTGCAAGTTTCTGATTATAGGCGATAATGTTTAAAGAATTCAAATAATCGACTATCTGTTTTCCTTCCGCATTTGTTATCGGACAGCCGTTAACGTCTTTCATTACGTGAAGGACTACGTTTTTCCAATCGCCGTAAGATTTTCCGTTGTATCTTTCGACCCTGTTTAACGTATGACAGATAACGCACTTATCGTGCAACAGGCTGAACCCTTTCTTTACCGGCCATGGATAAACAACCGGCGGAACATAATTCGTTCCGTTTAAATTCATAGTTTGGTATATAATTCTGTCGTTTCCTCTTGCCGCATTTTTCATATAACCCATAACCGGCACGTTAACCGCAACGCAAAGTCCGCTCAATATTAAAAATATTTGCGGAAATTTTGAAATATTTCCAAATTTAAAATTAGGCGTAAGGTCTTTAAGATAATAGCCGAGAACTAAAAACCCCGTTAAAAAAAGTCCCGCAAGGGATAAATATTTAACGGGCTGCATATTACCGAGAATGCCCATAGTCGTAGGAAGCATTCCGAACCCTAAAGAAACGAGACCGACTATTATAAAGAATATTATAAGCCCGACGGAAACCGTGGGTTTTGTTTTATCCCTGCCGTTTATCAGCTTCCACAGCATATATATAAATTCGAGTATAAGCGCAGCTCCGGTTGTCCCTAAAAATACGTACATAATCCACTGATACTTTCCGAGCATAATTCTGTTAAATCCCGAACTGGCGGTAGCTCTGAAATGCTTAAACCAACCGAAGTAAATTATGGGATACATTACTAAAAACATAACGGTTATAATACTCGCAAACGATCCGAGCCAGTCGTAAAATTCTTTGTCGGCTTGTTTAGACGCAAGGATATACCTGATGCCTGCCCATACGGCGAGCAAACCCCCGGCAAGAGCAAAAATCTGTATGTTTTTCTCGATGATTAATAATAAAACCATCGGGGTTCTTATAGCGGTATCGGGCGACGGTCCTATGGTATAGCTTTCCGAAATAGTATAAAAAATATCGGAGGTAAAACCTGCCAGAAATGCGATTATACCGACAAAAACATTCCATCCCTGATGTTTGCCCTGACCTTTTCTGTCAAAACCTGCATAATATAACGCTCCAAGAACAAGAAACAACAGAAGAAATTCCATAGAATAGCCGATAACGCCGGGCTGCAGTTTATTCATTAGTATCCAAAAATTCGGAATTCCGTTTTTAAGAACGCTTAAGAAATAAAAATATACTATGGTTTGAACCGTGCCTATCACTAAAGCGCACATTATAAGCGGCTTGGCAAGCCTGAAATATCTGTCTTCTTTTTTAAATATCCCGATATACTGGGAGATAAAGGCAATCGCCATAAAGCCGAGCGCAAGCCTGTTTATAAATAGATTTACTATATCTATGACACCTAAATTCATCGTATTTACTCCTCTTTTGATTTTATACGGTAGCAGGCGCTTTTGGTTCGCCGCCGATTAATGTTAAATAAACTAACAAAAGGAGAAACAAAATCCCCAGCACCGTCGCCGCAGGTCTTTTAAACGGACTTCTCTCGTGTCCCCTGTCTATAAAAGGCAGTGCGAACAGTATCGCAAATCCTATCGTAGGAACAAGGAAAGTAGAAAATATGATAAGCCCGTGACCCGGAAAATATTTAAGCAATTCCTCGTTCGCAAGGAAATACCAGTCGGCTTCCGGAGCAAAATTAAGCGCAAGGGGTCTGTACATCGGGCCTATTTCCGCTCCGTAAACTACCGCAAGCAAATAAACTACGGCAAATACGCACAAAGCTACTATCATATCTTTAAATAATTGGTCAGGAAAAAAAGGAACGGTAGCATCGGGATGTTTCCATTTGTTTATGTCGTCGGCGGCAAGTTTACTGTTTTTATATTCTAAAGGTAAGTCTTGCTCTCCTGTTTTCCTAATTAAGAAGATGTGTATGGGTATGAACATAATAACTACAATCGGTAAAAGCCATACGTGAACGGCAAATATATGCTGCATCGTTAAAACCGACGTTTCGGTTCCGCCTCTGACGATAATCCTTAAAAAACCGCCGATAACGGGAGTATGCGCCGCAACGTTAGTAAGAACGTTAATCGTCCACCACGAGTTTTCGTTGCCGATAAGCATATATCCGGTTAATCCTAGAACGACGACGACGGAAAACAAAACCATACCGACAACCCATTGAAGTTCTCTCGGTTTTTTATACGAACCCGAAAAATACACTCTGGACATATGGACGAGAAGTATAAATATCATCGTAAATGCGCCCCACAGATGAATGCCGAGAAGAATATTACCTAGAAGAACGTGGTGCTTTATGTAATACGTCGCATTTCTTGCCATAGGGAAATAAGGAACGTAATAAAATAATAAAAATATCCCCGTTACTACTTGTATTATAAAAAGAAAAGCGAGCAGACTTCCGAAAGTATATGCCCATCCGCCCCTTGCCGGAATTCTTTCGCCGTTAAACTCATTTATTAATTCGGTGAGCTCTATTCTTTCGTCAAACCAATTTTGAATTTTTTTAAACATCAGACCCCCCTTTCTTTTGGATTATCTAAAAACTTATTTTGGATTAATACCGTGCCGTTTTCTATTTTATGAACCCAAACAAATAAAGGTCTTGGCGGGGGCCCTCCTACGACTTTGCCGAGAACGTTAAACATACCGCCGTGGCAGGGACACATAAATTTTTGTCTTGCAGGCATCCAGTGCAAAGGACATCCTAAGTGAGTACATTGATTAGAAAAGAAATAAAGTTTGCCGGTTATATCCTTAACGACTATAACCTGCCTTGGAAGCGTGTTTACCGTCCAGCCCTCTTTAACCCTGAAATAGACCGGGACAAACTTAGGAACCAACGGTTCGATACTTTCTAAGTCGCTGACCTTCCCCAGCTCCGACCACACGATGTCTCTTTTCTTGAACAACGGACTTAAAACCTCTCCTAAAATCGGAATTGCAAGCGCGACCCCGACCACGGCGGAAATTAAGCCGATTACAACCATCATAAAGGTTCGCCTTGACGGCGACTCTTCTGAACTTTTAGTCATTTTACCCCCCTTTAGTTAAAACTTATAGCTTTTTTGTATGTATTAGTAAAATTTTAAAGCATTAAATATAACTTTTTATCACTATGCCGATAAAAAGTCAATATATTTTTTAACCTTTAATTTTCAAGGAGGCTCACGGCAAAAAAATCGTATCGTCTTTTTTGCCGGTGTCAGCTTTAATAAAAAGCAAAATATAGTCCCTTAAGTGCCTCGTAATCAAAAAATTGTGTTTTACATGTTCGTGTCCGTTTTTCCCCAACTGTTCGGCATATTTTGGATTTTGCAGCAGCTGTTTCACGTACAATGCCGTTCCTTCTATCGTCCTCGATAAAAGCCCCGAATATTTGTGCGTTATCTGAAGGGGTATTCCTCCGACGGCGGAGGCAACCACGGGTTTATATTTCCATAAGCCTTCGGAAACCGTAAGCCCGAAACCCTCCCTTATCGACTTCTGAATAATAACGGTAGATGCCCTCTGTATGGCGTTAATCTCGATGTTGCTGGTGGGCGGAAGGTTTATAACGAATATATCCCGGTCGCCTGCGGCTTTTTCAAGGACTTCGTTATAAACCTCTATGCCTTCGGGGTCGTCGGTTGCGCCGCCCCCTGCAAGGATAAGCTGGCAATCCACGTATTTTTTAACGAGCCTGTAAACGTCGATAACCCCAAGCGGGTCTTTCAATCTGTCAAATCTTGAAACCTGAGTAATTATATTTCTTTCGGGGTTTATCTTAAATCTTTCTAAAACCTCTGCAATTTTTTCTCCCGGCAATTCTTTATTTTTATCCGAAAGCGGGTCTATGGACGGTGAAATTAAAACCTGCGGTATTTTTAATTTTTTAGAAAAAAGAGGCGATGAAAAAACCGAATAATCGTACTGCTCTATATACTTTTTTAAAAAATTAAAAGTATTTAAATCTGCCGAGCTTAAATCTATATGGCATCTCCAGATAAACTTTTTATCCTTATGAGACGATCTTTTTTTAATTTTAACTAACCCTACAGGCTGCGGGTCATGGATAAAAATAATGTCTCCGTAAAGGTTCATCTCTGCTATGTTGGCATCGGTAACGTCTATGAAATGTTTAAATTCTTCTTCGGATATATTTTGCACGACGCCGTGAAGCGAGTTGTGAATTTTTTTAGTTACCTCGAAAAATTTTTCTCCCCCCTTTATAAAATCCCATCTTGCGTCCACCCCAAGCTCTTTTAAAAGCGGAATCATTCTATTAAGTATTTCCGCTACCCCGCCGCCCACCGGAGTAGAATTAATATTTTGAATTACCCTGCCTTTAAGGTAAGACGCTAATTTTTGTATTTCAAAGACATTTTCTATTCCTATTATATCCGAATATTCGCTTATAGAGGTCATTTTACTATATTTATAATGTTTACAAAAATTTATTAATTAAAATCATTTGAAAGTTATTTATAAATAACTTTCGGTTAGCTTTAATATATTGGTTTTAAGATTATCCATCGTCAGGGAATAAGGATCTAAGCGTGAAATCTTATCGGCCAATTCAGAGAGCCCTATCTCGCTCTTTATCCACATCGAAAAATCGTTAGACATTCTGGCATTTATTCTAAAATGAGCCTCGAAAAAATGATAATAAAAAGAAAAAATAGTGATATTTGCAAGCGTGTCGTGAAACTCTCTCAAAGTATAAGCGATTTTTCCGGTATCCATTATAAAGGTGGCTGCCTTCATAAAATTGAATCTTTCGTTGATATCCACCTGCCTTATTTTATTCTCCTTCCTCGATGTTAGAAATTTATCTATAATTTCGACTATTTTTCTTTTATAATCGCCGATATTATTGTAATCAAAAATATCCGTTCCGGCAATTTCCTCGCTCAGAAAACTCTCTCCAAGCCCGTTATTAATCCAGTACGCAAAATCGTTAGTGGCCGAGGGGACCATATAATGATGCTGCAGTAAATAATGGTGGGTATGATAATATATAATGGAATCGTCCGCCTTTTTAATGCCGTTTAAAAGCTGCCTCAAATTAAGCGCATACTCGCCGGTTAGAATAGGCAGCGTTACTCTTGTGAAAAACCTGAAAGGGTAATTAACCCTCTTATCGGCAATATTAGAAATATTATTCATTTTGCTTTACCTGTACTTATTATCTGCGTTTTTAATACATAAGAAAGTACAAAATCCCTCACCGGGTCTTCATAAATAGAAGGAGTGAAAACCTCAACAGCCACAAAATAGCTTGATAAGGAAAGGTCAATTATTCTCACGGCAGGAGGCGGGCTTGCCGTTATTAATGAATTCCCGCCTGCAGATTCCGTGTTTTTAAGAAGATAATCTACCAGATTTTTTTTAAAACTTTCGAAATCTACAGTTTTATCAATTTCAAATCTTATCCTAACTAATCTTTTTTTTATGCCGTTATAGTTTGTTACCAACGCCTGCATTAAAATATTATTGGGCGCCTTTATTATAAACCCGTTATCCTCTTCAAGCGTAGTGAAAAGAATATTTATATCTTTTATGATGCCGGTATATCCCGGCTTGGCCGCTTCATGCTGATATGTTGACATCAAAAGCCCCCACTGCCACGTTACGACGGTAATTCTATCCCCTATTTTAAACGGCTTACCGATTAAAATTACAAACCCGGCAAACAAGTTTGATAAAAGGGTTTGCGAAGCTATGCCGAGTATTACGCCGACAAACGTAGCTCCAAGCAGGATATTTGTAATATCTATCCCGAGAGTCGTAAAAATAAGCAACGCTAAAGTAAAATACAGAATAAAACTGAAAGAAAATTTTAATAAACCTATTTTATCGCTCGAAATATAATTGCCCAGCAATTTAAAAAGACTTTTTTGGAAAAGTTTTATTGCGATTATACCAAAAATTGCGGTGAATACCGCCTCTAAAACCGAAAATGCCCCTTTAGGCAGGTAAGCGTTAGAAAAGCTTCCTAAATATGCAGAAATAACGTAAAAAATTATAAAAAATAGCCCTGAAATAATAAATAAAAGGATAATAATATTTAAAAGATTTTTAAATACCGATTTTTCTTTCTTGTTAAAATTATTCATTTTTTTTATTTCTAAATTTAACTTTAGTTTTATATTAAATCAGATAGAGCGATAGAAGAAAATTATATGCCCAGTCATAGATATCGTTTTCCCTTATTACGTTTTGCATTTTTTCCATTCTTCTTTTCTTTTCCTCCTCATCCATAAATAACGCCTTATAAATAGATTCGGCAAAACATTCGACGTTAAAAGGATTAACTAATACTGCGTCTGTAAGTTCTTTGGCTGACCCTGCAAACTTGGATAAAACTAACATTCCCTTTAAATCGCTATTAGCCGCGACATATTCTTTAGAAACAAGGTTCATACCGTCGTGAAGCGGGCTGACGATAGCAATATCGGCCATTCTATAATATGCAAGATATGTTTCTAATTCGAGCTGTTTGAAATATCTAACTATCGGGTACCAGTCGGATGTTCTATACTTCCAGTTAATATTATTTATCAGCCTGGAAATTTCATCGTTAAATTTGCTATAGGCTTCGATATTTATTCGTGAAAGCACTCCAAACTGAACAAAAACAAACTTACCTTGAAGTTCGGGGTATTTTTCCAACAGCTTGTCGATCGCCGTTAGCTTTTCGATGATTCCCTTCGTGTAATCGAGCCTGTCGACGGAAACCGCTAAATACTCATAGGAAGGTTCTATAATCTCATCGTTGTTTTTTACGTTCTCGATAATTTTTTCCACGTTATCGGACATCGAGAAGTGGTAAAGGTAATGCGCATCGACGCTTATGGGGAACGGCGCGACCTTTGTTTTATGCCCTTTATAAGTCACGGAATAGTCTGCCCAGTTTACCTGAGCCTCGAGTTCCCATTCACACGTCCTTAAAAAGTTTTGGCAATGATAAATTATTTGGAAACCTATAAGGTCGTTTGCAAGGAGACCTTCTAATATAGCCTCTTTTTCGGCGCAGATAGAAAATATTTCAGGGTTAGGCCATGGAATATGCCAGAATAAAGATACTTTTATATTCCGGTCATGCTCTTTTATATATTTAGCGCATCTTACAAGGTGGTAATCCTGCAGCCAGACGACATGCTCTGCTTCCGTTTCGCCGGTCCCGTTCTTTTCGCCTGCGGAATCATTGTAAGTTTTTATTTCATCTATAACGGCATCGGCAAATTTTTTATTGACCTCGTCGTATTCTATAAATTGTTCCGAATTAAATTTTGGCCTGACATATACTATATGGCATAACGGCCATAAAACCGAATTTGCATAACCGTAATAATAATCGTTTAGCTCTTGCTTCGATAGAAAAAGCCTTTTAACGGTATAAAATTCACCGGGGTCGTCTCCCTGTAATTTTACCCTGCCCCTATCGTCCGAAACCGCTTTATCGGCGCTTCCGCCGCCGTAAGCAATCCATGTTCCGTTTAGGTTTTTCATGATGGGTTCGAGCGCTATCGTGAGTCCGCCTACCGACTTAACCGGTTTAATCTTCTTGCCGACATACTCATGGGCAACGGGTTCACGATTCGAAACCACGATAAGATTTATATTGCCTAATTTTTCCTTGATTAAATCTTTAAATCTAGATTTTTCCATATAGTATATATTTAAATAAAATAATCGTTACCGTTTCTTCGGATAAATGCCGTTTGCGTTATGCAGCCGACGGTATAAATCCGCTATTTTTTCAGTAATGATATAGGTCTGGCTATAATTATCCAAGTAATAATCCGCATTCGATTTCTTTTTTCCTACGACGCTGCCCATATTAAGCACATTTGCGCCGGTCGTAATGTATTCGGCGCCTCTACTATCTTTGAACATAGTTTCGTCCGTCAGATCGTCTCCGGCGCTAAATCTTAAAATATTTAATATATTGCCGCCGGATTTTATATCGTGCATAACCGCTAATTTTCCGGTTATATAATTGCAGGCTTTCCCCTTGTCCCAGTCGAATTTAGGCCTTACCTCGACTATTTTTTTGCCCCTTTTTAGATGTAAAAGCGCTTTATATTCCTTATTGGATTTAATAATTTCTTTTGTTTCTTTTTTTAATTTTGAAATGTTTTCGGGACTAAGCATTCTGCAATGAAGGCTTATCGAATATTTTTTATTTTCGATTATCAGCCCGGGTATTTCTATCTTTCTGAGGTCTTTTTCTATTTTTTTTACAATTTTTATAAAACTGCCGGATTGTTTTCCTCCGGCAACGAAATTTATTTTTAAATCCTTATAATAACTTTCTATCTCCATGCCGTGGTTGCCTGAATATATTATATTACTGCTTATACCTACCCTTTTTTTTATATCTTTTAATTCCCTGCCCGTTACTATGCAATAATAAATTCCTTCAATATCCGCTATTTTTTCTATCGTTTTTTTGTGATCAATATCTAAATATGCGGCATAAGGATTTTTTTGAATTTTAGCGAGCGTTCCGTCGAAATCGATGCAAAGCAGTAATACATCCGGATTAAAATGCTCTATTTTGCGTTTAACGTTGGTGAAAGATTCGATTATATTATTCATTAGTCTAAGATTAATATAAGATTAATATATGCGAAGATTCCGAAGAAATTTTTTTGAGAATAAACAGATAGTAGCATAAATAGAGGCAAAATGCAAATATCTCCTGTTGATTTTTAATTTAAAATGTTGTATAAAAAATAAAATAGCGTTTTATATCGCGCTTTTAATTTAAATAATAATTTTAACGCCTAAAAATGAACTTACAAAATGAATTAATCGAACGCTATGCGGAACAATTTCCCGACTCGAGAATCGGAAAATGCATAAAAATCATAGAACGCGCGGCAAGGATGAAAACTAATCTTCTCATTCAGGGAGAAACCGGCACGGGGAAAACAACCCTGATTAATTTTGTCGGAAAAAAAATTTCCCCGACAAAGCCCCTCGTTACGGTCTCCTGCTTTAATTTGTCCGGAGAACTTTTTCAATCCGTGCTTTGCGGTCATCTAAAAGGGGCATTTACCGGCGCGGTGGAAACTACCGAGGGGAAGGCTCAAACCGCTAATAACGGGGTGCTGTTTTTTGACGATGTCGATACTTTAACTATGGACAACCAGTCTAAACTTTTATATTTTCTGGATTATCACGTGTGCGAAAAGGTCGGCAGCACAATGCCTGAATTATTAAACTTATGGACGGCATTCTCCACAAATTCCAATATCGAAGAAAAAATAACGACCGGCTTTATGAGGGAAGATTTTTATTACAGGATTTCCACTATTAAGGTAAATATTCCTCCTTTAAGGGAAAGACCTAATTTTATAAGATATTTTATTGAAAATTATCTGGACAGTTTAAAAATTTCGTACTGCAAAAGATTTATGGACGAATGTCTCGGGTACTTATGGCCCGGGAATATCAGAGAAATGACTTCCGCGCTTGATAGGATTCGGATTTTAAATTACGACGGCTGTAAAAAGGTTAAATCGCTTAAAGAATGCGGCATAGAATTTAATATAAAAACAAAACGGCAAATTTATGGCAACGGGCAAAATATAACAGGCAAATTTTCTATGTCCAATGCTAATAAGGATACCTATGCCGATAAATTCGAAAATGAAAGTTTATTGCGAAGCGGTTTAAACGGCAGTGGAGAAGATGTTTTCGATATAATTTCAGAAAAAAATAGAATTATAGGCGCATTAAAAAAAGCAAAATACAAGAAGAATAAAACCTGCAAAATATTGGATATT
>DAHWHJ010000122.1:0-13504 GCA_027335745.1 bacterium | reverse complement strand
AACTATAATGCCGATAAGCCCAAGAAAAATAACGAGCAAAAGCCATATTATTTTATTTGCGTCGTTTTTCCAAGGTCTTTTTAAGATATCGACGATAGCCCATACCAAAACGCCTATGGTAATTGCGGCGAATAAAAACCCTAAAAGTCCGAATCCTAACATACCCATAAAAAACATAACAAACTCCTTTTTAAATAAAATAAAATATTTTTATATTTATATAGCGAAGTTCTCAGGAAAAAGAACTTCCAAAATTGACCTGTCAACGCACTTTCTGAAATATACCGACTTTATAAAAATTTTAATCTTGTCCCTGCCGAATTTTTCAAGTAAAACGCTTAAAACGTTTCTCAATTCTTCAATGTCGTCTTTCCCGTATTTTTCTATTTCGCCTTTCATTTCTTCGAAGTCTTCGTAAATCGCTTGGGATATTAAATCCTCCTGAATTTCTATTTCTTCCTCTTCCCTTTTTGACATATCTCTTTTTTCTTTTAACCTGTCCGCACTGCGTCCATATTTAAGCATAGCATCTTTAAACGGCGCCAGTTTAATTATTTTCTCTACTATATCATCGATAGTCAAACCTTCTTCCTTTAATTTATCGTAAACTGCCTGCCTAAATAATGTAAAATCGTAGTCGTCAAGACCTAATCCTGCCATGTCTAAATTAACGATACTGCTTATATCGCTATCGATTTTAAATTTCAATGTTTCGTTTAAGTTTTCTACCTCGTCTATATTCGACAGACCGGCGTAGCCAGGATAGTCTTCCATAAAATCGGCAACGGTTTCGTAATCGTCTATATTATATCCGCCGTTTTCTATAACTTCCGTTAGTTCCCTGAAACCGTTTTGAAAATCAGAATGGGTCTTATATCTTACGCCGTTATAGAATTTGTCCGCAATGAAAACGAAAATTTTGTTGTATAAAATTCCGTTTTCTGAAAGCTGTGATTTGACGGAAAAGACGATTTTATCGATTAAAGAATTTTTGTCCATAATATTTACGATTTTATTTTGTCCGACAGCCGGACAAAATAAAATATTTAATATATAAAACAACTTTTATTTATACCGGCAACCCGTCCGTTTATGGAAAAGTTGTTTCTAAACGATAATAAAAAATTGTTTCCGACTGTTTTGTCTTGCATATTATTTAGTTCCTCTCAAAAATTTAAAAACATCTTTTTTGATATTTTTATCTAATTCCTTTAATTGTAAAATTTTTTCTTTTTCTTTTCTATCTTTTTCTTCTTCTATCCTTTCAATTTCTAATTGGGCGTTAATTGCGTCTTTATGTCTCCAAATAAAAGCTCTGATATTATTAGACATATCAAGGTCTTTATTTCTGAGAAAAAACCAATAACTATCGTTTTTATAAGTTTTATATACGCCTGAATAAACATTGACTATTTTATAACCAGATACATAATCAGAGTCTGGTACTTTTTCATCCCGTTTCGCATTAACGATATAAAAATCATATTCTTCTTCATTATTATCGTCGTCTTTATCGCTAAAATGGAAAAAATCGTAATTAGCTATAAAATCGTTCACATCCTTAAAAGTTTCTATTTTACCGGAAAACGGATGCCGTTTTTTATTTATGTAATAGTAAATTTTAGGAATATATATTAAAAACAAAATTATTATCGAAATATAGATTAATATCATTTTAAGTTACCTCAATAAAACTAAAATTATTTTAAAACTATTCAGTACTTACATAAGCACATTTTATAGGTTTTCCTATTTCAAATTTATCCAAAGCAATAATATATGTAAACGGACGAAATCTATGGTCAAGCAGATAGCCCGTTACCGTTTCATCGTCAGGAGAGAAATCGAAAACTACAATATAGTTTCCATCCGGACAGTGACAATGATTATCGCAAAAAGAAATTTTACGCAGTATAAAATCTTTTTTTTCTTTTCGTGTTAACGGCCTTGTTTTAAGAATATCGCTTAAACTATGCGAAAATTCTTTTGGGCAGAAATTCATATCTTCGATAGATTTCATTTCTAAAAAATCAGCATATTCATCAATACACTTATTTTCTTCTTTTTTATATTTTTTACATTTTAAGCATTTCCATAATTCAATTTTAGATACTTTTTTCATAACGCTCCCTTTTTTATATAACATTCTTGAACAAAGTTCTTTTTGTTCACATTGTCTAATGAATACCAATAAATACAAGGAATTGCTCATTACCCCTTTAACCTCTCGATTTGAATATGTATAGCATTCTTATATATTTCTTCGAGTTCGGCCACCGACAGGCTTGCCGTAAATTGCCCGTTACTGTATATTTCAATGCCGTTTTTTGTCGTTTTCTTTTCTATAGCAAAACTTTTGCCTGTTCCCGTTTTGCCGAATATCGGTTCGTTAATAGTCGATTCCATAATGACTCCTTATTGCCGTTCTTTTATTCTTTTTACAATAAAATTTCCCGGACACATAACCGCATCCGGGAAATTCGATATAAAACATTTTACTTTAGCTTAGCCCCGCTTCCCTAAGCCGCTAAGGAGCGGGGCGACCTAAAAGGTATGTCGTCCTCCTCGAACCGTCCGCCGTCGTTCCCAGGAGCTCCTGCGCCGGCAGCAGCATAGGTTTTTTTCTCCTGGCGGTCTTCGTTATAGGGTTCGCCGTCTCCTTCGCCGGAATCGCCTTTCTTGCCTAAAAGCGTCACGTTATTAGCTATTATTTCCGTCCTGTAACGCTTCTCGCCGGTTTCCTTGTCTTCATAGGAATAAGTGTTTATCCTGCCTTCGATAAAGACTTGCTTGCCTTTTGTAAGGTAATTCGAAATGTTCTGCGCGGTTTTTCCGAAAACGGTGATGTTGTGCCAGGTAGTCCGTTCCGTTTTCTCTCCCGATGCATCCTTGGAATATTCCGTAGTTGCCATCGAAAATTTAAGTATCGCCATGCCGTCGGGCGTATATCTTAGCTCCGGGTCTTTACCCAGATTTCCTATCAGTAAAACTTTGTTTAAGCTTCCCATAATCTCTCCTTTTTAGTTATTTTAAATATTATCTCTAAAGTCCTCTATATAGCTCACAGCCTGTTTATAATCGATTTTTCTTCGTATACGTCTATGCCGGGATACCCAAGATTGTCCTTTAATCCTCTGGCTTTTTCCAGTATGAATTTCTCGTTGGGTATCAGCGCTTCGGCCGGCACGTCTCCCGCTGCCACGGCTTTTATCAGTTCAATTATATCCGTAACTTTTATTTTGGTATTCTTTTGGACGCCGTCTGTAACTTCCGGATGAAGAAGCACGAAATCGAGCATTCTGCCTTTAATCTCCTGAATGCCGTCCTCGTACGGCTTTATCGCTGTATCCCTCATTTTGACGAGGTTTTTATGTTTTGCGGCGGCTTCTTTTACCGCCGGCTCGTGCGATGCCTCGATTTCCTTTTCTATCCTGCCGAGTTCGTATAAATCGAGCCTTGCTTTGTCGTAATCCTGTTTAGTTTCGATTTCGTAAGCGACGTCTATTTCTATCGCTTTTGCGGCAGACAACGGTTCTTCGCATTTTAGAGACACTACGGTTCCCATTTTTAACCTCCTTTGTTACTTTTGTTATTTGTTATATTTAGAATTTATGCGGCTTTTCGAAAACTGTTTTTATTCCCGGCCGCAGTTTCGGCTCTTTCAAACAAAACCGGAAATTTTTCCCCGAACTGAAGTTTAAGTTCCTTAAAAAGAAACTCCGCCTTTTTGTCTGGAACGTCGTCCGGATCTGCAAATATCGCATCGACAGTGCCATAAACGTCGAGCGTGCCGTCGGCGTTTAAAAATTCCATTTCTTTTTTTAGTTTTTTAAAGCCTTTATTTAGAAGATAAAGGCATAATTTTTCTACAATATCCCTATCCATTTTTTTTATCTCTTTTTACGGTTTGAATCCTTATATCTACAGGCGTTTCGGCAGCAAGTGTCCCGATTAGGGACAAAAACATTAATGACGCCTTATTTTACTTGAAGTTTAGCCTGTTTTTGTTCATAAAATATTTATAATTATTTTTCTATATTTATATAGCGATGTTAAAACATTTTTTTCGACGACTACGGTTAGTTCGGATACAGTTTCTCTTTGCGGTATTTTTTATAGCATTTAATACATAAAACCTTGATTCTGTTTTTTTCGTCTTTAACGATATATTTTCCATGGCCTTTTAAATCATTGCCGCAGTTTTGGCAGTAGCTAAGGCTGTTTCCTATCCTGCGTATGCTTGTATCCACTTATGAGATCCTCGATTAGTTTAATTTTATTTTTATATATTTTTTTCAGCTCCATGTTCGCTCCCGCCGAAAACCCGCTTCCCTTCCGGATCTCTTCTTCTATCCTTCTGACGCCGGCTCTTATTTTTGCAAGGACGTTTAACATTTCCCATCCAGTGCATCCGATAAAACCTTTTAAGGATTCGGGGAGCTCGCTTGATTCGAATTTTTTTTTACGAGCATGAAATTATAATCTCCGGTTTCCCTGTAAACCCTGTCTTCTGCGCGGTTGAGTTCTTCGATTATAGACCTGCTTCTTTCGAGCCTTGATTTGGATACCGCAAGAAGCGGCGCGGTTCTTTCAGGTTCCTCCGCGCTTCTGGCGACCGCGATGCTTTTAAGGTCGCCATACAGCCTTTCGCTTATTTTCCATTTAAGCATGCATTCTTTTTTTGACATTCCGTTTGCCAGATCGTTAATTATTTTCTCTTTGTTTCCAATTACAAACCTCATGTGCCGCCCGGCGCAGGACCCGTCTTTTTTTCTTACGGTTTCCGCCGCGGTATGGTCGGACTGTCCCACTTCGGAAGAATTGTTTCCAGGAATGCCTTTAGTCACGCTTTCGGCCTCTCTTTTTCTGCGGTTATAAGTGGCTATGCCTATGCCGTATTTTTGAATAACTTTTTCTTTAGGCAATCCGGCCATGATGTCGGCTTTTATGTTTGCCCTGTTGCGCTTGACCTCCGATTTATGGCCATCTATCCCTTCCTTTCCCGTGTCATGTTTCTTTTTTTCGTTAACAGTCTTATTCGAAAACCCGCAGGCCTTTGCCCTATATCTTATAAAAGTATTGTAAGACGCCCCGTATTTTTTCATGAAATCCGACCTCGGCATCCCGGTTCTTATGTCGGACAGCATGTCGTCACGCAAATTTTTAAATTTCATAGGCATTTTCTTGCCCGCCAGAGATATTTTTGATGCTTTCATAGGAATGTTTTCTTCGGCCGCTGCCGCATCAGCGGAAACTAAATTTATTACGCCTCCAAGTTCAGCGCCGTCTAAATAAAAATCTCCCTTAATGCTGAAATCCGCGCCGTTAACGGTCACTTTAAATATTTCCGGAAAACGGTCTAAGAATTCTTTTAGATTTTTGTTTAGCATCTTTTTTGCTCCTTTCGAAAAAATTAATTATAAAGTGCTCCGCAAGTTCGTTTCTTTTGTCTAAGTCTTCCGCCGTCGGCCTGGCGATTATAAACTTCACGTCGGAATTCAAATAGTTGAACATGTTTTTTACGTCTATAAACGCGTTCCTGAACTTAATTACGTGGTTTGCATAATTGTTGACGTCTATGGTAGCGCGTCTGATCGGATCGTCGAGCGATTCTTTTATTAAAGGCGTAATTCCGGTTGTCATGTCCATGTCGAAATATATTATCAAGTCGTACGGTTTTATATCGCCCGATTCATACAGTCCGGATATCCTTTTAAACTCTTTTTCGAAAAGTTCAGCATCCTGCATGTATAAAAACGTCAGGTTATCCATAATCCCTCTGTCGTGGATTCCACACGACGACGGCCCTATAATAGGCAGGAATTCTAAATCGGTCTGAAGCTCGCATATTTTCTTCCTGAAAACGTTAAGCGGTGTCCTGTATTCCGGAAAATCCGTCCAAATCTTGCGGGAGGATTCGGGATAAGCCGTAACGAAAAGTTTATTTTTAAGTTTATTTATAAAATGCGACTTTCCGGAACAAGCCGGACCAGATATACTTATCTTCACTTTTATACCTCTATGAATTTATCATTAATTTTCGCTCAAAAACCAGGCTCAGCAAAAATCCGCGATAAAACCGCCTCTGTAAAGCTGATTGTAAGTTTCAAGCGCATTCATAAATCCTGCTGCGTCTTCTTCCTTATTCTTATACTCCGTAAATTTATATTTTTCGGTATTCTTTATTTCGAGGCTGAACCGGCGGATATCGTTATTGTCTATCAGCTTGGAATATCCGGCCAGCTGCAGCGGCCACCATTCCTGACGCCCTCCCGTTTTTATATCTATGATTACGAGCTCTCTCCTGAATAATGCTACAATGTCCATCGTGCCGGCAAAATCCAGTTCGGAATAGTAGCTGCTTTCGATTTCGACCGGTTCAATTTTAGTATCGAAGAGAAACTTTCGGAATGCTTTCGTGTATCCGTTTTCCTCGTCCGGTTCTTCGCCTTTCGCTATCTGCTCGCACAGTTCGTGAATGCGGGTTCCTTTCTCCGCCGAACCCTCCTTAAAAAAGCGGTCGTCTATAATGCCGCTTTTCTTCAGTATCTCCGTGACGGACGGGACTATACGGCCGTCCAAAAAGTATAAATGGTTCTCTTTGTCGAAAACGAGCTCACGCATTTTTTTTGACCCTCGAAATATTTTTTTTCTTCTCTTTCATAATTCTGTCCAGGTCGTCCTCTTTAAGTTTAGATATAACGTGCATGGAGTCTTTCCAGATGACCGTAATTTCTTTTTCCGTTTCCGCCGAGTTAAATCCGGCGATTATCTCTTCTATTTCGTCTTTATGTTCCGAATCGCCCGTTTCTTTTCCGATATCTCCAAACAATCCGCATGGAGTTTCTCCGCTTTTCTCGGATTCCGCATCCGGCGGAGTATCAAACAGTTTATCCTTAACCGCGTTTTTGATTACCTCCATATCGGCGATTTCCGTTGGAGAAAATCTTGATTTAAGCTCCTTATAAAAGTAAGTCCAGTTTTCCTTAAGTTCTTCTAAGGTTTTAGACTCTTCAAGCATAGACCTTACGGTTTCGAAATTCTTCTTTGCAAGTTCGGGATTAACCGCAGGCGGTTCATTTTGTCCGGCCGCCGCGTCTTTTTTTAAATCTTCGTCTTCCTGACATCCGCCGCCGTTGCTTTTGTCCGATTCCGGCGTTACGTTATAAGGACGTATCGGTGTTACTTTTGAATCTGCCGTTTCCGGACCGGCCGGTTCGGCATACGCCGGAATAACGTCTCCTACTTCTATTCCCGCCTCGCGGTATTCGTCCTCGACCGACGCTTTCGTCATCTGCGGAGATAAAGGTAGCCACTTGCCGAGACGTCTCACGGCGGTCTTTTTAATCATCTCTTCTTCCGAAGTATTCCATGGCGAGTATTCGCGTTTATCCCCTTTTAAGGAATCGCTCTTCTTTTTTATTTTTTCTATCTCCTCTTTCCATAGATACTCGAACCTCTTTACGCCGCTAGTCAGCCTTGCTACCGCATAAGCCCCTACTATTTCCCCTCTTTCCGAAGGGGACTTAGGCTTATGGTCAATATCCGGATTTAAACCGTATTTAATATCGCAATATTCGTTGCTGTAAACTATTTGAGCATAAATATCAGCGACTTTGCCAGACCTGTTAGCGAGCTCAATCAGCCCTCTGTATCCGGGCTGAAATTCTACATAGAGTTTTCCGTTTTTTCTCCTCGGTACGAGATAGGCATAACCGTAGGCAGGATTTAAGTCTAGTCCTAATTGTGCCGATTCGACGATTGCGTTCACGAAACTGTCCCTGTCGCATTGCGCTAGTATCGGGTTTTTCCTTATATGCGTCATGGCAACCATAAACAGCTTGTCCGGAGCTAACATATTGTTAAGTATCTTAGCTATCTCGCCCTTTCTTTTGTCGTATAAATCTTTTATTAAATCGATATTAGTTTTTGCCGGTATATTTTCCGGCTCTTTTTTCGCGGCGTTTTCCATTGTTTCTTCTCCTTTTTTATTTGTTCTCGCGAAACGGCGTGGGGGGGGTGCCGTCCCGCGAAAGTCTGTTATTTTTTTTAACACTTTTAGGAAATTATGTCAATACACGTTTAAAGCGCGGATATTTGCGCAACGTCGAAATACGCCTGCATCAGCGCCTCGTCCACGTCCTCGTCGGCGGCGGCGTCGCCGCAGTAGGGTATGCTTTCGAGAAAATCGATTCTTTCGTTAATTTTACTTAAATCCATGATTTCACCTCCGAATATATAGCAAATTTATGTTTTTTTAAAATAAAACCGGTTGGAATGGTTCCTGCTTAATCTGTTTTTCGTTCTTTTTGTATGCTCTTTTGCCGGCTATATAAACCTCGTCGCCGGCCTCTAAGCTGTTACAGAAGAGTCCGGCCCCGCCGCATTCTTCCCCCGCCTCGAGTTTGAAAAAGTCCGAATCAGGAATAAAGTCTATCAGTTCGCTCGACTCCCCTTCGGACAAACTTTTTCTCATATTGGCCGATATTTCGCAAACCCCGTTGTTTTTCAATTCCCTTAAAGCGTTTACAGCATTAATCGTTAAATCCGAAGCCCTTTTGTTTTCCTTGTTTAGTGCTTCCAAGAGGTTAAGGAATTTCTCTTTGATTTCTCTTAAAACCTTTCTTTCGAAATTTCCGGAAAACAAGTCTCCGGACCGCAAAAGGCTTTCGCCGACTTTAGTTTCGATATATTCCCTTATAGCCTTATCGCTAAAATAAATAAAATCGCTCTGAAAACTGTCGTCGAAAAGATAGCTTTCGATCAGTTCTTTAATACTTTCAAATTTCTGATTTGTAATAGTCATAAACGCCTCCGTTTTTTCAGCATTTATTTATATGCTTGCAGCGCATTTTCCGGAATCCACAAGCACAAAAAAAGGCATTGAAAAAATATCGTAAAACTCCTTCATTTCAAAAGCTTTTGCTTCGCCGTTTTCGTATGCGAAATATACTTCGTCGTCCTCAATATTTTCGACGGCTCTTCCGAGCAATTTAAAACTCCCGTTTTCTGTTTTTTGATATACTTTATACCGCATTTTCTTCACCTCCTTTATATCTATAGCGAAGTTGTTTGCAATCTTTATAATCGCTCTTGCCTGTAAAAAATAAAGCGGGTGCACCCGTAAGATGCCCCCGCCCGAACTTTAATTAAGGCTTATATTGCACCCCCCGTTTAAGTTGGGAGTTATGTATATAGGCAGTGCCTCGCCCGCGCTCTCGTAATAGCCTATTACTTCCCTGTTTCTTAAATAGATTTTTTGACCGTCTTTAATAATAAATAATCCGGTCTTATAACCGCTCTTTTTAAAGGCTATAACGCACTCGGCGGTATCGTCGCACTCGATAACGGACGTATTTCCTTCCGACATTATTTTTTTACCGCCGGACAGGACTGTAATATCGCCGTCCCCGGACTTGTCGCTTTCCGACGACAGAATTGCGAAATTCTTATCGTTGCCGGACGGGGATAAAGTTATTATCCTCCTGCCCGCCGAAGATATAGACAGTGTTAATTTGCCGAGACCCTTCAAACTGTCCTCGCCGTCGTCGTCGACGTAAACCGCTTCTTTGCTTACGGGAATAGAAATATCGCTTCCCCCTTGCAATTTTACGAAAAACTCCTCCGAACCGTTCGGAAGCAGTCTCTTTTGTAAATTCAATTCCGTGTTTGAAAAAATCATCTGCACTCTCCTTTGCCTTTAAAGGCGTTTAAAGTTAATTTGCTGTTTGTTAAGACGCTTAAGGTGCGAATGGGCTCTGTCCTTCTCGGAATTACTTATATACGCCCGCCCGACCGCTTTTCCTTTAAGGAATTCCGTGAAGGACGTGAGCCTTATAGTAAATCCGAACCCGTTCTTATCCTGATTTTTCCGTAGTCCCGATTCGGAACTACCGCTGTATTCCGTTATGCCTCGTTCTTCATACCGTCTTATTTATATAGCGAACTTGCGGATTTTTAAAAACCGAGACCGAACCGCTTTATTAATTCTTCTTGATATTCATTCCTATTTAAATAATCCTCTTCGTCTATCGGATAGCCGTAGTAATCTTCCCGAAAATGCGCCGGATAATTTTCTATCGCTATATCGGGAATTTGAAAATTTATAAGTTTCAAACACCTGTTAAGAGTAAAACTCATGCTCGATAAGCTTAAATATTCTTCGGAAGTATGTTCCTTATAGAACCCTGCGGAAAGGTTGACGTTAAATCTCGAAAAGTTTTCGGTAAGCATGGCAACGTCCGAATAAGTGCCGGTTTTTTCTTTATATCCCAACCTTTTAAAAATATAGTTTATGCCGTCGTTTGCGTAGCCGTAATTTACGAACTCCCTGAAGCCCCTCCTGTCGAGACCCACAAAAAGTTTATGGTTTATCTCTTTAAAATCTTCGCAGAAAGCGCATACGCCCTCTTTGGTAGTTTCTTCGCAATCCGTAAGCAATATCGAAGCCCCTGCTTTTGCAAGGTTATACGCTATCCAAATTCCCGCCCTGTCGTCCGCTCCGAGTATTCCTTTTTTGTTGTAGATAATGTCTCCGTGCTTTCTTAAATCGAAAAAACCGTCTTTTTTCACGGTATCGATATGAGCGTTAAAAAGCACGTCCGTATATTTTCCTTTTAAGTAAAAATAAGCGCCTCTCCCGCCGTAAATCCCGTTTTTGAAAGACCTGCCGAACTGATAAAGAATTTCTTTTTTGGACGCCGTAAGGAATTTTTTAATCATTATACAACCCTCTTGTAGCCCGATAAAACCTCTTTCATCGAACCGCAGCAGGCTATACGATAATTTCTCGGCTCCCCTTTTATCCCGCAAAGCGGACAGATATACGACTGACTTTCAAGCTCCTCGAAGAAAGCCTCTTTTACAGTGGAAGTTTTAAAATCTTCCGCCGCTCCGGTAAATTCCCTGACCGCAGTAAAAGAGTCGATATAAGTTCCGTGCATAGAACCGACGCCCCCGTATTCTTTAACTTTGTATTTTTCTATGCCCGTTAATTTAGCTATTTCATGCCTCATCGCCTCTTCGTCGAAACGTGAACCGTAATTTCTGAAAACCATAAAACCCTTTCTGTCATCCTTGCCGTAAAAATAAAGCCAAGCCCTGCTCGTCTTTTTTCCTTTGTGCTGCGAAAATAAAATCGCCGTTCCGGGCATTAAAGCCCATTTCGGAACTCCGTGCGAATAACAGCCCCCGTCGGCAAAACAGGATTTATAAGACGAAAAATCCGAAGGGCTTAATAAATCCGCCGGATTGGTAGATATAATAAATTCAGTTTTCCTGTCGTATGCGCCGGATGCGTATAGCTCGAAATCCGCCGTAAAAGGATATCCCGATTCTTTCGCTTTTTTTACGATAAATCTCGTAAACTTTCCTCCGTCGGTAAGCTTGTTTGCTATTATTTCTTTGTCGGATATTTCTAGTCCGGTAAAGGTTTTATAATATTTTTTAAGGTTTAAAATATCCCATCTGTCCAAATCCGCCGGCAAACCTATCTTTACCCTGTATCCGTTTTCTTCAGTATGCTTTAAAAGATTTCTGGTTTTTTCCTTCGCAATCTTTAAACTCTTTACGAATAAGCCGTTTAACATTTTGACCCCTTTTGTTAATTTATTACGTATATATTTAGCGAAGTTAAACTCCTGCCTGCTTTTCAACCATATTTGCGAAATTCTGTAAATAAGAGACCTCTCCCCGATGTTTTTCCGCCCTGACTTTCTTTTTCGTTTCTCTCGTCAAAGCAACTTTTTTGTTTACCGTAAGCCCGCATACATACTGCCTTTTCCAGAAAGGCATTTTCTTTACTTTTTTATAGTTTATTTCAAATCCGTATCTATTTAACTGCCTGATTATAAACGACAAGGCTTTTTCCATGCCGTTATAATCGTTTCCTGAGAAAGTTATATCGTCTGCGTATCTCGTATATGCTATATTGAACTCCGCTAATTTTTTGGCAGTTTTATAATCGAATTTTTTTAAATATAAATTTGCTATATAGGGACTCGTCGGTGCTCCCTGAGGAAGCCTTTTGTTTTTTCCGTCTTTAAAATCGTAAAAACAAAGACCCCATTTAAGCTTAAAACCTAAAGCCTTGACTTTTTCAAGGGTAACTGAAGGAAAAAAATCTTTTATATCTACGGAATAAACCCATTTTTTATCCGTGTGAGGCTTGGCGTTCGTAATTATGCTTTTGTTCGGGGTAAATCCATGCGTATAAGGGCTTGCAGGATAAGCCTTGTAAAGATATTCCAGATAATCCCTCTGCCTTTTTTTTGTTACAGGATCGGGGGCTTCAATGTGCCTTACTCCCCCGCTTTTTTTTGCAATTTCAAAAACTTTATACATCCTATATCCCTTTTTTATATTTTATAAAGCCTTATAGACACTAAAAGTAAGCGGTGGCACGAGGCGGATTACTTAGGTAAAGCGTATGCCCGCCTTTACGCTTCTTGTAGCTTTACCTGCAATCCGCCGTGTGCCGTAGCGGAAAACTGATAAAGCTAAACCTGATAAACTTGTTATGCCGAAACAGCATAACCGATGTTTTTTCTAAGAAGTTTTTTTCTTTACTGTCTATAAATTTTCACTGTTTCCTTATATATAAATAGCGAAGTTGCAATAATAATCAGGAACGCAATAACCTTATGCCGAAATTTCCCGCCTGTAATATTTTTCTATTAAGCTAAATTTGTCAGATAATCCATTCCCTGAACATGTTTTTTTAAATTTTTCCACTAATGCAATCCGCCGCTCCGAGCCTGCCCGCCTTAAATGCCTGTTTTAATCTAAAACGTAATCGGGCAGGCAAGGCGGTCTATACTGCCTTTAAATTAAAAACGAAAAGGTAACCAAATCCGAGCCTTTTTCTTTCTTTGGGGGTTTGGGGGGCTTTCTTTCTTCTTTCTGCGGCGAGAAAACGAAAGAAAGCCCCCCCCCAATATAAAAGTTTTTGAAAAGGGGTCGGGGGAAAAACTTTTTTCAAAAAGTTTTGCCCCTGCTCTAAGAAATAATTACAATGGGGCGGGCGTAAACCGGCGTGTAATGCTTTTAAGCGCTTTTTTCAATATTCCGCTCCGCTCTATAAGCTGTTTATGGCAATATGTCAGTGCGGAGCAGCTTACGCAAAGTCTTAAGTTGTGTGTAATAAAATAAGCAGTTATTCAAAGCTTGCTGGCTTGGGACATAAGGGAGAAAACCGCCGCAAAATCACAATTAAAAACGCCCCCAGAGGTAAGCCCCATACAAAAATTATTTTGCGGCGGTTTTCGGAATAGGTTTGTCCCAAGCGATCGCCGCCGGAAAAAAATTTCAAGGGGAATTTGATAGGTTTATCCATAAGCGAATAGCAAACGGCATGACGGACGGCTTTTTGTCCGGCGTGCCGTTTGCCGCTTGTGGATAAACCTGTCACAATTCCCCGTCGGGCGGTTAGGCAGAATTAAACACCCTGAGCTTGCGACGGGTGTTTAATTCTGCCGTTAAAACCGCCTGTGAAATTTTTTCCTAA
>DAHWHJ010000121.1:0-28905 GCA_027335745.1 bacterium | reverse complement strand
TTGTCTATATCTGCGGAATAAACTTCTACGAATATATCGAATCTATCGAGGATCGGCCCCGACAATTTCGTGTAAAATTTATAAATTTCTGCGCTCGAACATTTACATTCATGTTTTATATCCCCGTAATAACCGCAAGGACAAGGATTCATTGCCGCAACCAACATAAAATTGCACGGCAAAACTATTGAAAACCTGCTCCTCGAGAGGTTTATCGTCTTATCTTCCATAGGCTGCCGTAAACTATCCAACGTTTTTTTGCTTAATTCCGAAAATTCGTCGATAAATAAGACTCCGTTATGAGCCAGGCTTATATCTCCCGGAAGCGGATTTGAAGCGCCGCCTCCGATTAATCCGGCGATAGATACGGTGTGATGCACCGGAATAAAAGGCCGCCTCGTAATAAGTCCGGTTTCGTCGTTAATCTTTTTATTTGAAAAACTATAAATATTAGATGTCTCAATGGATTCCTCAAGCGATAAACCGGGCTGAACCCCAACTATACTTTGAGCCAGCATTGTTTTCCCGCTGCCGGGAGGACCTATCATTAAAATATTATGATGCCCCGATACGGCGGTTAATATTGCCCTTTTTGCCAGTTCCTGCCCTTTAATATCCGAAAAATCGGGATAATTTTCTCTGTCTTTAACGGTATTTTTTACATCGGAAATTATCCTTTCAAAAAATGTTCCGTCTTCTTCTTGGGCATTATGAATATAAACCGGGCTGTTTTCTGCGGCAGTTTCATTCAACCGAACCCCTGAAATAAAAGCGCATACATCTCTTAAATGGCTGAATGCAAGAAAATCGATCCCTAAGAACCTTGCGGAATTTATATTTTCATATGGAATTATAAGCTTTTTATTTAATTTTTTGGCAAGTATGCCCAGAGCTATTACGCCGTTAACTTTCTTTATTTTACCGTTTAAGGAAAGTTCTCCCGCAATAATATAATCATCGAGATTTAAAGCGCATTTAAGCAAACCGGCGGAAACTAAAATTCCTATTGCAAACGGCAGGTCGAAAAGAGGTCCTTCTTTTCTTAAATCGGCGGGAGCAAGATTTATAATGATTTTCCTAACGGGATATTCAAAGCCGGAATTTTTTATTGCGGCTTTAACCCTATCCTTAGCCTCTTTAGTCGAAACATCCGGCAAACCTACAATCATAATCCCGGGTATGCCGTTGGATATAAATATTTCTACATTTACTAAAACGGCGTTGATACCGATAAATGTGGCGCTATTAAGCGACGTAATCATAAAACAATATCCTCTTATAATAATTTTTTACTTATACCGTTTATTATATTATAAGAGGATATTGTTTCAGAATCGTGAAGGATATATTACAATTATGTTAAATTTTTGTTGCATTTATATGAATCTATACCTTCCAACCCTTATTCAGCGCGAGTTTATCTAATTCTGCCAATATATCTTTTATGCTGTTTAAATCTTTTAGAAGCGTTGCGGAAACGATATAATCGAAAACATCCTCGTAAAATTCTTTGAAATCATTGATTATATTCATCGAACCTTCAAAATCGGTCCCCGGCAAAAATAAATAAACGAGATTATTTTTAACGGATACTATATCAGAATCTCTAAGCACTCCGCCGAGAGTTTTTATAAAATCATCGTTGAGTTTTGTTATATTAAGAATCGTTAACCCTACATAATCTATAGAGGCAATATCTTCGGCAAGCCTCAGTTCTTTTTTAATTCTCTTCATATTAGATACGGAATGTTCCAAAACCGGTTCAAAATATTCAAACGGAATAATTTTTGCCATCTAACCACCTCATATTTATATATTATAATTAAGTTTCTTTGCAACTTTTATTATTATATCAGAAAAAATATGCAAGAAATACCTTTTCGGCTACTCCTCCGCCTTCTATTTTCCAAACCGGATTTTCTATTACAAGAGCCGATAGCGCTATCTTCTTCCCGTTCATCTCTCCGAATCCCGCAAACCATTGATAAAGTCCTTGTGGATTATTACCGGATATCGTTCCGGTCTTACCTCCCGCAATAACCCCTGGAAGCATATACCTGCCGGCTGAGTTATAAAAATCCGCGTGGGCCACGCCCTTAGTAACGGTCGTAATCATCAACTGTTTTAGAATATGCGCCGTTTTAGCCGTTATTGGGGCGCTTAGAGTATTAGCATCTTTATGAATATATACGACTTTGCCGGATGAAGATATAATTTCCTTTATTATATAGGGCTTGACTATTTTACCTCCGTTAACCGCAGAACCTGCAACTAATGCGGCTTGAAGAGGCGTCATTGTTACGTTTTTGAAACCGGCCCCCGTAAGTTCCAATTGGTAAAATCTTCTAGGGATATATGCTTTACTTTTATGCAGGTCTAAAATAAAATGTATTTTTTTATTAAAATAAAATTTATTAAAATAATCTATTAATAATTTCCTGCCTACATAATATCCCGCAACTTTGCCGAAAGCTACATCGCATGATTTCGCAAATGCCTGCTTAAAAGATATCGTATTTGACCCGGTTCCTATATTCTGTTTCCAGTAAGCCTTATCTGTCCCGTACATAGTTCCGCTAAAGCATATATTAAGTCCCGGGTAAAAACCTTTAGATTCTATTGCGGCGGATGCCGTTATTATTTTTACTAAAGAACCGGGAGGATAAGAAATGAGCGGGGAAATTTCACTAGATTTGCTTTTATTATAAGAATAAGATGCGAATCCGAGTACCGCTCCGGTATTCGGATTTACGGCGGCTAAAACTCCAAACGGAACGGAATATTTTTTAAAAATATTTTTCGCTTCTTTTTGTACAGCGGGATCAATCGTATAAACTACGGTATAGTCACCTATCTTTTGCACGTAATGACCGTTAAGGATAGTTTTAAATACCGGAGGATTATATTTGAAGTATTTTTTTAACGATTTAACTGATTTAACGTTCTCAATTTCGAAATTAGAAAATTTTTTGCCGATTAAATCGTCTTTAATAAATACTATGGGTCTTATTCCCGTTCCCTGCACTTTTTTATTTGCAGCAATAAAAATAGATTTTCCGTAAAAATAAAGTACGGAAGAGCCGTAAAAAAGTAAAACGATAAATATTGATATTGCGATATATTTTATTAAATTAACAAATCTATTTTTCTTGCCTTTTCTTTTATTGAGTGTTTTTTGGTATGATTTCCAGTTTCTTATTCTTTCCATTCCTATATTTGTTATTTTGAATTTTTACCGCCTACTATTATTGACGGAATTCTTAGCGTGGGCTGAGCATCGGCAACAGGAACTCCCTGTCCGTCTTTCCCGCAAGTGCCTATTCCGAACCCTAAATCGTTTCCAACCATATCGATATTTTTCAGTATCTCCGGTCCGTTTCCCATAAGAGTCGCCCCGCTGACGGCTCCGCTGACGACTCCATCCTTTATAATATAACCTTCCATAACGTCGAATACAAAATCTCCGGTAACGGTATTTACCTGACCGCCGCCCATTTTTTTAACAAATATACCGTCATCCACGCTTTTTATAATATCTTCCGGGTTAGATTTTCCCGGAGCAATCATCGTATTCGACATTCTGACTATCGGAACATGCTCGTAAGACTGTCTTCTGCCGTTACCGGTCAGCTCATATCCGTATTTAATATATGATAACCTGTCCGACATATATTTTTTAAGGACGCCGCCTTCAACCAAAATATTCTTATTTGAATAGGTTCCTTCATCGTCAAACTTGTAAAAACCGCGTTTGCCCGTCAAAGAAGAATCGTCTATAACGGTTATTAAGTTTGATGCAACTTGTTCTCCTATTTTATTCGAATATACGCTTAGACCGTTTCCTGCAATATCAGCCTCTAACCCATGTCCGATTGCCTCATGTATCATAGTTCCGCCCGCTTCGCTCGATAACACGACGGGCATAGTTCCCGAAGGGGCAAACGGAGCTTCAAGCTGAATCAATGCTCTGCTTAAAGCTTTTTTGGCTATATCTTCAGGAATGTTTTTATCGAAAAATTCAAACCCGGTAAAACCACCGGCTACTTCATAGCCTACTTCCGTTTTTTCGCCGTTAGATACTACTATATGCGCTAAAAATGCTAAATTTTCCCTGAAATCTTTTACAAAATCCCCCTCTGAATTCACGATTATTACATTTTGTTTATAATCGGAATATGTAATGTTAACCTGAACGACTCTTTTATCGAATCCCCATGAATATTTAACTACAGGTTCTACCTTCTTTAATTTATCGTCGATAGAAATATCCGTAATATCCTTTATTATATTAAAATCTACTCTAGGCCGTTTTTCGTTAAAATTTAAAGATTTTAATCCGCCGGCTTTAATATTTTTCTTATTAATATCATCGACCGCGGCAGATTTTAATTCTTTTGCAATGTTTATTAAATTATTTTCTTCTAAATTGTTGGTATAGGCATAATATGTTTTCTTATTTGAAATAAGCCTTAAACCAGCACCCTGAATCATACCGTTAATAGCTTTTTCAAGTCTCTTGCCTTCGTTAGACAACAAAGTAGAAATTTTAGTTTCTATAAAAATATCTACAAAATCTTCATCGCTATAGCGGGCGCTGTTAATAATTTTATTAAAATTTATATCGCTTAAATTCATTTTAAACCTCTTTGATGTTATATATCAATTAATATAATATCAAAAACTGCGCTTTCAAACAAGAACGAATGTTATGAAATCTTATGAAATTGACTTTTATGCCGTTTTTTCTTAAAATAAATTATATGAAAGATACCTCTCTTTATATAAATCTGGAAAACCTTAAAAACAACATAAACTTTATAAAACTGCTTAACTCGGCAAAAAACAAAACAATTATAGCAATTATTAAGTCTGATGCTTACGGACATGGACTTGTTCCGGTCGCCGAAACGCTTTTTAACGAAGGAATAAATTTTTTCGGAATTATCGGCATGAACGAGGCTAAAAGCGTCCTCAAAAAAATACCTGATGCCCGGCTTCTGATGCTTAAAGGAGTGCATAAAGACGATATAGACGAAGCTATAGGGCTTAATTTAAGAATTTCGGTAATTAATTTAGACAGCCTTACAATAATTTTGGATAAGGCAAAAAGACTTAATAAGCCTGCGAATATACATATTAAATACGATTCCGGAATGAATAGGCTTGGATTAAACGAAGACGAAATAAAACCGGCAATAGACATCATAAACGAAAACAAAAAATATCTTAACGTGGAAGGCTTATTCAGCCATTTATCTTCGGCGGGAAACGACATCGACCATACTAATTTTCAAATAGCCAATTTTAAAAAAATAACTTTTCTTTTAAATAAAAACGGCATTAAACCCGTATATACGCACATAAGCGCCAGTTCGTCGCTTTTAAACGACAAAATAGGCGAAGATTATTCAAACGCCGTTAGACCCGGAATTTCGCTTTACGGATTTAATCCCAATACGGACATAAGCAAAACCGCAAACGACAATGCAGAACTTAAACCCCTTATGACCTTAAAATCCAGCGTTTTACAAATTAAGAAAGTTAAAAAAGGCGGCTTTATTTCCTACAATAATACGTTTAAAGCACCGAGAGATATGAACATTGCCGTTGTTTCCGCAGGCTATGACAACGGCATACCAAGACTTATGTCCAATAAAGGCAGGGTTTTAATAAACGGTAAATTTGCCCCTATAAAAGGGATAGTTACTATGAACCTGACTATGGCGGATATAACAAACATAGAAGGAGTTAAAGCAGGCGACGAGGTAATAATAGCGGGAGAGGCAGGCTCAAATAAAATTACCCCTGAGGAAATAGCTTCAATCGCTAAAACTATCCCTTATGAAATCTGCCTGAATTTAGGTAAATCTAATAAAAAGGTCTATATATAACATATAACGATAACTTTAAAAAAACCCGCTTTCAAGCGGGTTTTTAAATAAATTTTATTTTATCGCTATTGAACGGCGTTGACTTCCTTGACTCCCGGAATGCGTTCCTTGAGAAGGCGTTCTATTCCGCCCTTAAGGGTCATTATGGAACCCATACAGTGGGCGCACGCTCCTTTAAGTCTGACGTCAACCGTTCCATCGTCGTGTATATTCACCAGTTCGACGTCTCCGCCGTCATACTGCAATGAAGGTCTTATTTCATCGATAACTTTTGATACTTCTGCTTTATCTAAAGCCATAAATCCTCCTGTTTTCTATAAATTAAATAATATATATAAATAAATATATTATATGTTTATATTATAACCTCAAACATATTTAATGTCAATAATCTCGAACTCTTTAACGCCGTTAGGAACGTTTATTTTTGTATCGTCCCCGACGCATTTTCCTATGAGAGCCTTAGCGATAGGAGAGCTTATAGAAATTTTTCCTTCTTTAATATCGGATTCCGAATCTCCGACTATTTTATACGAAACTTCTTTATCGGTATTCAAATCCAATAGCTTTACGGTTGCGCCGAATACGACCTTTTCTTCGCATATTTTAGACACGTCTATAATCTGCGCTCTTGCTATTTTATCTTCGAGCTCCATAATTTTCCCGTTAATAAACCCCTGCTTATCTTTTGCATACTGATATTCCGCATTTTCCGAAAGATCCCCGTGCGCTCTGGCTTCTTCGATTGCTTTAATATTTGCCGGTCTTTCGACGGATTTAAACCGCTTTAACTCTTTAAGTAAGTTATCGTGTCCTTCTTTCGTAATATAAAAAGCTTTTTCGTTTGCCGCCAATGAAAACACCTCCGAATATATAATATATATTAGATTAAAATAAACTAATTATTATACGCCTTTGTAATAATCCTGCAATGCTTTTACGGATAAATTATTTTCTTTAAGCGCCTTAATTGCCATACATGCGGCGGTTGCGCCTCTCATAGTAGTATAATACGGAAGAGAAAACTCTATGGCGCTTCTCCTGATTACATATGAATCCTCGAGGGATTTTTTTCCTCTCGGAGTATTGAAAATCATAGAAATTTCTTTGTTCTTAAGGGCATCTATTATATGCGGACGTCCTTCTTTCACTTTATTTATTTTTTGATTTTTAATGCCTAATGTATCAAGATATTCAGATGTTCCTTTGGTTGCAAATATATTCAAACCGGAATCTATCAAAGACCTGCATATATCGCTTAAATATCTTTTATCTTCGTCTTTGACGCTTATAAGTACGTTTCCGGACAACGGAAGATTTTGCCCCGCGGCAATCTGCGATTTAGCATAAGCCATTCCAAAACTTGCGTCTATTCCCATAACTTCCCCCGTCGACCTCATTTCAGGACCAAGCATAGGATCGACGTTTGAAAATTTAGAAAACGGAAAAACTGCTTCCTTAACGCAGTAATAATTGATATCAAAAGACTGCCCCAACCCGAAACTTTTAAGTTTTTCTCCGAGAAGAAGCTTGGTCGCTAATTTTGCTACCGGCACTCCAGTGGCTTTTCCGATAAACGGAACGGTTCTAGATGCCCTAGGATTAACTTCTATTATGTATATTTCGTTATTTTTTACGGCATACTGAATATTTATAAGACCTTTAACGTGAAATTCCCTGCATATTATTTCCGTAATATCTTTTATCTTTCCCAAGGCGTCCGAATCTAAAGAGAATGCGGGCAAAGAACAGGCGCTGTCTCCCGAATGCACGCCTGCTTCTTCTATATGTTCCATTATTCCAGCAATATAAACCGATTCGGTATCGCTTAAGGCATCTACGTCAACCTCTATCGCATCTTCGAGAAATTTATCTATCAATATAGGAAATGAAACATCCTGTTGAAAAATCTTTTTAATGTATTCCATTAAACCGCTTTCGTTATATATTATTTCCATAGCCCTTCCGCCGAGAACATATGACGGGCGCAATAAAACCGGAAAGCCGATAGCTTTTGCTTTCTCGTATATCTCTTCGTCGTTAAACGCCATAGCGCTTTCAGGCTGTTTAAGATTTAATTTATTTATTATATTTTTAAACTTTTCCCTGTCTTCCGCTATATCTATATATTTAAAAGGAGTGCCTAGTATTTTGATGCCTTTTGAGTCAAATTTTTTAGCTAACTTCAAAGGCGTTTGACCGCCGAACTGAAGTATGACCGGAGGATTATTCTCCAGCTCGCAGATTGCCTCGACATCCTCGAAAGTCAAAGGTTCAAAATATAGCCGGGAAGAAGTATCGTAATCGGTGGAAACCGTTTCGGGATTACAGTTCAGCATTATAGACGAGTAATTATTTTCTTTTAAAGCAAAGGAGCAATGAACACAACAATAATCAAACTCTATACCCTGCCCAATCCTGTTAGGGCCGCTTCCCAGAATTATAACTTTTTTGTTTTCAAGCGGCTTAATTTCGTTGAATTTATCATAAGAAGAATACATATAAGGAGTAGCCGCTTCAAATTCCGCCGCGCAGGTATCGACTTTTTTAAATACTTTCGTTATATTATTCGCCCTGCACGCCTCGTCTATAATTTTTTCCGTTTTTTCTATCAAAGAGATAGATTCCTCGTCTTTTATTAAATATTCCTCGGGCAAAATATGACTACCGTCGTCTTTTTTTGCAACTAATTTTGCGATTATTCTGTTTGAAAAACCTATTTCTTTAGATTCTCTGATAAGCTCTATATCTTTTACTGCATTGGCGGCGAAGAACAGCTTTTTCTCCTGTTCGACGATCAGCTTAATCTGATTGAGAAACCACTTATCTATTTTAGAAAATTCATTTATTTCTTCAACGGTAAAATTTATCCTTAAAGCATCGGCTATCAAGAACAATCTTCTGAAATCGTTATTTTTTATTAAGGATTTTATTTCTTCTCTAATGATTTCGGTATTCTGTTTTTTTTCTGCCGCATCGTAAGATAAATCAAGACCGTAAAGCGACTCTATCCCGTAATATCCGTTTTCCAAAGATCTGGCGGCTTTCTGGAGCGATTCGCAAAAAGTCCTGCCTATAGACATCACTTCGCCCACCGACTTCATATGCGTCGTAAGGGTGCTGTCGGTCTGCGGAAATTTCTCAAACGTAAAACGCGGTATTTTGGTTACTACGTAATCGATTGACGGTTCAAAACATGCAAGCGTTTTTTTCGTAATATCGTTCGTAATTTCATCAAGAGTATATCCAACCGCAAGCTTAGCGGCAATTTTTGCTATGGCAAAACCCGTCGCTTTAGATGCCAGACTGGAGCTCCTTGAAACTCTCGGATTCATTTCTATAACGTAAACCTCGTCGGAATCGGGATTTAGCGCAAACTGAATATTGGATCCGCCGGTTTCTACGCCTATCTCTGCCATTATTTTTATAGAATAGTCCCTTAATTTTTGCAAATCCCTGTCGTTTAAAGTCTGAACGGGCGCTATGGTGATAGAGTCTCCGGTGTGAATCCCCATAGGGTCGAGATTTTCTATCGAACAGATTATAATGGTATTTTTATCTCTATCGGTCATCACTTCGAGCTCTACCTCTTTAAATCCGATTGCGGACTTTTCGATTAATATTTCGCTAATCGGACTTAAATTTATCCCGTTTGAAGCAATTTCGCCGAATTCATATATATTATAGGCTATACCTCCCCCGCTCCCTCCAAGGGTAAAAGAAGGTCTTACGATTACCGGAAAACCTATACTTTTTTGCACATTTAACGCCTCTTCCATATTTTTGGCAAAACCGCCCTGTAAAACAGGAACTCCTATCTTTTCCATACTTTTCTTGAAATATTCCCTGTCTTCCGCTTTTTTAATCGCGTCTATATTTGCTCCAAGAATATTCAAGCCGTATTTTTGTATAATTCCGGCATCAAATAATTCTAAAGTAATATTAAGCGCCGTCTGCCCCCCAAGCGTCGGCAATATACTGTCCGGTCTTTCTTTTTCGATAATTTTGGCGACAAAATCTTTAGTGAGCGGCTCTATATACGTTTTATAAGCATAATCGGGGTCGGTCATTATAGTAGCCGGATTGGAATTTACGAGGATAACCTCGTATCCCTCTTCCGATAATGCTTTTGCTCCCTGCGTTCCGGAATAATCAAATTCCGCCGCCTGTCCAATAATTATCGGTCCGGAGCCTATTATTAAAATTCTTTTGATGTCCGTTCTTTTAGGCATATTTTATTTTTTAATATTATTATATTAATTATAATTTTAAATTATACCGCCTCTAAGGCATTCGTATCTACATCTGCATCGTTCTGAAAAAATCCCGTTAAATTTTTATAGATTAATTCTTCGACCGCGGCAGAATACTCTCTTTTTGTTATCTTTCTGTTTAATCTGCCGTCATATTCCGCTTTGTAAGCCGGAAAATATTGGCTCATAAGGCTTACCGGAACGTCTTTACCTAGTTCTTCGGCTATAAATCTAAAAGAATCGGCATATCCGCTTATTCTTTCAGGCAGGACGAGATGCCTTATTAAAATACCCGAAACGGCAATTCCGTCTCCGTTTAATTTAAGCTCTTTTACCTGCTCATACATAATTTTTAATGCTCTCCTGTTGATTGCGACATAGTCGGCAACGCCGGAATATCTCAAGGCATATTTATTATCCGAATATTTTATATCGGGCAGATATATATCTATAATTCCGTTCAGCAGATTCAACAGGCTTGCTTCTTCATATCCCGAGCTATTGTAAACTATCGGAACTTTTAAACCCCTTTTTCTAGCCATAAATATCGACTCGGCTACAAAAGGCATATAATGCGAAGACGTAACAAGATTAATATTAACTGCCCCCTTTTCCTGAAGTTTAACCATTCCGTCAGCAAATGCAGGCGTATCGTAAAAACTTCCCGCACAAAACCTGCTTATCGGATAATTCTGACAAAATTTGCATTTTAAGGAACACCCGCTAAAAAAAACTGTTCCCGAACCTGTCTTTCCCGATATAGGGGGTTCTTCGCCGAAATGCAGGTTTATACTTGCGATCCTTAATTTATCGGCTGCTCCGCACAACCCCTTTTCGCCCTTAAATCTTTTTGCCCCGCAATGCCTTGGGCATAATTCGCAGTTTTCCATTAAGCCGTAAAGAGCGTCTATTTTTGAAATAAAATCGGTATTAGACAGCGTCAAATACGACGGAACATGCTTAGCTATATCTATAACCCTCTTTTGGCGCTTAAACATAATTCTTTAAATTCCGAAAAAAGATATCTTGAATCTCTTGGTCCCGGCGAACTTTCAGGATGATACTGGACCGAAAATGCCTTTAGCTCCTCATTTTTAATGCCTTCCACGGTATTATCGTTCAAATTTATATGGGTCAGCTTTGTGCCGTTTGAATAATTTACGCCGTCATTAAGATTATGCAAATTAACGCAGAAACCGTGATTTTGAGAGGTAATTTCTACTTTTCCGGTTTTAAGATTCTTAACCGGCTGATTTATTCCGTGATGCCCAAATTTCAGTTTATAGGTATCGAAACCTAAAGCTAACGATAACAACTGATGACCTAAACATATGCCGAAAACCGGCTTTTCGCCGAGGAGGCTTTTTAACGTCTCCACTTCTTCAGTCATTGTTTTAGGGTCTCCGGGACCGTTTGACAAAAGAATGCCGTCGGGTTCGGTATCTAATATATCTTCCTTAGAAAAATTATGCGGAACCACTGCAACGTCGGCTTCAATATCGTTTAAGCATCTTAAAGTATTGAACTTAACTCCGTAATCTATAACCGTTACCCTAAACTTCGAAAAATCGACATTCTTTTCGTAAACGTTTTTAGTAGAAACGTTGGAAACCAGATTTAATCCTTCCATTTTAGGTAACGCATCCAATCTGCTCTTAATATGCTCTATCCCGGCCTCTTTAGGCGCGATATAGACGTTGGACTGTCCGCCGTTTCTTAATATAATCGTTATATATCTTGTATCTATGCCGGATATAACAGGGTAGCCGTAAGAATTAATAAATTCCGCTAAATTTTTTGAAGCGGCGTGATGAGAAAAATTTTGAACGTAATTTTTTGCTACTAACCCCGAAATCCATACTTTTTTGGATTCAAAATCCGAATCGTTTATGCCGTAATTACCTATCATAGGATAAGTCATAACGACAACCTGTCCGTTATAAGAAGGATCCGTAATAAGCTCCTGATAACCGTTCATAGCAGTATTAAAAATCGCTTCCCCTCCCGATTCTATTATTTTGCCTTCATAAAACCCTTCATAATAAGTTCC
Source organism: bacterium (assembly GCA_027335745.1). Taxonomy (GTDB): domain Bacteria; phylum SZUA-79; class SZUA-79; order Acidulodesulfobacterales; family Acidulodesulfobacteraceae; genus Acidulodesulfobacterium_A. Next base: position 16,711 of record DAHWHJ010000121.1, on the reverse strand, counting down.
GTCCTCAAACATTAATATCGCTTTTTCTTTTTTAGAACCGGTCATTTTATATTTAGTATGTTTATTTTAAATTTAATTTGTTTCTATAAGCCTTCCGCCCACGATTACGGCGGTAGCAATGCCCTTGAACTTTTCTCCGATAAAAGGAGAGTTTTTACTTAAAGATTTAACAGCGCTTTTTGTAAATTTCCATTCTTTTTTAATATCCGCCACCGTGATGTCGGCTATATATCCATTTTGCAAAGAGCCTCTCCTGCCCAATTTTAAAATTTTTGCCGGATTAAGAGACATAAGTTCGGCTACCTGCATTAAAGAGATTTTTTTGGCGTAAAAAAGCCTTAACGTCAAAGGCAGGGAAGTCTGCAAGCCGATAATTCCAAAAGGTGCGGCATCCAGCGTAGCGTCTTTTTCATCCTCGCTATGCGGGGCATGATCGGAAGCAATGACGTCGATAGCGCCGTCATACAAGGCGTTTATAATGGCATCGACATCTTTTTTCGTCCTAAGGGGAGGATTCATTTTTGCATTAGTATTATAATCTAATAAAGCATTTTCCGTAAGCGAGAAATAGTGCGGACAGGTTTCGCATGTAACATTTATGCCTGATTGTTTCGCCCTTTTTATAATATCGACCGAACCTCTTGTAGAAATATGCGCTATATGAACATTTACGCCGTAATAATCGGCAAGCATAACATCTCTTGCTACGCCTATTTCTTCGGCAACGCTCGGAATACCTACTACCCCAAGCTTCTCGGATATAACCCCTTCGTTAATAACCCCCTTGCCTCGCAGCTTGGAATCTTCGCTATGCGATATCACGGGTAAATCGAAAGTGCGGGCATATAACAACGCCCTTCCCATAAGCGCGCTGTCTTCGACCGGATTGCCGTCGTCGCTCAAAGCGACTGCTCCGGATGCTTTCAGTTCGCCTATATTTGCAAGAGAAACCCCCTGCAACCCCTTAGATATAGCTCCTATCGAAAATAAGTTTATTAAATTAAGGCTTCTTGCTTTATCCGATAAAAAACTGCCGACAGTTTTAGAATCGTTGACCGGATTAGTATTAGGCATACAGCAAATAGAAGTAAACCCTCCGGCTATTGCCGCTTCCATTCCGGATTTTATAGTTTCTTTGTATTCGTATCCCGGCTCCCTTAGATGAACGTGCATATCTATTAAGCCCGGAAAAACAATAGAATTTTCGGCGTCTAAAGTTTTAACGCCGCCGATTTTTTGCTTCGAAGGCATATCTTTTATTATGCCCTCTTCGATATAAATATCCCTTTTGGTCTCCGTCTTAGTCAGAGGATCGACGACTATCCCGTTTTTTATTAAAAGCTTTTGCATATCGTATTTATAAATTAAATTTATTAATTACTTATTTTTTGATAACCCAACAATATATAAAGACATGCCATTCTAATTGCCACCCCATTTTCAACCTGTTTAAAGATATGAGTCTTACCTGTATTTATTATGCTCCCGGCTATCTCTACGTCCCTATTGACGGGTCCCGGATGAAGGACCATAACCTCTTTAGAAGCCAATGACAACAGTTTAGGCGTCAACTGAAAGAAATTTCTGTATTCTTCGATAGAAGGTATAAAATAATAGCTTGCCCTTTCTTTCTGAATTCTGAGCATTATTATGACATCGGCGTTTTTAACCGCCTCTTCCATATTTTTTGCGATTCTTATGTTTTTATGTTCGACTAATCTGGGCAAAAGCGAATGAGGAGCATATAAATAAACATTTGCCCCTAATTTAGAAAATCCGCAAATATCCGACCTCGCCACCCTCGAATGGTAAATATCGCCTATTATCGCTACTTTCAGCGATTTTAAATCTTTTTTTTCTTCCATTACGGTCATAATGTCCAAAAGACATTGGGTAGGATGTTCGTTTATGCCGTCGCCCGCATTTATTACCGACGCCTTGGTCAATTTAGATATAAAATGCGCCGCTCCCGATTCCGAATGCCTTAAGACAAAAGCATCAGGGTTCATAGCCTCCAGATTTAGTATCGTATCTTTAAGGCTTTCTCCTTTTGTAACAGAACTTTGTGAAATGGAAATACTTAAAGAATCGGCGCTCATTCTTTTTTGTGCAACTTCAAACGATGACCTTGTCCTTGTGGATGGTTCGTAAAAAATATTCACGACGGTCTTGCCTCTGAGCGTCGGAACTTTTTTTATATCTTTCAGCGATATTTTCTTAAATTCTTTTGCCGTTTCTATGAAATAATTAATGTCGGATGCGGAAAGGTCTTTTATGGAAATGAGATCTTTTTTATTAAAGCTCATATTTTTCTACAAATTTTTTTTCGTTTAAAACATCTACATTGATTATTTCTTTTTTGCCCGCCCTTATTTTTTTTCCGATAAAATCCGGGCATATAGGCAATTCTCTTCCGTCCTTATCAATAAAAACGGCGAGTCTTATTTTTTCAGGTCTGCCGAAATCAAAAATTTCGTCTATGGAAGCCCTGACGGTTCTGCCGCTGCTTATAACGTCATCGACTAATATAACTTCTTTATTGTTTATATCAAAAACAAGTTCAGTGGTATTCGCCGATTTTTTTACCGAAAAGGGATCGTCTCTATAAAGCGTCATATCGATATAGCCTATTTTGCAATCAATCCTAAAATGATCGAGAATAGCCTTTTTTATCAAACCGGCTAAGTGAATGCCGCCGTTTTTTATGCCTATTATAACGGCATTATTAAAATTAACGTTCGAATTTAAAATATCGTTTATAAAATTATCTAAAATTAAACCCGTTTCTTTATCGTCGAAAATAATTTCTTTCTTCAATTTTAATCATCACCCCATATTTTTCTTAAAAGAACAATCGGGGATAGTCTTAAAAAAACGCTTCCAATAAATATCGAAATGATTTTTAGGATTCCAAGAAAAATAGATAATAAATGCCTGCCCCGCGATGTCCTTGTAGGGCACAAAACCCCAGTATCTGGAATCAAAACTATTGTCCCTGTTATCCCCCATAACAAAAAGCTCGTTCTTTGGAACGATTATAGGTCCATAGTTGTCTCTCGGAGAATTATAGGCGGGTAAGATTGTTTTTGATTTCCACTCGGCATATCTGCATTTATAAATATGATTGTTTATATAAACCTTGTTATTAATAATCTGAATTTTGTCGCCCGGGGTTCCTACGACTCTTTTAATAAAATCTATTCCTCTGTGTAGATTATATTTGCCTGCGTAAGGAAATTTAAAAACTATGACCTGTCCGGTCTTTGGATGGGAGATGGAAATAGACGACTTAGTAAAAGGGATATGAATACCGTATATAAATTTATTAACGAGTATATGGTCGCCCGGAATAAGCGTAGGCTCCATAGAACCGGAAGGTATTTTAAATGCTTGAACGACAAACGTTCTAAAAATTAAAGCAATAATTATGGCTATGACTACAGCCTTAAAATAATCCCATAAAGTATGTTTGCTCATATTTTAATTTCCACTAATCGAAATAATTTTATTTATAAACTTTTTAATTATACCAATTTTTTTTCCTTGTGTCTAATCAATAACCTTTTTTTAAACCTTCAATATCGATAAGAAGGCTTCCTGCGGAATCTCGACTGACCCAATGTTTTTCATTTTTTTCTTTCCTTCTTTCTGCTTTTCTAAAAGTTTCCTCTTTCTTGTAATGTCCCCGCCGTAACATTTGGCGAGAACATTTTTCCTTAATGCCTTTATTTCCTCTCTTGCTATAATTTTTGAACCGATTTGAGCTTGAAGAACAACCTCGAACATCTGTCTCGGTATTAAAGTTCTCAACTTTTCTACTATATTTCTTCCGCGAACGTAAGCTTTGTCTTTGTGAACAATTACGGATAGGGCATCTATCGGATCTTTATTGACTAATATTTCAAGCTTTATCATATCGGCAGGTCTATATCCGCTGAATTCGTAATCAAAAGAGGCATAACCTTTGGAAAGCGATTTAAGTTGGTCATAAAAATCAAGGACTATTTCCGACAGAGGCAATTCGTAAACAAGCTGAACTCTGCTTTTAGTGATATATTTAAGCTCGACCTGCTGACCCCTTTTTTCGACGCACAGGTTTATTATTTTTCCTAAAAATTCTGACGGCACGTATATGTTTGCCCTGATAAAAGGCTCTTCTATATGATCCACTTCCTGCATAGGTATCTCTTTGGAAGGAGGAAATTTCATCGGATTAAGCGCGGTCTTCATTTCTCCCTTAAGCGTAGTTATATTGTAAAGGACGGTGGGGGAAGTAGATATAAGGCTTAAGCCGTATTCTCTTTCTAACCTTTCTACTATTATTTCCATATGCAAAAGTCCAAGAAACCCGCACCTGAATCCAAATCCAAGCGCAAGCGAATTCTCAGGCTCGTAAGAAAAAGAAGAGTCGTTGAGCTTTAATTTTTCTATAGAGTCTTTGAGTTCCGGATAGTCGTCGGAATCTATAGGATAAATACCTGCAAATACCATCGGCTTCGGCTCTTTAAAATCCGGCAGGGGGGTTTTTGCAGGATTGGCTTTAAGGGTAATGGTATCCCCTATTTTAAATTTACCCGAATCTTTTATATTTGCGATAATAAATCCGACTTCTCCGGCGGCTAAAGCATCAAGTTCCTTCATATACGGATTGTAAATCCCTACTTTTTGAACTTCGTAGGAAACCCCGGAATTCATCAATAGGATAATATCACCCGGGGAAACCTTGCCGTCGAATATTCTGATAAGAGCAACGACGCCCTGATAAGAATCAAACCAAGAATCAAAAATCAAAGCTTTGAGGGGGGCTTGCGGATCTCCCGTCGGAGAAGGTATTTTATTTATAACGGCTTCTAATATCTCTTTTATTCCTATGCCCTCTTTTGCGCTTGCCAAAATAGCGTCATCAGCTTCAAGACCGACTACTTCTTCGATTTCTTTTTTTGTTTTTTCAGGATCTGCGCTTGGCAGGTCAATTTTATTTATAACCGGAACTACGGCTAAATTCATATCCGAAGCTATATAAACATTGGCGAGGGTTTGCGCTTCTACTCCCTGAGTCGCATCTACGACAAGAAGGGCGCCCTCGCATGCGGCTAACGATTTTGATACTTCGTAAGAAAAATCAACATGACCGGGGGTATCGATTAGATTAAGAATATATTCCTTTCCGTTATAATTATACTTAAGCCTTACGGTCTGCGCTTTTATAGTAATTCCTCTTTCGCGCTCAAGTTCCATATTGTCTAAAAATTGTGAAACTTTTTCTCGTTCGGTAATCGCCCCGGTAAAATCCAGAAATCTGTCCGCAAGCGTAGATTTTCCGTGATCTATATGCGCTATAATCGAAAAATTCCTGATATTTTTGATTTCCATTTGGATTCAGTTTATAATAATTAAAGGTAGGTTGTAGCCGCAAGCAAAAACATAAGCCGGGTTCTGTCTAAGATCGGTCATTTCTCTGTGCGAACAACCCGAAGACCATGTAAGACGAGCAGCCTTAAGTCTTCCTATTTGTTCTTGCTCCTAACGGGGCTTGCCATAAACATTATTTGCATAATGTCCAAGTGAGCTCTTACCTCGCTATTTCACCCTTACCCTATTAAAAAATTTGTTTTAATTTAATAAGGCGGTATATTTTCTGTTGCGCTTTCCTTAAAGTTTCCTTCATCGGTATAAAACGACGTTATGCTCTTTGGAGCCCGGACTTTCCTCAAAAGACATAAAAAGTCTTCCGCGACCGATTGTTTTTGCTTGCGTCTACAAAAGCATTGTAGCAGTTTGGCGCTTATTCGTCAATATTTATTATAATTATCCGGCGGCTTTTATACAGGCTATAGATGTATCTATAGCCAAATTTGCCAGCTTATCCGCTTCCTTGTTGAGTTCTCTCGGGATATGCCGGAAGGTCGCCTTCAATAAACTTCCCCTAATCTTTAAAAGCGCCTTTATATCTTTAAGCAGTTTTTGCGCTTTATTATAAAGAGGTAAAATATTTGCGCTTTTAACGGAATAAACCCCGTTCATCTGATTAACGAGCAATTGGGAATCTAATAAAAAAAGAACGTCAAGTTCAGCATAAAAAAGCATGTCTTTTCTGCTCATCTCGCCTATGCCGCCTTTATCCGCCATATCCGATAAAAATTCCAGCGATATAATAAGCGCTTTGTATTCGGCTTCGTTATTAGTTAAAATACCCAAATATTTATTTAAGGAAGCGATTTTTTGTTTATTTTCGTCGAGAATCAGCACTCCCGCTCCGGATTTGCCCGGATTTCCACGGGATGCGCCGTCGGTATAAACCGTTAAGTTCATATTTTATTTTTATTAAGTTTTTTTGAAACTTTACCTGTAGGAGGCGCCGGTTCTGATATAGCCGGATCCATATAAAGTATTCTCGAACACACCGGACACTGCATAAATACGCTTTCGGAAATAAGTTCGTTAAACTGCTGAGGCGGAAGCATTCTGTAGCATCCCGTACATGCGCCGGATTTCATTACGGAAGCAATTGCCGGAAATCCTTTATTCCTTTTTACGGCTTCGTATATATTGATATAATCTTTTTTAATCTTATTTTTGACGACATCTCTTTTATCGAGAAAATCTTTTGTAATTTCCCCAAATTCCTTCTCGCTTTTTTTATATTCCGCATTTTTAGCCGATAACCCGTCGGCAAGTTCTTCTATTTCTTTTTGAACCATGGCTATTTTGTCGTTGATGGACTCTTTATTTCCCATATTTTCTAATTGTTCGTCTTCAGACTTCTTTTTTAAGGCTTCATTATCTTTTATGGATTTTTGAATCGCATTATATTCCTTGTTTGTTTTAATAAGCTTTTGCGTGTCTTTCAACTTAATTAGTTTATCTTCGTAAGATTTTATGTCAAGTTCGCAAATACCGATTTTTTTGTTAGTCTCGGTCAAATCTTCCTTCAGCTTTTCAAGTTCCGACTCTTTTGACTGCAGGTCATTTTGTGAATTTCCAATTTCGTCGAGAGTTTTTTTAAGAGATTCTTCAAATTTTAACAACTCAATGTCGATATTTTGAATTTCTACGATAAAAGAAATCTGTTCGTTCAAAGTTCTCCTCCTTTGTATTTAAAAACCGGGTTATTTTCATAGTTATTTTCTATAATAGGGATATCGAATTCCTTAGACAATATATCTTTAGTAATGGAAGTAAAATATTTTTCGGTATCGAAATGGGACATTTCCACTAAACATATCCCGCTTTCGTTTGATTTTAATGCTTTACTATGCGTTAGTTCCGAAGATATTAGAACATCGCAACCTAATTTTACCGCATCATCCATATAAGAAAAACCGCTTCCGGAAACAACCGCAATTTTTTTTATTTTTTTATTCAAATTTCCGCAATAATTTATAAAAATAGGGGAAAATAACCCATGCATTTTGTCTAAAAGATCGCCCAGCGTGGTTTCGCTTTCAAGATTCCCGACAGCGCCCATACCTTCCGTTTTATTGCCGTAGGAGTCGTATAGCGGATATAAATCGAAAGCGGGTTCTTCATAAGGATGAACATCCTTCATTTCGTCTATCGCTTTTTTTATATATTTTTCTTCTATTAAAAGTTCGAGTTTAGATTCATCCGTAAATGTTGTTTTCCGAACTTCTCCTATAAACGGGTTTGAGCCTTCAAGCGGCTTAAACGACCCTTTCCCCTTTGTTTCGAATGAACAATTTTCGTAATTACCTATTTTAGGGTTTCCGTATTTAAAAAGAATATCTCGGACGATGTTTACATAGCCCTTGGGAATAAAAACCGACAACTTATAAAGTTTTCTTTTGCGCGGAATTAAAGGAAATATTTCTTTTATTTTAAGCTCATTTAAGATATAGCGGCTCATCGAATATACCGACGAATCAAAATTTGTATGCATCGCATAAACGCAAATTTTATTTTTTATAAGGAGTTCGACAAGTTTTCCGCCGTTAGAATCTAAATCGATAGAGCTTATAGGGTGAAAAAAAAGAGGATGGTGTATTAATATAAGATTAAAACCTTTGCTTACGGCCAAATCTATCGACTTGCCCGTAAGGTCTAACGATGTTACGATGCCCGAGAGAGGTGCATCGGCAGGCTTTATTTGGTAACCTGAATTATCCCATTTTTCCTGAAAATTAAGGGGTATTAGGCTTTCTAATTTACCTGCCGCATCTTTTATAAATAATGACATTTTCAAAATGGTGGGCCCACCCGGGTTCGAACCAGGGACCAACCGGTTATGAGCCGGCCGCTCTACCAGCTGAGCTATAGGCCCAAATCTACTACTTTACAAATGTTTTAAGCCTTTTGGAACGGCTTGGATGTCTAAGCTTCCTGAGGGCTTTTGCCTCTATCTGTCTTATTCTTTCTCGTGTAACTCCAAATTCTTGTCCTACTTCTTCCAGAGTGTGGTCAGATTTTATACCTATACCGAACCTCATTCTTAAAACCTTCTCTTCTCTTTCGGTAAGAGACGATAAAACCCTTCCCGTTTGTTCTTCGAGGTCGGAATTAATTGCTGCTTCTAACGGTAGAACCGTTGCCTTATCCTCTATGAAATCTCCGAGATGCGTATCCTCTTCTTCCCCTATAGGCGTTTCCAATGAAATAGGTTCTTTAGCTATTTTTAAGACTTTCCTGACTTTATCTATAGGAAGGTCCATTCTCTCGGCAATTTCCTCCGGAACAGGCTCTCTTCCGATTTCCTGCACTAATGCTCTGGAAGTTCTGATTAATTTATTTATGGTTTCTATCATATGAACCGGAATTCTTATAGTTCTCGCCTGATCGGCAATCGCTCTCGTTATCGCCTGCCTTATCCACCATGTCGCATATGTGGAAAATTTGTATCCTCTTTGATACTGAAATTTTTCTACCGCCTTCATAAGTCCTATGTTGCCTTCCTGAATAAGGTCTAAAAATTGCAAACCTCTGTTTGAATATTTTTTCGCAATAGAAACGACAAGCCTTAAATTTGCTTCGACAAGCTCCGTTTTTGCAACCTTTGATTTTTCTTCGCCTATTTTTATGGCTTCGACTATTTTTTTAAGTTCATTTTTAGAAACGCCCACTTCTTTCTCGGATGCGGCTATTTTAGATTTATATTCGCCGATAATCTTGTTTATGCTTTCTAACCGCTTATGCTCCTGAGATTTAGACTGCTCGCTCCTTTCATTTTTTCTTTTATACGTGGATTCAAGCTCTTTTATATTTTCTTCAAATTCTAAAATTTTCACATTTTGATTTTTAAGTTTCATTATGACTTTGTCTGATATTTTCTTTTTAAGCCTTAAATCTTTAATGAAACCGAGTATCTTTTTTTTTGTTTCCTGCGTTAAATTTTTAGGTGCGGCCCATGAAAAAACTTTTGTTATATTCCCCGCATCTATATCTTCGATATTATCTTCTATATTGGATTCATCGGAATTAAAATTATTCTCTACAATCTTTATTTTCTCTTTTTTCCTCTTTTTGCCCGATACATCTGCTTTAGATTTATTCTCCGTAAATTTTACTTCTTTTTTAATTTTTTCGATAATGGAGAGAAATCTGTTTGTCGCTTTTTCTATATCTTTATCGCTTGGAAAATCAACGTCGTCAAAATCGGAAACTATACCCGCAATGTTAATCTCCTGACTCTTTATTTTATCTCCTATAGATATAACCCATCTTATTAAGATATCGGAGTTCAAGACCGAAGAAAAAATCTCTTCCTCTCCTTCTTCTATACTCTTTGCAATTTCTATCTCTCTTTCGCGCGTAAGCAAAGAAACGGAACCCATTTCTTTTAAATACATTCTGACGGGATCATTCGTTTTAAGAGACAAATCTTCTTCTTCCGCCTCTTCATGAAAGGATTCTTCTCCGGCAAACTTTGAATGCCCCGTTTTCGTAAAAATAGAAGACGAGTCTCTCCCCAGATCGATATCCTTTTCTCCCAACATGCTTATCAAATCGTCAATCTGATCCGGGGATACTATATTTTGAGGCAGGATATCGTTAAAGTCGCTGTAGCTTAATCTGCCCGAACGGTCTTTTAATTTTTCGACGCTTTTATTTATTATCTGGTTTTCTAATTCTTTATCTTTGAATTTATCGGCATCGGAAACGACTGCCTTTGTTTTAACGCCTTTAGCAATAGTAATAGTTTTTACCGTTGCCCTGACGTTTTCCTTATTGTTTTCCTTATTTTTATTTTTTATGTTTTTTTTATTCATATATTAATATAAAATTATCACCCTTAATATCCGCCTATTTTTCTCTGAAATTCTTTAGAAATATATTTTAACTTGTTAAGTTCTTGAAATTTGAGAAGTTTACCGCTTTCATCCAATAAACCGCTTCTGATCTCGCTCAAAATTTCTTTACAAGTTTTATTTATATTGTCAACTTTTAATTGAATGAGAAGTTTTTTAAAAACGTCCTTCTCGCCTTTAGTTTCGTTTAATAAACTTGAATAATATATTTTATTCCACTTAAGATTATTTTCCGTTTTTAAAACTATATCATCTATCCGTTCCTTAGCTTTAATACTGTTTTCTTCATTTATGCCGCTTTTTAATGCATTTTTTATCTCTTTAATTATAAAAACGGCGTCTTTATCAGAAAATTCATTAATTATATCATCGCTGACATATTCTGTCAATAACAAATTGCAAAATATTTTACCTATTATTAAATCTTCTATATTTAAATCTTCTTTTGCATGTCCTGCAGCCGTATTGTCAGGCGTATCGTTATTGTTATTAAAACGAGCGTCTTTCCCTGCAGTTTCATTTGAATCTATATATTCCCTTATTACGCCTTCTTTCAATCCAAGTTTATTAGCCAATACGTTTATGTAATGCGAAAAGATAATATTATTATTTATTTTTTTTAAAAATGGCGCTATTTCTCGAATCGTTACTATTTTTTCTTTAATGTTTTTATCGTCTCCGCTATATTTGATTATACCGCTATTCTCGTTTTTTTCAATATAGTAATCGATAGCAAACTCTACCGGCGTTTTTTTGCCTTCACGTATTAATTTTATAAGACTGCCGCATCCGTATTTTCTGACATAGCCGTCGGGGTCGCTGCCGTCATTCAAACATACCGCATAGATATTTTTGTCGGGGCTTTCCATAAAACTCTGAAATAATTCCATTCCTCTATTAATTGCATTTATACCTGCCTTGTCGCCGTCGTAAAGGAGTATAATTTCATCGCTCAATCTCGATAAATTAACTATATGATTTTTAGAAAGGGCGGTGCCCATCGTCGCAACCACGTTCTTAATACCTTTAGAATAAAGCGTTATCATATCAAAATATCCCTCTACTACGAAAACGGCATTTTCTTTTTTAATAAAAGGCAGGGCTTTGTCTAATCCGTACAAGGTACTATTTTTTACGAAAATTTCGGAATTATTTGTATTTATATATTTCGGAAAATTAAGCGGGGATGCTTCGCCTTCCTTTAAAATTATTCTGGAAGCAAGCGCAATAGGCTCTCCCGCTCTATCCATTATGGGAATAATAAGCTTATTTACGAATCTGTCGGAAAACCCTCTATTATGCTCCGGTTTTTTAATCAATAATCCGGCATTTACGGCAATATCTAAATCTACCTTGTTATTAGACAAAAGAGCGGTTAACCCGTTTCCGAATCCCGCATATCCTAGTTTAAAATCCCTTGCGGTATTTTCGTCTATGTCCCTACCCTTAAGGTAATTAATTATATGCCTGCTGCTAGACTTATACACGAAAAGATTTTCATAATAAAAGTTTAAGGCAAGATTTATGATTTTTTTAACGGGGGATTCGCTTTCCCCGGTTTTGTTCGATTTATATAATTGCGTATCTTCGAGGGGAATATTATATTTTTTCTTAAGATAATCTATGACCTCCTTAAAAGATTCTCCTTTTATATCCTTAAGAAATCCTATAACATTGCCGCCTTTGCCGCATCCGAAACAGTAATAAAGGCCTTTTGCCGCGTTGACATTAAAGGAAGGCGTCTTTTCGGAATGGAAAGGACATAAGCCCGTATAATTTTGGCCGGTTTTTTTAAGTTTAACGAATCCCGAAACTTCATCGACTATATTTACATAAGACAATACGGTTTCTATATTTCTATCCATAATTTAAAAGTGTTAATAGTTTTTGGAAAGAAAAATTTTAATAAAATTTGTCGATATAGGAGGATAAAAATTTGCCTGCTTTGAGAAAGTAAGGTATAAAACTCTTAGATTTGTAATATCCGAAACGCTTATTTACTATATGAAACGAAAAAAGAAAATATAAAATTAAGCCTAACAATAAAAAAGTTTTAATTCCGGCAAAAAAAAACCGCCTAATCTATTACAAAATCCAAGTTGAAGCATATTTATAACCTTGGTAATTATCAGTGAAATTAAGGCAAAAATAATTATAATAGATATAAACAAGCCTGAAAAAATAATAATTTTCCCTATTTCTCCATTATGAAACAGTTTGGAAATATAATAAGAATAATAAGCTCCGCTTGCATTTGAACTTATGTAAGCCGCACCGAAATATGCAGCAAAAATTCCGAGCAAAGATATAGCCTCTTTTATAAAGCCTCTAAAAAAGCCCCTTATCATTATCGCGATAAATAAAACTAAAAAGGCTATATCTATGTAGCTCATAAGGTTTCTATTAATAGCATTGATAATTAATAACTGAAATAATTCTTTTTGGAATTTCTTTTTCTGGAAGCCGCAGCTTTTTTCTTTTTCTTAACGCTCGGCTTTTCATAATGCTCTCTTTTCCTGATTTCGGAAAGAATTCTAGCTCTTTCGCAGGATTTTTTAAATCTTCTTATAGCATTTTCGAAAGATTCGTTTTCTTTAATTTTTACGATAGACAAAACCTAAATTCGCCTCCTTTTTCGCATCTTTATATTTTATAATATTTATATAGTATCATATATTTTCTATTAATTTGTCAACCGATAAATTTTAACGATTTTTTTTTTCATCCAATCCGGAAACTCCTTCGCGCCTTTTTAATTCATATATCACCTCGGAAAAATCGATATCTGCATAAACCAACATAATTATATAAAAAAACATTAAATCGGCAAATTCATAAATTTTTTTATCTTTATCGTTCTCTATGACGGATAAAATCACCTCGAGCGTCTCTTCTTGAAGTTTTTTCCCGATTTTTTCCGGTCCCTCCTTTAATAGCTTAGCTGAATACGATTTCTCGACATCTGAGCCTTTTCGGCTTTTAATAAGATCGTATAACAGTTTAAGCGAATAAAATATTTCTTTATCGTCATAAGTATTTTTATTTTCTAAATTTACCGGCAGACGGTTATTTAGTTTCGAGTAAAAACATGTCCTATGTCCGGTATGACAGGCAGGACCTTTCTGTTCTACTTTTAATAAAATGCTGTCGTTGTCGCAATCAAAAAAAATTTCTTTTATCTGCTGGGTATGACCCGAGGTCTCCCCTTTTTTCCATAATTTCTTTCTTGATCTTGAAAAATAATGAGCATACCCCGTTTCTACGGTCTTTTTCAATGCTTCTTCATTCATAAATGCAAGCATTAATATCTCTTTCGAGAAATAATCCTGAGCTACGGCAGGAATAAGCCCGTTAAGCTTGGAAAAATCAATTTTTTTTAAAAATAATTCTATTTCATTCATAGCACAAATTTTTATAATCTTACGTTTATTCCTTTCGATTTTAAATATTTTTTAATGGGAATAATGCCGGAACTTTCATAATGAAATATCGAAGCGGCAAGAGCGGCGCTTGCATCTGCCTTGACAAACACCTCCTCTATATCCTTAGCATCCCTTGCGCCTCCCGAAGCAATCACGGGAATTTTTACGTTTTTGACGACTGAAGAAGTAAGCTCTATTTCATAGCCGTTTTTTGTTCCGTCCCTGTCCATGCTTGTAAGCAGTATTTCTCCGGCGCCCCTGTTATATACCTCTTTTGCCCAATTTACTGCATTAATACCGGAGTTATTCCGTCCTCCATGCGTAAAAACGATATATTCATCTCCTATTTTTTTTGCGTCTATCGCTATTACTATCGTAGATGAACCAAATTTTTTTGCCGCGTCGTCTATAAGTCCGGGTTTTAGCACTGCCGCGGTATTAATAGAAACCTTATCCGCCCCGCTGTTCAGCAAATCCCGTATATCTTCTATTTCGGAAACTCCTCCGCCTACGCTAAAGGGAATAAAAATATTTTCGGAAATCTTATCGACGAGTTCTAAGATAGTTTTTCTTTTTTCGTGAGAAGCCGTTATGTCCAAAAACATAAGCTCGTCGGCAAGTTCGCCGTCGTATCTTTTTGCAAGTTCTACCGGATCGCCGGCGCTCCGCAAATCTTCAAAATTTATACCCTTGACGACCTCGTTGTTTTTAATATCTAAGCAGGGTATTATTCTTTTTGCAAGCATAAATTTACCTTATAATAAATTATTGGCGGCTTTTAAATCCAGCCTCCCGTCGTACAAAGCCTTTCCTACTATTACGCCTTCGATAGACGGAAGATTGAGTTCTTTCAGTTTAACTATATCGTCCGCTCCCGAAACCCCGCCCGACGCTATAACATTGACGCCTAATTCTGCAAGTCTCGACATAAGTTCTAAATTGATTCCTCCTAACATTCCGTCTTTTTTAATGTCGGTAAATATAAAAGTTTGTATTCCATAACGGTCTCTTAAATTTTCTACCGCTTCGCCGAAAGGAATTTTTACAAATTCTTTCCAACCGGAAATTGCTATTTTTTCATCGTATAAATCGATTCCCGCTATGATTTTGCCTTTATAATTTAACAAAGAAGGTTCGACGGAATTAATGTCTTTAAATAATACCGAACCGAGAATAATATATGACGCTCCTATATTAAAATAATTTTCTATCGTTTTGCCGTCTCTGATGCCTCCGCCGACCTCTACGGGAATTTTAACGGATTTTATAATATCTTTTATAATATTAAAATTATCGGGGTTCCCGGATCTGGCGCCGTCAAGATCGACCAAATGGAGTCTTTTTGCGCCAAGTTTCTGCCAGTTCAAAGCGGCTTCTAAAGGCGAAAGTTCATACTCCTTTTTAACGTCATAATCTCCCATAGCCAGACGGACGCATTTGGAACCTAAAATATCAACGGCAGGTATTATAATCATATTTTGATTAATTACTTATAAAATTTTTTAATAACGCCAATCCGGCGGTATGGCTTTTTTCGGGATGAAACTGACAGGCAAAAATATTATTTTTTTTCACGCAGGCACTGAATTTACCGTAATAATCGCAAACCGCGGCACTAATATCCTCTTCCGGCACGCAATAATAAGAATGCAGAAAATAAAAAAAACTGTTATTTTCGATTCCTTCGAATTCTTTCGTAGGTTTTAAAATTTCTATATCGTTCCACCCTATGTGAGGGATAAGAGGAATAACGTCGTCGTCAAATTTTATTACTTTTCCTCTTAAAATCCCCAGTCCTTCGCTGTGACCGAATTCTTCGGAGGTTTCAAACAAAAGCTGCATACCGAGACATATTCCTAAAAAATGTCTGCCCCCGGCAACGGCATCTTTAACCGGCTCTATCAGCCCTTTTTTTCCGAGCGTCAACATAGCGTCTTTAAAACCCCCTACGCCGGGCAGAATTAAATGAGTGGCATTTTCGATATGCTTATAATTTCCGGTAATTTCGGCATCATATCCTAAAAAATTAAAAGCATTGCGGACATTCTTGAGATTTCCCATTCCGTAATCGATTATCGCTATTTTTTTTTCCATTATAATGCTGTTATTTCTTATACGCTTAATTTTTTTCTATAATAAAATATTTATAAATTGCATTGGCTATTCCGCCCGCTATCAACTGCCTGAATGTGGAAGAACCCAAAAGATGTTCTTCGTAAGGATTAGAAATATAAGCATATTCGATAACGACCGCCGGCATTTTCGTAAACCTCAACACGTAGAGGTCGTCTCTTAAGACCCCGTCATATTTCAGATTTAACTTAGAGGAAATATAATGTTCTAAATAGGTTGCAAACCGGTGAGAATTATCATGAAAATAATAGGTTGTCGTTCCGTAAAGATATGGAACTATGACGGAATTACAGTATAAGCCGATAAATAAGTTTGCTCCGCTTCTGTTCGCTTCCTCCGCTCTTTGCCGTAAACTCACATTTATATTAGAAATCCTGTCTATTTCCACTCTGATGCCTTTGGCTTCCAAGAGCTTTTTAAGCTTTAGCGCAATGCTCAAATTAACAAAATCTTCCGGCAGACCCATAGGTCCGATACCGCCGGGGTCGCCGCCGCCGTGGCCTGCATCGATAAAAACATTAAAATTGGTTGAAAAATGTTTTGCGGCGGGCAAACGGGATCCGGCAGAAACGAAAATAATTACTTGATAGCGCCCGCTTCCAAGATTTATCGTCTTTATTCGAGGTTTTTCCAGCGTGCTTTGCCTTGCGACTATATGAACCGAATAATTCGGGGCGGAGCTGAATTGGGAATATGAAACCGAAAATATATTTTTGAAAGGTCTTGATATCTTTTTTCCGCGACCGTATAAAATCGATTGCCCGAAAGCTAAAATAAAAAAATTTTTGTTTCCTTTTTTAAATAAATATCCTTTATAAAAAGGCTTGCCTATCGTATCTATACTTATAGTTCCTTTTGCGTTATCTACGGAAACGCTCATGATTTTCGTTATAT
>DAHWHJ010000113.1:0-29694 GCA_027335745.1 bacterium | reverse complement strand
CTTATAACTGCGGACATCTTTTGGTCATACCTTTCGTCCACTCAAAAGAACTTAACGGGATTTCTTTTGAAGCGGGAGCCGAAATAATGAAACTACTCTCTTTAAGCTGCGATATTTTAAAAAAAGTTTACAGGTGCGATGCTATAAACGTGGGGCTTAACCTCGGCAAAGCGGCGGGAGCAGGCATCGAACAACATCTGCATTTTCATATAATACCGAGGTGGGAGGGCGATGTCAGTTTTTATACCGTTTGTTCGGAGCTAAGAGTCGTTTCGGAAATACTTGACGATACTTATAATAAACTGTCCGCCGATTTTAAAAATATAATTTTGTAAGGGGGGCGTATATAAATGATTAAGTATATAAACCTCGTTCTTTTGGTCATTTTCATAACCGCAGTTTTAATTTTTACCGCAGAAAATCCGGAGCTTGTCAGCGTAAAATTTTTAGAATTTAGGTCCATTAAACTTCCTATTTCGGTTATCGTATTTTCTGCGGCTATAGCAGGTATATTAATTGGTTTGATATACCATTTTTATGTCGTTTATAAAATTAAAAAAGATCTGAAACCAAAGGACGAAAAAGAAAAATTATGACCGGTTTGATGGAATTTGAAAAAAATTCAATCGAACAGGCTATAACCGAAATTTTCGAAATATACGGATACGGAATATCGGCGTGGAATTTACTTGAAAAAATAGGCATTATTTCCGAAAATGCCGGATTAGACGCTTTTTTAATAGGCGGTTTCCCGAGAGATATTATAATATATATTTTGAAGTCCAATCCTGCAGCATCCCATAAATTTAAGTCGTCAAAAGTTTTTGAATCAAATTCCCGTTTTCTTGACTTAGATATTGCCGTAAAAGGGTCCGCAGAACAACTTGCCTTTTTAATAAAAGAAAATAACAATTTAAATTATTTGAAAGTACATAAAAAATTCGGGACGGTTTCGCTTGAGTTTTTGGTTAACGGAATACCTCTTAAGATAGACCTTGCTTCTCTTAGAACCGAGATTTATAAAAAACCGGGTATGCTGCCGGAGGTAAGCGCCGCAGAAGCCGGACTTAAGGATGATATTTACAGAAGAGACTTTACCATAAATACCGTCGCTTTTTCAATTGGACGCAAAGATTTCTTAGGAATTAAAGATTATTCGTCGGGGATACGCGATATATTAAATAAAAAAATAAGGGTTATGCATACATTAAGTTTTATCGACGACCCGACTAGAATGTTCAGGGCGGTTAGATTTGAAAAAAGACTCGGCTTTCGGATAGACGTCGAAACGCTAAAATTAATAAAATCCGCTTTAGATAAAAATATTTTAGACAATATCTCCGGTAAAAGAATAACTGCGGAATTATACCTTATGTTAAAAGAAAAAAAGCCCGAGATATATTTTGAAAGGTTAGATAAATTAAATATTCTCGGTTCGATTTATGATGGACTGAAGTTCGACGGAGAAAAAAAAACCGCCTTTAAAAAAATTGCGGCATATTTTAACAACAAGAATAAAGAGATTAAATTAAGAAAGGTTTGTAAAGATATAGATATTAACATATTTTGGACGGCAGAAATTTTGGACGGTTTGAACAATTTTCAATTAGACGAAGCGGTGAAAAGATTGAATATGGGGCAGAAAATCGAAAAAACGTTGAAGACGATATATTTGGATATAAAAAAAATAAATAGTTTAAAAGTAAATAATCTTTTTAATTTAAATGTAAATAATACGGGAATATATGATAAACTTAATAAAATAGACGTAAAAAGCATTTTATTTTATTTGTTTCAAGACTGCGGCAGGGATAAATCCGATTTGAATTTCAGAAAAATTATAGTAAGATATTTAGATAAAATAATTTTTATTAAACCATATTTGAGCGGCAGCGACATTAAGTCTATGGGGATATGCGAAGGACCGTTATGCGGAAAAATATTGAACGAAATTAAATTATTAAAAATCGGAGGCGCTCTGAAATCTAAAAAAGACGAATTAAAATATGTAAAAAATCATTACATAAAAAATTAAAGCAACGGAGGTTTGAAGATGATAGAATTTAATTTTAAATATGTTTTAAAGTCTGCAATAGAGGAAAACGGTTTAGAAGAATCCGAAATTAAATCTTTAGAAAGAGAGATTGTTGCGGCAAGAAGAAGCCTTAACGACCTCAGGCGGAACGGAGAGGTTGGATTCTACGACGAAATATCGAATATCGGCATGGTAAGCGATATTAAAACGGCTGCCGAAAAATTATTTTCTAAAGATATTCAAACGCTTTATGTTTTAGGAATGGGCGGTTCTTCCCTCGGCGCAATATTTTTGAAAGAGGCGATGACCGGCATATCCGGCGGCGCTAAAGAGAACAGGGGTGTTAACGTTATTTTTTCGGAAAATATAGACCCCGTATATATAAAAAACAATATAGACGGCATCGATATTAAAAAGACCGTATTTTGTTTTGTTACGAAATCAGCAGATACTATCGAGGTAGTCGCGCAATTTTTTATTATCAAGGAATTACTTGAAAAGACCGTAAAAGATTACAGGGACAATTTAATTTTTATCACCGATAAACAAAGCGGATTTTTGAGGCGTTACGCCGACGAAAACGGCATAGCCGTTTTAGACATAGCTAAAAACGTCGGGGGCAGATATTCTATAGTTACGGCAGGAACTCTTTTTCCTGCTTACGTAATGGGTTTTGATATAGAAAAATTTCTTCACGGCGGGATATCATATAGAGACGATATGCTAAACAAAGGGGTTTTTGAAAATAATCCGGTTTACACTATGGCTGCCGTTATATATCTTTTTTACTCAAGAAAACGCCGCAATATATTCGTTCCGTTCGTTTACGGCGATTACCTTAAGGAATTTTCGAGATGGTTTAGGCAGCTTTTTGCCGAAAGTCTTGGAAAGGACCTTGTTTCTCCTACTCCGGTTCCTGCCGTAGGCGCAACCGACCAGCATTCTCAACTTCAGCTTTATATGCAGGGTCCGCAGGATAAACTCATAGCATTTTTTTGTATTAAAGACCATGGAACCGATTTTACGGTTAATTCAAGTGGATTTAAAGAGTTTGATTATTTAGACGGAAAAAAGCTGTCGGATATCCTTATGAATGAGCTTAAAGGAGTTGAACTGGCGCTTGCTATAAATAAAAGACCGTCTTTTAGAATTACTTTAGATAAAATTGACGAATTTAGCATGGGCGAACTTTCCTTTATGTGCATGGAATCGGTAGCAGTTCTCGGGATGCTGTTAAAGATTAATCCTTTTGACCAGCCGGGAGTAGAAAAGGGAAAGAAATTTGCCTATTTGCTTATGGGGAGAAAAGACGATTCGCTCTCAAAAGAATCGGAAGAACTAAAAAGACTTAATACTATGCCGGATATGCCTTATTAATTTTTGACGCGCAGACGGGTTTATGTTAAAAAAAATCATAGTCATAGGCGGTGCGACCTGCTCCGGAAAAACTGAAATTTCGGTCGAGCTGTCGAAACTTTTTCCGGTAGAAATAATAAATTTTGATTCGATGTGCTTCTATAAATATTTTGATATTGGAACGGCAAAGCCTGATAATGAAACAAGAGCGTCGGTCAAACATCATCTCATAGACGTTAAATATCCGGATGAAGAATACAATGCGCGAATGTTTTCCGAAGATGCGGCGGGATTAATCGAAGAAATAACATCAAAGGGGAAAACGCCTCTTTTTACCGGAGGGACGGGACTTTATATGAAGTCCTTAATTTACGGACTTTCTCCGATCCCGGAAATAGATAAATCCGTTTACAGGAGAAAAGCGGTCGAATTAATTAAAAAAATAGGAATTACCGCCGCATATGAAAAACTGAAAGAGTTCGACCCAGAATATGCCGGAAAAATATCAAGCTGCGACAGCCAGAGAATTTCAAGAGCTTACGAGGTATATTCGGCTACCGGGCATCCTCTTTCTTATTATCTGGCTGAAAATCCTTTCGGCAGACCTTTATATGATTATATATATTTTAACTTAAACCCCCCGAGAGATTATCTTAAATCCCGTATAACGGAAAGGACGCGTATTATTATGGAAAACGGTTTAGTGAACGAAACCGAGAGCATTTTAAACAGGGGATATAAAGCAGATTTAAAACCGTTCAGGAGTATAGGATACAGAGAATCTTTAATGTATCTGCAAAAAGAAATTAAGACGGAAAACGATTTGTATTTAAAAATTGTTTCTTCTACGGTAAAATATGCAAAAAGGCAGGCTACATTTTTTAAAAAAACAGAAAATGCAATGGAGGTTAATTTTACGGATTTAAACAGAAAGCTTGGATTTATAGCAAAGACCGTGGAAGGTTTTTTATAATGACTCAGAGAGCCCTGCTTATAGGTATAAACACGCCTGCCTCCGATAAGGAAAAAAGCGCAGACTCGTTAGAAGAGCTTACGCTGCTTTCCGAAACGGCTGGTGCGGAAAATACGTCTAAAGTCTTAAAAAATATAAAAAAAATAGATTCCGCATATTATCTCTCCAAAGGCATGCTTGAAGAAATAAAAGAGCGCGCAGTTTCGGAGAATGCGGATATCGTTATAATAGATGCTTCTTTGAGTCCCGCTCAGGAGAGGAATCTTTCGGAATATTTCGATTTAAACGTGATTGACAGGACAAGGCTTATATTAGATATATTTGCCGTTCATGCAAGGACGGCTGAAAGCAAATATCAGGTCGAGCTTGCTATGATGAATTATATGCTTCCACGGCTTAAAGGCGCAGGTATCATGCTTTCAAGGACGGGAGCGGGTATAGGAACGAGAGGTCCGGGGGAAACCAAACTGGAAACCGACAGAAGAAAAATAAGACAGAGGATTGCATATATAAAACAAAAGCTAAAACTTTCCGAAAAAACAAGGGGCTTGCACAGATATAAAAGAGACAGACAGGGTCTTTATACCGCCGCTATCGTCGGCTATACCAATTCAGGAAAAACTACTCTTATGAATAGTTTAACAGGCAAAGGAGAAAAAGGAGAGGACAAACTTTTTGCAACGTTAGGCACTAAGATGGCTTCCATCTACGACGCCGTAAAAAGAAAAAAAGTAATAATATCGGACACGGTAGGATTTATTCAAAACCTGCCGCTTTTTCTGGTGGAATCTTTTAAAGCTACTTTAGAGGAAACGGTCCATTCCGATTTATTGATACACGTGATAGATCCCCTTCAAAGCGATGCAGCGGGTAAATCTGAAGAGGTTATAAAAATACTAGACGAAATAGGAGCGAAAGACAACAAGATAATTACAGTTTTAAACAAAATAGACCTATTGTCGGAGGAACAGATTGATTTTTTATTGACCAAATTTGAAATATTGACCGGAAAACCGCCTATCGGGGTATCCGCCAAAACAGGGGAAAACATACATTTATTAAAAGAAAAGATATTCGAATCGTTAGAATATAAAACAATATAAGGATAAATTTAAAATGCAAAAAACAAAACGTAATAAATTTTTATTATCATTACCCTTTTTATTATCATTACCCTTTTTATTACCCTTTTTTTCGGGAAAAGCGTACGGTATGAACGTTAAGACGAAAACCTATATCGTTATTCCGAAAAATAATAAAGGCGATTTGCAGTCTTTAGCGATTAAACGCGCAATAAGGCTCTCTTTAAAAAGGGCAGTAAAAAGATTGACCGGGAAAAAGGAGTTTTTAAATAAAAAGGATAACCGCATTTTTGAAAAAGAGATTTATTTCCATAGTTTGAAGTATATATATTCTTTTAAAATTATTAAAGCAAAACAATATCTCAATCTTTATTACGTCGATATAATCGTTTATATAAGAAGAAATATTCTGGCGGACAAATTGAAAAAATTAGGGTTTAAAACCACGGGGCGCGGCGTTAAAGCAAAACAGGCAAAATATAACGTTTATTATGTTAAGTTTATAGGAAATTTCAGCTATTCCGATTCCAATAAGTTTCAGAAATTAATGATAAAATATTCGCGGCATTTGCAAAACCTTTACATATCATCGTTTTCGGAAAATTTTGCGGAGATAAAAGTTTTATATTACGGCAGCATAATCAGGCTTTTTAAAAGAGTTAAACCCATTATAGAAACATATTTAAATGCAAATATATATCCGGTTAAGAACAATACTATAATAGTCGACGTAAAGTGAACATATAAAAAGTCTAAGCTATATGGAATATATTTTTCAGAGATGTAATTGCCGCCGTATTTAAATAAAAATTAAATATGGAATAAAGAAAAATGCTTACAAAAAGAGGGATGAAAAAATATTTATAAATATTTTTATCCTTTTCGTATAAAACTCCGAGCGCTAAAGATATAGGCGGCGCGCCTATAAACATCTGTCCTACGAAAAGCCCGATTATCGGACCGTATCTTGCGACATAATTATGCGCCTTTTTGCCCTTTTTAGAGGCAAGCATCTTGTGCACCCATTTTAAAGATTTTAGTTTTACGCCGGCGTAAAACAGCAAAGAACACAATAACGTTTCGGAAACGGTTATCAGGATAATGCTGGCGTACGGGTTTAATTTGTTGTAAACGGCATATGCGGTAGATAGATATTTGCCGCCTATTAAAGGGGTTACATTAATAGCCGTCATTACGATATATTTATAATAAAAAGGTTTAAATAATGTTTTTAGCATATTGTATTTTGAATTTAAGGATTAATTTGATATAATTATAACTATAAACTATATATTTATAAAGCATAAAATATATTAAAACCAAAATAATAAAATGTATTATTTTACTCCTGCATCGGATATGTTTGAAACGGCAGATTCTATATTTATATATATAGAACTTGCCGGAGTAAAAAAAGAAGATATAAACATCGAAATCGACGAAAGAGCGATAGAAATCAGCGGAGTAAAACGCCGCGGCGGAGCGGCTGAGGAGTATAATTTTCAAAGGATGGAAAGGCCTTTCGGTTTTTTTAAAAGAATTTTCGACCTATCCCGGGCAGTAAACAGGGATTCTATAAGCGCTTCTTTTAACGAGGGGCTTTTAGAGATAATTATACCTAAAAAAACAAAGAATAACGGATTCAGGCTTACAAGCATCGAAATTAAAGATTGAAAAAAATCAAGGAAGGTAAAACTAATTATGTTTAATTTAGACTATTACGAAGATAAGCTATCGGAAAGCGGATATAGGGTTCTTACTATATCCATAGAAGAATCGAAGAGAAGGAAACATTATTACTTAGGGCTGGAGCATATATTTTATGCTTTAACGTTGGTAGATGAAGACCTTTTGAACGAAATATTTTTAGAATTAAAAATAGATAAAAGAAAGGTTATAAAGCTTTTAAACGATTTCATGATGTCGTCCGAACAATATATAGGCGAAGGAATGAAAATCTCCCTTCAGACAAGAAATTTATTCAAAAGCGCTTACGATTACGCCCAAAGTTCAGGCAGAAATCTTATAGACTCCACCGATTTTTTAATGGTTATGTTTCAAGAGCCCAACTCTACTCCCAACAGAGTTTTTAAGAGCCTCGGAGTAGATTCGGTCGTAATTGCCGATAAGATTTTTCAAAAAATGAGGGAAAGAAGAAACAGGAGCGATGAAAACAGAAGAAAATACGATTTGCCTTACACCTTAAGACAGCATGCCATAAACTTAAGCAAACTGGCTATTATGGATAAACTGCCTTTAGTTTTTGGAAGAGAGGAAGAAATTACGAGGCTTATGGAGATATTGTGCCATATAGACAGACCTAATTCGGCTATAATAGTAGGCGAACCCGGGGTAGGAAAAACGGCTATCGTAGAAGGGCTTGCAAGAAAAATAGAGCTTGAGCCTTATAACGTCCCGCCGAGACTTAGGAATAAAATTATAGTAAATCTTCAGATGAATTCCTTAGTAGCGGGAACGGTCTTTAGAGGAATGTTCGAAGATAGAATGGAAAAGATAATAAATGAGCTGAAATCGCGTAAAAATATAATATTATTCGTCGATGAAGTTCATTCTATTATCGGCGCAGGTTCCGCTATAGCCGTGCCGAGCGATGCCGCCAATATATTAAAATCTTCGCTCGCAAGGGGCGAAGTGCAGATTATAGGCGCTACCACGCTGTCGGAATATAAAGAATATATCGCAGAAGACGAAGCGCTGGCGCGCCGTTTTAGACTCGTTAACGTTCAGGAGCCTACGACGGAAGACACAAAAAGAATACTTTACGGATTAAAAAGAAGATTTGAAGATACTTACGGCGTCGAAATCGAAAACTCCGCCCTCGAGGAATCATTAAGACTGTCCTCGCGTTATTCTAAATCGTTGAGGCTTCCCGATAAAGCGATAGGGTGGATAGATTCCGGCTGCGTAAAAGCCGAAATCTACAATGAAGACAGAATAGTCAAAAAGGAAAATATCTATCAGGTTATTTCTCAAGAAACGGGTATGCCTGTAGATTTGATCAAAAGAGACGTTTTGGAAAGGTTTCAGGATATGGAAGATTTTTTTTCAAAAAGAATAGTCGGACAGAAAGATGCAGTTAGTTCGCTCGCTAAACATTTAAGGCTGAATAAAGGTCCTCTAAAGGAAAATTTTAACAGGCCCGATGCCGTACTGCTTTTTCTGGGTCCGACCGGCGTAGGCAAGACCGAAACGGCAAAAGCCATGTCGGAGTATCTTTTCGGTTCGGGTAGAAACATAATAAGAATAGATATGTCCGAATATAAAGACGGCTCTATCGCCGTAGATAAGTTAATCGGTATGCCGAGAGGCATCGTGGGTTCTTCGAGAGGGGGGCTTTTGACTAATCAGGTAAAAGACAATCCTTATTCGGTTATTCTCTTAGACGAAATTGAAAAGGCAAGCGACCTCGTATTTAACCTTTTTCTTCAGGTTTTCGACGAAGGCTTTCTTACCGACGGCAGGGGCAAAAGGGTTTATTTCTCCGATTCCGTTATTATTATGACATCAAATCTGGGTTCCCATGAATTTTCAAAGTTCACGAAGCCGCTTGGTTTTATAGAATCCAATGACATCGTTAAATCGTTGAAAGGGACTATAAATAAAGAAATAGAAAACTTTTTTTCGCCTGAATTTATAAATAGGATAGACGATATCGTCATATTCTCTCCTTTAACTAAGGAAGAAGTTAAGAAGATAGCGCTAATGCATATAGAAACTATTAACAAAACGATGGCTGAACACGGCAAGGAGGTTATAGTAACCGGCGACGCTCTTGATAATCTTGTCGAAAGCGGTTATAGCACAAAATTTGGAGCAAGGTTTCTTAAGCGGACGATTGACGACATTATTAAAGTTCCGTTAACGCTAAAATGGAAAGAGGGCGATATATTTACCGTGGAACTTGTCGATGGAAAAATTGTCGTTTCGGCGAATAAAGGCACGGAAAAAGATAATTTAAAAAAGAGTAAAAACGGAAAGGAAAAATACAAGGAGGAGCCTGATTATGTCTGAAGGAGAAAACGAAAAATCGTTCAAAGTCGTAGATAAAAGGAAAGTTTCAGAACCCGAAAACGAAAGCGATGTAAAAGAAGCGACCGAAGCGAAGCAGGCAGAAACGGAAAAAGGCCCGGAGGGACCGCAGGAGCCGCAAAGCGCAGAAATTCCTAGTTTCGAAGCCGATTTTGCAACCTTTATTTATTCGTTAAATACGCAGGCTTTGCTTTTTTTGGGAAAAATACCGAATCCGATATCCAAAAAGTACGAGAAAGATATAGGAACGGCGAAATATCTTATAGATACTATAGACATGCTCTCTAAAAAAACTAAAGGTAACCTTGACGAAAATGAATCCAAGCTCATAGAAAACGTTTTATACGACCTTAGAATGGCTTATATCTCCGAGAAAAAATAAGCAATTTTATAATAGAGGTGATATATTTTTATGAATTTAAATAATTTTACGATAAAATCGCAGGAATTAATAGATCTGACGGTGAATACGGCTAAAGAGGCTAAAAATCCCGAAGTCGGAGATCTGCATCTTTTATACGCCCTTCTCAATTACGACGAGAATAGTATAGCCGTTTCCATATTAAAAAAAGTAGGAGTAGATTTAAAAGCATTTTCCAATGAAACGGAAAACGCCCTTTCAAAACTTGCTACCGTCGAGGGCGGTATGGAACCGGGGTTTTCTTCGCCTTTAAAACGTATACTCGATGCCGCCGAAAAAAATAAAAATACTATGAAGGACGATTTTGTTTCGGTTGAACATTTTGTCCTTGCAATGTTTGACGTGAAGGATACTAAATCTTACGAAATTCTAACAAAATTCGGTTTAACCAAAGATGCGGTCCTAAAAGCCCTGACCGACATAAGAGGTAATACTAAAGTTACCGACCAGAATCCCGAAGATAAATATCAGGCTTTAGAAAAATATACCGTCAATTTAACCCAGTCGGCAAGGTCGGGGAAGATAGACCCCGTTATAGGAAGGGACGGAGAAATTAGAAGGCTTATGGAAGTCCTTTCGAGAAGAACGAAAAATAATCCCGTTTTAATAGGAGACCCGGGCGTCGGTAAAACCGCTATAGTCGAAGGACTCGCAAAAAGAATCGCCGACGGCGACGTTCCGGAAATTTTGAAAAATAAAACCGTTCTTTCGTTGGATCTGGGCGCTCTTATAGCCGGAGCAAAATACAGAGGGGAATTCGAGGACAGACTCAAAGCCGTGGTAAAGGAAATAAAATCGTCGGAAGGTAAAATAATAATCTTTATAGACGAGCTTCATAATCTGGTCGGAGCCGGAAAATCCGAAGGGGCGATGGATGCCTCCAATCTTTTAAAACCTGCGCTGGCAAGAGGAGAATTGAGGGCTATCGGGGCTACTACGTTAGACGAATACAGAAAATATATCGAAAAAGACGCCGCTTTAGAAAGAAGATTCCAACCGGTATTAGTCGATGAACCTTCGGTAGAGGATACCATTTCCATACTGAGAGGACTTAAAGAACGCTATGAAGCCTATCACGGAATAAGAATAAAAGATTCCGCCATAATTGCGGCGGCAACCCTTTCGCACAGATATATTACGGACAGATTTCTACCGGATAAGGCAATAGACCTTATGGATGAAGCATCCGCAAAATTAAGAATAGAAATAGATTCTATGCCTACCGCTCTCGACGAGGTCCAGAGAAATATTATAAAAATCAAAATAGAGCAGGAAGCATTAAAGAAAGAAAAGGATGCCGAATCTAAGAAGAGGCTGAAAGAGCTTGACGAAGAACTGGCAAATCTAGAAGAAGATTTTAACCAAAAAAAAGCTAAATGGCAGAACGAGAAAGAGCATATACAAAAAATTGGGGGAATTAAAAAAGATATAGATTCGTTAAGGTTTGAAGAGCAAAGATATGAAAGGGAAGGAAAATATGATAAAGTTGCCGAGATTAGGTATGGAAAGTTGAATGAATTAGAAAAAAAATTAGAAGATTTAAATAAATCCGTTTTAGAAATGCAGAAAAAAGGAAGTTTTTTAAAAGAAGAAGTCGATGCGGACGATATTGCAAAAGTCGTAGCAAAATGGACGGGAATTCCGGTCGCAAAACTTATGGAAGGCGAAAAAGAAAAACTTCTGCTTATAGAAGAACATCTGCATAACCGCGTAATATCGCAGGACGAGGCTATAAACAGCGTCGCGAATACCGTCCGGCGTTCGAGAGCCGGATTATCGGATATTAATAAACCCGTCGGGTCTTTTATGTTTTTAGGTCCTACCGGCGTGGGAAAAACCGAACTGGCAAAAGCCCTTGCCGAGTTTTTGTTTGACGACGAAAACAGCATAGTAAGAATCGATATGTCCGAATATATGGAAAAACACACCGTATCCAGACTTATAGGCGCTCCTCCGGGTTATGTATGATATGAAGAAGGCGGACAACTTACGGAATCGGTCAGGAGACATCCTTACAGCGTCGTTCTGTTCGATGAAGTCGAAAAAGCCCATCAGGACGTATTTAATGTTTTGCTTCAACTGCTCGACGACGGAAGATTAACCGACGGACAGGGTAGAACGGTCGATTTTAAAAATACTATTGTCATTATGACATCAAATATAGGTTCTGATATTATACAGAGTTACAGCGGACAGCATTACGAAGAAATGAAGAACAGCGTGATGAATCTTTTGAAAAACCATTTCAGACCGGAGTTTCTTAACAGACTCGACGATATAATTATATTCCATGCGCTTAACGAGGCGGACATTATTAAAATAGTTAATATTCAGCTGGGTAAACTAAAGAAAACGCTTAAGGAAAAGGGTATAGATGCAGATTATACGGATTCATTAATTAAGTTTATAGCAATGGAAGGATACGATCCGGTTTACGGAGCCAGACCGCTTAAAAGAGCTATAAAATCTTTCATACAGGACAGAATAGCGATGGATTTGCTTTCCGGAGGCATTGTTTCGGGGGATTCGATAGTTCTAGATTATAAAGAAGAAACAAACAACGTTGTTATCGAAAAGTCGATAGTCGTTAATACAGAGCCTGTTTAAAATCTTGCGGCAATCAGGATATGTTTTGTCGTTATGACAAATATATTTTGTCATAACGACAAAATAATAGCAAATAAAATCTTATAAAAATTAAATGTTATTATAAGATGCCGGAAAATATACCATTTGAAAAAATATATTTTTTGGCATTGTTTTTGCATATCATAAATAAAGAGTAATTAAACAAACAAAAAAGGAGTTTTTCAGATTATGGGGCTAAAATCTAATTCAAAAATTTTAGGCGCGGGAGTCGCAGTGCTTATCGGTATAATTGCAGGGGTCATAATAACCGCCAATCTGCATTTATTTAAAAAATCTTTAGCCGACGGGAGCGCGCCTATAATTTATTCTACTACCGATTCATCGATGCCGGCGCAGAACGGACCGAGCAATTTTATTGCGCTAATAAAGCAGGACAAACCATTTATCGTAAATATAAGGACGACCCAAAAAGTAAAAGGCGGACCGTTTCAGATGTATCAAAGCCCCTTCGGAAATCAACCTAATCCGTTCGGGAACTTTTTTAAAAATTTTTTTAACAACAACGCTCCGCAGGGTAATTATACGGAAGAAAGTTTAGGTTCCGGAGTAATTATAAGTAAAAATGGATATATAATTACCAACAACCATGTCATAAACGGGGCAACTAAAATATACGTCAAACTTTCCAACGGGAAAACTTTCAAGGCGACGGTTATAGGCAAGGATCCTCAGGTCGATCTTGCTCTCTTGAAGATAAACGACGGCAATAATCTTCCCGCGGCTATTCTCGGCGATTCCAACAAGTCGCAGATAGGCGAATGGGTTCTCGCTATAGGCAATCCTTTCGGGCTGGGCTGGACGGTTACCAACGGGATAATAAGCGCTAAAGGTAGAGCCATCGGAGGTCCTTACGAAGATTTTATACAAACAAATGCGGCAATTAATCCCGGAAACAGCGGAGGTCCGCTTATAAATATGAAAGGACAGGTGATAGGCATAAATACCGCCATTATAAAGGGAGCCCAGGGGATAGGATTTTCTATACCGGTAAACGTGGTAAAAGAGGTTCTTCCCGAGCTTGAAACAGGTAAGATTACAAGAGGATGGCTCGGAATAGAAATACAAAAAATATCTCCTGCTCTTAAAAAAGCTTTCAATCTTGAAACTTCGCGCGGCGCATTAGTGTCCTCGGTTCTTCCTAACGGTCCTGCGGCAAAGGCAGGACTCCGAAGCGGCGACGTAATAATAAAATTTAACGGGAAAGAAGTCAGAGAGATGTCCCAGCTTCCGTGGCTCGTAGGAAACACAAAGCCGGGAAAAACCGTCCCTATCGAGATTATCAGGCACGGTAAAAAAGAAACGCTTACGATAACGGTCGGAAACTGGAAGAGTCCTAAAAATTCTTTTAACGAAAAAACTCAGAAAGTTTCGGCTAAGAAATTAGGTATCACGGTTATCCCGCTTACGCCTCAAAATATGCAGAGTTACGGTATCCAAAACGTTCATCACGGAGTTATAGTGTCGAAAGTTATACCCGGCGGAGCAGGACAAAGAATGGGAATAATGCCCGGAGACGTTATAGAATCGATAAATCATCAGACGGTTAACGGCATAGGCGAGTATTTGAACGATATAAGCAGAGCGGAGAAATCGAAGCAGTTTCTTTTTTATATAAGAAGGGGGAATATGAAACTGTATCTGGCATACTCCGAGTAAAAAAATATAGAAATAAAAATTTTTCCTAAAACCAAGACAAACTGTAAGCTTTCCATCACTCCTCCTAAAGGTGGCCCGGCTCCGTAAAAAGAGCCGGGCTGTTTTATTTTTATACAGATTTATGATAGAATAAAGCTAATATGGATACTTTTATTCTCGGCACGGCGGGTCATATCGACCATGGAAAATCCTCCCTCATAAAAGCGTTAACCGGCACGGAAACCGACAGACTCGAAGAAGAAAAAAGGCGCGGTATTAGCATAGTGCTGGGTTATGCCAATATGGTTTTTCCCTCGGGTATATCCGTAGGAATCGTCGATGTTCCGGGACATATAAAATTTATAAAGACTATGGTTTCCGGTTCTACGGGAATGGACGGCGTTTTGTTGACCGTAGCCGCTGACGACGGCATAATGGCTCAGACCAAGGAACATCTGCTTATCCTAAAACTTTTAGGCGTAAATTTAATTATTCCGGTAATTACAAAAATAGATATGGTTTCCGGCGAAATCGTTCTAAAAAGAAGAGTCGAAATAAAGGATTTCTTAAAATTATACGGCTATGATAAAGCCGTCGAAGATATATTTACCGTTTCGGTTAAATCCGGAGAGGGTGTAGCCGGATTAAAAAACGAAATAGAAAAAACCGCAAGAGAATATAATTTAAAAGCTTCTATGAAACCTGCTCCGACAAAAGTTTTTTTGCCGATAGACAGAATTATTTCATCAAAAGGTTTTGGAACTATTTTAGCCGGAACATTGAAATACGGCAGTTTTTCCTCAGGAGATGAAATTCAGATAATGCCTTCCGGTCTGACGGCGCGAATAAAAAGCATCGAATCTCATAACAAAACGGTCGAAACGGCTCATAAATCTATGAGGATATCCATTAACGTTCCGTCCGTAAAAAAAGAAAGCGTTAAATTCGGCGACGTAATATCGGTAAAAGACGGTCTTGCGGCATCCGATTCTATTTTTGCAAAAGTTTTTTACGATTTTGAGAATAAGAAGGCATTAAAAAGTCATATTTTATTGTCATTTATGACAGGGGGGACATCCGTCAATTCTAAAATAATAATTCTTAACGCTGAAAAAAAACTCGGTTCAGGTGAATATTCATATGCGCTCTTTAAATTAAACGATAAAATATCGACGATGAATAAAGAAAGATTTATTATTAGGGATATAGGAGCAGGCAGGACCATAGGCGGCGGCGTTATTATAGACCCTTTGCCGGAATACATATTTGAAGAATCAAAAAAGGACATTTACGAAGGAATGATTTCCGATGATATTAAGGAAACCGTTTTCGGTTTTATAGCAGTTAACGGAGGAGGCGCAATAGAAAAAATTTATAAAAAATTAAATATTAATTTCACCGATTTTATGGCGGTTATAAGCGAATTAAAAAGAGACGGCAGAATAATAACGGACGGTAAATATAAATTTGTTTTTTTAAAGGAAAATTTCGATACAGGCAGGTCTTTGCTGGTAAAAATAATAAACGAAAATTCAAAAGACGGAATCATAGGTTTTAAAAAAGGGTTAAACAAGCAGGAATTATATGTTATTTTTGAGCAAAATTTTAATGAATCCGGAACGGCAGAACTTCTTGATACAATATTAGAAGATTTGCTGTCTAAAAAAGAGATTTTGTATAATGACGGAAATATAATTCCGAAAGGATTGGAATATAAAACTTCCGAAACGGCTATTCCCGCCGAACATATAAATGTTGTAGAAAAAATAGAAAGTTTATTAAATTCTAACGGCAACAGCGTTCCGGATTTTACGGAGTTAGAAAATAAAATAAAAGTAAATAAAAAGATATTAAACTATATAACCGCAATTATGCTTAAACAAGGAAGGCTCGTCAAGGTTAGCCGCGACATTTATTATCTTAAAGAACAGATAGACGATATTAAGTCTAAATTAGACGCTTTTTTTGAAAAGGAAGAAAAGCTTGAGCCTAAAAATATGAAAGAAATTGCCTGCGTATCGAGAAAATATGCAATTCCCCTGCTTGAATATTTCGACTATACCGGATATACCCTTAAAAAAGGCGACTACAGAATAAAAAACCGCAAGTAAACATTTTTTCACATACTTTTTTCACGCAAATCTAAATTTTACCATAAAATTAAGGAGTATGATTCTAGAAAAAGGGGACAGATATTTTTTATTTTCCGTCTAAAATCCCGCAAATGTAGTCGGCTGTAAGAAAATAAATAAATCTGTCCCCTTTTTTATTATTCGGGAATGACAATGCAGGGATTTATTTTTTAACCCAAATGTCTGTCATTCCCGCGCAGGCGGGAATCCAGAAATTACATATAAAAGAAATATCCAAATATTTTCTATTGCAGGATTAAGGGGGTATAATCGGATTTATTTTTTTATAAATTTTTGTTATAATAGTACAAAGTTAATTAAATTATTATATATATTATTATGCCTTATAAAGACCTGCACGAATTTATCCGGATTTTAGAAAAAAATAACGATTTGCACAGAGTAGCCGCTCCCGTCGATAGGATTTTGGAAATAGCCGAAATTGCCGATAGAATGGTAAAAAAAGAAGGACCCGCGCTTTTATTCGAAAATGTAAAAGGCTATAATTTTCCGGTATTAATAAATATGTTCGGTTCAAATAAGCGCATATTGCAAGCTTTCGAGGTAGAAAGTCTCGATGATACCGCAAAAAGAATAGAAGAAATAATAGATCCCGAAATCCCTACTAATTTTTTTGGAAAAATAAAATCTCTTTCTAAACTTAAAAAACTTGCAGATTATATGCCTAAAATCGTAAAAAATGCCAAATGTAAAGAGGTCGTCGTAAGCGAACCGCCTTTGCTTGATATTTTGCCGGTTTTGAAGACTTGGCCTGAAGACGGCGGTCCATTCATTACGCTTCCGCTTGTTTTTACGAAAGACCCCGAAAGCGGTTCTACCAACGTCGGTATGTATAGAATGCAGGTTTACGACGATTCTTCATGCGGTATGCACTGGCATATACACAAAGACGGCGCAAGGCATTTCAGAAAATATAAAGAACTTGGCAGAAAGATACCCGTTTCCGTCGTTATAGGCTCCGACCCCGCAGTAATTTATTCCGCAACCGCCCCTCTTCCCCCGGATATCGAAGAGATGATGTTTGCGGGGTTTTTAAGGAGCGAAGCGGTAGAACTCGTAAAATGCGAAACGAACGATATATATGTTCCGGCAAATGCCGAATTCGTTATCGAGGGATATATTGACCCTTCCGAAGATTTCAGGCTTGAAGGTCCTTTCGGCGACCATACGGGATATTATTCTCTCGAGGATTTTTATCCGGTGTTCCATGTAACCCTTATAACCCACAGGAAAGATGCCGTATATCCCGCTACTATCGTCGGAAAGCCTCCTATGGAAGACTGTTATATAGGAAAAGCGACGGAAAGATTTTTTCTGCCGGCTATAAAAAAGATATTTCCCGAAATCGTCGATATGAATCTTCCGTTTGAAGGTATATTTCACGATTTAGCTTTTATAAGCATTAAAAAAAGTTATCCGGGTCATGCAAAAAAGATAATGCACGGAATATGGGGACTCGGTCTAATGATGTTCACCAAAATAATAGTTATACTAGACGAAGACGTTAACGTTCAAGACAAGAGCGAGGTAATTTGGAGAATATGCAATAATATCGATCCCAAAAGAGACGTTTCTTTCGTCGAAGGCCCTATAGACGTTTTAGAACATGCTTCGGATATTCCAAATTATGGTTCTAAAATGGGGATAGACGCCACAAAAAAATGGACGTCCGAGGGTTATAAAAGAAAATGGCCGGACGATATAACTATGTCTTCCGATATAAAAAAACTTGTCGATGAGAGATGGAAGGAATACGGATTAAGTTAAATTAAAATGTTTAAAAAGATAAAAAATACATTAGAATTAGTCAAATTTTCCCATACTATATTCGTCCTGCCTTTCGCCCTCAGCGCTTTTCTACTTGCCTTTTACGACAAATATCCCTCGTCTTTCGGCACGCCTTTTTTTTATTATAAAATAATTTGGATAGTTATAGCCATGGCTTCGGGAAGAAGCGGAGCAATGGCATTTAACAGGGTAATAGACAAAAAAATAGATGCGAAAAATAAAAGGACGGTGGAAAGAACCATTCCGAAAGGCGAACTTACTACTTTATACGGTGTTATTTTTGGGATAATTTCTTATATCGTTTTGATAGCCGCCGCATACGAACTGAATTTTATATGTTTTATTCTTTCGCCTTTAGTAATAATTTTTATTACATTCTATTCTTTTACGAAAAGATTTACGTTTTTTTCCCATATGGTTTTAGGAATAAGCATGGCATTAGGTCCTTTGGGGACATGGCTTGCAGTTACCGGCGGCTTAAATTATAAGATTTTAATTCTCGGTCTTGCCGTAGTTTTTTGGGGTTCCGGGTTCGACATCCTTTATGCTATTTTAGACTACGAATTCGATACCGCAAACGGACTTTTCTCCGTGCCTGCAAAATTCGGAATAAAAAATGCTATAACGGTTTCCAGAATTCTACACTTGCTTGCCTTAGCCTGTTTGGTTTATCTATATTTCATATTTAATCTTAATTTTTTGTATATTATAGGAATGATTCTTGTAGCCGGTTTTTTTGCCTATGAACATCTTTTAGTTTACAAGAGTTTAAATAATATCGATGCCGCATTTTTTACTATGAACGGATATATTTCCATAACTTTTTTCGTTTTTATATCGGCAAGCATCATATATTCTAAATTTTTTATTTTAAAATAAATAAATATGAAAGAAAATATTAATATAAGGGCGGACGTCCATTCTTACATAGTCGCTATTACCGGAGCGTCGGGATCGCTATTCGGTTTTAGCCTTCTTAAGGCTTTAATAGACCGCTCTTTTTTTGTTCATCTTATAATATCCAAACCCGGTTTTAAGGTGATTAGGGACGAGCTGGGGATGTTTACGGACATAGGCATGGAAACAGGCGCGGGAAGCGCAGTCGGAAAAGCCGTAAAAGACGAGATAATAAATAAATTTGGACTATATAAAGCCGGCGACAGTTTTGCTCTTTTAGGCGAGGATTTTTTAGAGGCGCGTATCGCAAGCGGTTCCGCAAAAAACGTTAAGGGCATGATAGCCATTCCATGTTCTATGGGCAGTCTTTCCAGAATTGCAAACGGAATTTCGGGAAACCTTATAGAACGGGCGGCGGACGTTATGCTTAAAGAAAAGAAAAAAC
The DNA here is from genome assembly GCA_027335745.1 of bacterium. Classification (GTDB taxonomy): domain Bacteria; phylum SZUA-79; class SZUA-79; order Acidulodesulfobacterales; family Acidulodesulfobacteraceae; genus Acidulodesulfobacterium_A. The sequence continues at coordinate 10,210 of DAHWHJ010000113.1, read as the reverse complement.
TGATCGTATGCCCGAGAGAAACCCCGTTTAGCGATATACATCTTAAAAATATGCTGTCGCTTCATTCGTCTGGAGCAATAATACTTCCTCCTATTCCGGCATTTTATAACAAGCCTCAAACGGTCGGAGACATTGTGGATTTTATAACGGGTAAAATTTTAGACGCTCTTGATATAGAAAACGATGTTTACGCAAGATGGAACGGTTATGATTCAAAATAAAACTTTTGATTTAATAAGAGAAAAGGTTTATAATAATATAAGGTTGTCAACCGACGACGCTTTGTTTTTGTTTAAATGTAAAGATTTGCTCCAAATAGGAGAACTTGCAAATTTTAAAAACTTTAAAATCAACGGGGACAAAGTATATTATATCGTCAATATTCATATAAACTATACTAATATATGCGTAAATAGGTGCGCTTTTTGCGCTTTCTACAGAAAAGGACAAGAAACGGATGCATATTCAATGAGCATAGAAGATATAATAGAATATATTAAGACGAATTACGAAACCAATAATTTTAAAGAAGTTCATATAGTCGGAGGTCTTCATCCTTCCCTTCCTTACAACTTCTATTTAAATATGATCCGCGAAATAAAAAAAGAATTTCCGTTCTTGATGATACAGGCTTTCACGGCAGTAGAAATAGATTATTTATCTAAAATTTCCGGATTGTCCGAAAAAGACGTATTGCTTGATTTAAAAGAAAACGGCTTAGACAGCATTCCCGGAGGAGGAGCAGAAATTTTTAATCCCGTTATAAGAAAAAAATTATGTCCGCAAAAAATAAGCGGGGAAAAGTGGATAGAAATTCACAAGACTGCCCATAAAATCGGTATTTCTTCTAATGCTTCAATGCTTTACGGCGTAAAAGAAAGCTATGAAGACAGGGTAAGCCATTTAAACGAAATAAGACTCGCGCAGGATGAATCAGGCGGTTTTAATTCTTTTATTCCTTTTGCGTTCCAGCCTAAAAACACCGCAATCAAAAATTCAAATATGACGTCGGGATACGACGACCTTAAAGTCATTGCGATTTCCCGCCTTTTTTTAGATAATTTTAAGCATATAAAAACATTTTTTGTGAACTTAGGAATTAACCTTGCGCAGGTTTCCCTTTCTTTTGGCGCCGATGATTTTGACGGCACGCTGACGGAAGAAAAAATATCCCATAATGCAGGTTCGATTAATCCGGTAAGTCTCAGCGTTAAAAACGTAAAAAAGATAATAAAAGAGACTGGCAAACTTCCAACTGAAAGAGATACTATATATAATATCGTTTTTAATTAATTTTTTATTTTAATTAATTTAATGAACTAAAAAGTTTAAGGAGGCTTAAAAATGTTGAACTTAAACGAGTTTGTATTTTATCCGGGGTACGGCGTTTGTTTAGTAGAGTCTATTTCTAAGCAGAAAATAGGTTCTACGGAATTGTCTTTTTACAATATCAGAGTTTTGGAAAACAATGCGAAAATTATGGTGCCCGTTAAAAATGAGGCAGAAGTGGGACTCCGTCTTCTTATTAAAGAAAACGAGATACAGAAAGTTTTTGACGTGCTGGAAGAAAAATGCGCCAAAAAACCTTTCGCAAGAAAAGAATCATGGAATAAAAGGTTTAACGGCTACAATATAAAACTATGTTCTTCATGCCTTTTTGAAGTAGCGGAAGTTTTAAGGGATCTTTATATTTTAAAATCTGAGAAAGAGTTGTCTTTTGCCGAAAAAAAGATGTTTGAAAAAGCAAAACATTTAATTATAAAAGAGATTTCTACGGTAATGAACAGACCGGAAACTTTCGTAGAAGAAAAAATAAAAAAGATATTTATGCATACTCCGGCTACTCCGGTTCAGTCTTCTAATTTAAATTTAATCGCTTAGTATTCTAAAAATAATTAATTAAATAATATAAATGAAAATTTTTAATAAGAAACCAATCCTCTTTATAAGGATAATGCTGGTTCTCATTTCTGCGATTTTAGGTTTTTTAATAGGTAAGGAATACTGGCATAACGATTTTTTATCGTATGTAGGGCTTTTATTCGGTTTTACAATAGGTTTTATCGTAGTTTCCGTTGAAAAAAATATGGAATTCATTTCCACTAAAAAAATTCTTACTGGCGGGATAGGTCTTTTCATCGGGCTTTTTATAATTAATTATATTACTTATCAACTTTTTAAATCTTTTTTTACCGGTTCCGATTTAGGATATGTTACTTACGCTTTCGTGAACTTCGTAGCAGGCTATCTCGGGCTTATTATAGGCTTAAGAGTGTCCGACGATTTCGGCATAGGAGCTAAACAACAGTCCGATTCAAAAGATGGACAGGGTAGAAGCGGCGGCGGAGAACAATGTCGCAACTATAAAGTTATAGATACGAGTTCTTTAATTGACGGAAGAATACTAGACGTTTCAAAAACAGGTTTTATAGACGGAACTTTTGTGATACCTACGTTTGTTTTGCATGAACTTCAGCATATAGCGGATTCTCAGGATCCGCTTAAAAGGGTAAAGGGGAGAAGAGGCTTAGATATATTGAAAGAACTAAGAGAAGATAAAAATATTAATATCGAGTTTACCGATGCCGATTATCCAAATATAAAAGAGGTTGATGCAAAATTAATAGCATTTGCAAAAGAAAAAAACGGCAAGATTATAACCACCGACTTTAATCTTAACAAAGTGGCACAGGTTAGAAACTTAAAAGTCCTAAATATAAACGATTTGGTTAAAGCCCTAAGACCTATTCTCCTTCCCGGGGAGATAATGACCATATTGATAACTAAAGAAGGCAGGGAGAAAAATCAGGGTATTGCTTATTTGGACGACGGAACAATGGTGGTCGTCGAAGACGCCATTAAACTTGTCGGCTCCGAGCTTAACGTCGTAGTCACAAGCATTTTACAGACTTCGAGCGGAAGGATGATATTTGCAAAAATAAATTACGATAAAGATCCTGCGCCGGTAAATTAATTCCCCTTATTGCCGGAAAGATTAGCGTCGGATAGTTTATCGAACCTGTTTAAGAGCAGTTCTGCTATTTCGATGTCTATCGCCGACGTTATTTTCATGTTCATATCGGTAGCCGTTATCGGCACGGCGGTTAGACCTAAATTTTCCAGTAGGGAAATGTCGTCGGTCGATATAAAATTTTCAGCCGTTGCTTTGACTAAAGCTCTTTCTATCAATTTAAACTTAAATACCTGCGGAGTTTTAGCCGATATTAAATAATCCCTTTTAATAGTTTTAAGCTTTATGGGGTTTGACAATGTAATTTCGTTTTTATTTTCGGGATTAATTTCTTTGATAGTTTCGGTTACATCGGAACATAGAAAAGCGGCGCCGTGGCTTACGGTTTTATCAAGTAATAAATGCAGTTCCGCTTCGGTTACAAAGGGCCTTGCAGAGTCGTGGATAAAAACGACGGCGTTTTCTTTTTCCATATCTTCTCCCGCGACGATGCCCTCTAAATATTTGATAGAATTGTCGACAGACTGCTGTCTTGTTCCTCCCCCGGTTATTATCCGCAATTTTTTCATTTCGTCTTCCCTGAGATTTTTTTCAAAAAAATCGTTCCAGTTAAATTTAAAAACGGAGGACGGCGGCGTAGTTATGATAACTGCTTCGAAATTAATTTTTGATTTTAAAAAAATTTCGAGACTGCGGAGAATAATTTCCTTTCCATTAATTTTTATAAGCTGTTTGGGCATTGCAAATCCGGTTCGAGAACCTGTTCCGGCGGCAAGCAGCACGGCGTAAATTTTCATTTTTTTTGTTCCGACGACAACAGGCAAACGCTGAAACACTCGATTGCTTTCTGTTTGCCGACGGAGTCCAGTCCTTCTTTTGTTTTTCCTTTGATATTTATGCGCGATTTATCGACGTCTAAAGCGGAAGATACGGATTCTATCATATTATCTTTATATACGGAAATTTTGGGCGTCTGGGTTACGACCGTAATATCGGCGTTTACTAAACCGTATCCTTTGCCCTGCACCAATTTGTAAGCATATTTTAATATTTCGATGCTGTTAATGCCTTTAGTAGATTTGAGATTGTCGGGGTAAAGAACGCCGATATCGGGAAGGCATAACGCTCCCAGAAGGGCATCGGTGAGGGAGTGAAGGACGACGTCGCCGTCTGAATGAGCGGCAACTCCTATATGTCCATCGATAAGTACGCCCCCGAGGTATAATTTTTTGGCGGCATTTTCGAAAAGCGCAATTTCTAAAAATTTGTGTATGTCGTAGCCGCTTCCTATCCTTATGTTATTCATTTTAAATAATTATACCATAACGGCGGTTCAGCGGGTAAAAAATGTGATATAATCAAATAAAAATGAACGATAATTTAAAATAAAAAGGAGGGTGGATAATCATGAGAATGCTCTTTGAACCTTTGGAAATCGACGGGATTAAAATTAAAAATAGAATAATGATGGCGCCTATGTGTATGTATTCGGCAACGGACGGTATCGTAGGAACTTTCCACGCGGCGCATCTTGGCGCAAGAGCCGTCGGCGGCGTGGGTTTAATTATAGTCGAAGCTACCGGCGTCAGTCCGGAAGGAAGGATCAGCCCTTATGACGCAGGGATATGGAACGAAAAGCAGGCGGAGGCTTTTAAGCCTATAGTAGAATTTTGCAAATCCTGCGGGTCGGCGATGGGGATTCAGCTGGCCCATGCCGGAAGAAAAGCTTCGACGAATGCTCCGTGGCTCGGAGATAATCCCTTAAAGCCGGAAGAAGGGGCATGGCAGGTGCTTGCGCCGAGCCCTATACCGTTTAACGAGGGTTATCCCGTTCCAAAAGAAATGGATGAAAACGATATTAAAAAGGTTATAAAAGATTTTGCAAACGGAGCGAAAAATGCCGATAAGGCAGGCTTCGACGTCATAGAAATACATGCGGCTCACGGGTATTTGATAAACGAGTTTTTATCGCCCTTATCCAACAAAAGAAAAGATAAGTATGGCGGAAGTCTTGAAAATAGGGCAAGACTGCTGTTGGAAGTAATAGACGAAATAAAAAGGACGGGTTGGCATAAGAATAAGCCTATTTTTGTGAGGATTTCCGCGGTAGATTGGGTAGAAGGCGGGTTTGATATAGATTCGGCGGTTATTTTAGCAGGAATGTTGAAAGAAGCCGGAGTTTCTTTGATTGACTGCTCTTCGGGGGGAATAGCGCCTAATGCCAAAATGAATATATATTACGGCTATCAGCTCGGTTTTGCGAAAGAGATAAGGGAAAAAGCGGGAATTGCGGTTTCGGGGGTCGGGCTTATTACAAAACCGGAATTTGCCGATTTTATATTAAGCTCCGGAACGGCGGATATGGTAGAGATGGGCAGGGAGTTGTTGAGAAATCCTTACTGGCCCCTTATGGCGGCGCATAAACTCGGCGTAGATATAGAATGGCCGAAACAGTATATGAGGGCAAAATTTTAAACCGTTATTTAAGCATGAAACCGTCTATGAGATTTACAGTGGTGCCGAAGGGGGGAATCGAACCCCCATGGGATTGCTCCCGCCGGATTTTGAGTCCGGTGCGTCTACCAATTCCACCACTTCGGCTTAAAACAGGATTATTTTGCTGTTAAAATTTTACAATATAATGGATTAAAATTCAAGAAAACAATTTTGTCTATTTTACAAAAATTAAATTATATGATATAAATTAATTAAACATAAACATTTTTTTTATTTGCGCAATTTAAGGAGTATAATTTATATGGCGGATATTAAGGAACCCGATTTCCATTCGGATTTAGAAAAAATACTCGGAAGCGGTTTAAATAAAAAAGATTTTAGGTCAAACTATTTTGTTAAACTGGGCATTTTTATCTTTTTAATTGTCGTGTCTTGGTCGATTATTATTTTTTTATATGCGTCTTATATTAATTATTTCAATAAATACGATAAAATTTTAAATAATTTAAATTTTCAATTAAAAAGCGATATAACAAAGTCCAATAAGATTAAAACAAATCTCGTATTTTTCAGAAAAGTCGCCAAAAATCAGGTTAACGTTTCATATCTGCTTTATCTTTTGTCGATTCGCAGGTTCGGCAAAACAGGCATAAAATCCTTTTCGGTAAATAAAGGGCGCGTAAATATTTCGGTTTTTTCGATGGAAAAGAGTTTTACAAGAAGTTTAAACCTAATGAACGATTATGTGCTATATCTAAATATTTACTGTCTTCAAATGCATACGGGAAGATTTAGGATAACGTCCGTTAACGAAAATAAGTCTGGAAAAAGTTCGGGAGACATATGGGGTCTTTCAAGCGGCAGATTTGATTTCGCCGACCACCCGCGCACGATTAATTAGTAGAATTGCGGTACTAACCCTTAATTTAATTTTAATCTATAAACCCGCCGTCCTTTAAGTCTTTTATCGCATTCTGTATTACGGATGCGGAGCCTTTAAGCCCTTCTATTTCTTTTTCGTTAAGCGGCGGTTTGATTACAGTTTCTATGCCGTCTTTAGAGAGGATTGCCGGAACGCCCGTATATATACCGCTGATTCCGTAATAGTCCTCTAAGTAAACGGATAGAGGCATTATCTGCCTTCTGTCCTTAACCATAGATTCTATAATTTCCGCCATAACGACTGCCGGGGCAAATATCGTTCCGCCTTTTAGGGCGATTACTTCCGCTGCGCAGGTTCTGGAATGTTCGGCGATTTCTTCGAGCTTTTTCTTGTCGTATCCCGGTATAGAGCTTAAAGGCACGCTGTTTATGCCTGCAAGCGAAAAAACCGGAGTCATACTGTCCCCGTGTTCGCCCAGAAACATTATATCGACGTCTTTCGGATTTAAGTCGAAAAACGACCCGACCGCCGAACGCAGCCTCGTCGTATCGAGCATCGTTCCCATTCCGAAAACTTTTTTTCTTTCGAAGCCCGAAACCTTGTATGCAACATAGGTCATTATATCTACGGGATTAGATACTACGAAAAGAATTGCATTTTTATTATATTTAGTAATGTTATTTACTATATCTTTTAATATGTGGACATTTTTTTTGTTAAGGTCGAGTCGCGATTCCCCGGGTTTTCTCGGAATGCCCGCCGTTATAACTATAATATCGGCATCTTTTACGGAGTCGTAGTCGGCGGTTTTCACTCTCGTATAACCGGTAAGCGAAATCCCGTGCGAAATGTCGAGCATCTCGCCTCTCGATAGATTATGGTTTATATCTATAAGAGTAACCTCTCTTACTATATCCTTGAGAGTAAGTGTATATGCAAGGGTTGCCCCAAGCCTGCCTGCGCCGATTATGCTTACTTTCATTAAAGTAGCCTCCGTGTTCTTTAGTTTAAAGTTTCATTATTATAATACACAACATGGTAAAAAATCAATTTATATTTATCCTTCGCGGTATTATTTTTCTATTCCGGTTCTGGAATGAATATTTTTATTATAATAATGTTTTATTTCTCTCATTTCCGTGACTAAATCGGCAATATCCAGTATCTCTATGGGAGCATTTCTTCCGGTAAGTATCAATTCTATATCCGGCCGTTTGTTCTTTATTAATCTTATAATTTCTTCCGTCTTTATTATGCCTAAATTTATCGCGACGTTAATTTCGTCCAGCACCAATATGCCGGTATCGTTTTCTCCGCAGGCGGTATCTTCCGCAAGCGCCAGTCCTTTTCTGTTTGAATCTATATCTTTTTCCGATATTTTATCCTTATTTACAAAAAAAGGACTTCCCGCCTGATATATTTTAATAAGCGGAATGCAGTTTTCTATTGCTTTGACCTCTCCCGAATATGAGCCGCCCTTTAAAAATTGGATTATTAATGATTTTATGTTATGCCCGCTTGCCCTAAGCGCCTGTCCGAGAGCCGCCGTAGTTTTTCCTTTTCCGTTGCCGGTATAAACCTGAACCATGCCGACTTCTAAAGATTTTTCCGAAGAAATTTCTTTAAACCAGTTATTATGAACGGAAAGATTTTTATTATTCATGAAATATCATAACTTGGTCGTTTAAAGTTTTTATTGCGCCGTTAAACAATTTTTTTGCAGCGGAATAGTCTTCCGGTTCTATTTTATAACCGTTTACGGAAAAATACGAACGGAAAATTACGGTATTATTTTTTACCGAATAGCTTGTAGCGAAAGACCCGGCGGCGTTTTTAATATGTACGGTTTTAGGAATAAAAACTATTTTATAATTTTTTGGAAAACTTAAATGAACCGCGGTCTTTTCCGAAAAATTATATCCGAATTTTAAAGCATACTTTCTTTTATCCATAGCCGTTATTTTTGTTAATTCCGTTCTTGTTCTTAAAGGGATTTTTATTACAATCGTATTGCCGTTTTTTCCGGAATAATTTTTTGCGGTGAACGAAAAATTTTCTATATACGGTTTTGTAAGACTGTCGCCGTTTTTAATAGAGTAGCCGGTGAGATTTGCATTAGGCACTATAAACATAACTTTTTTTAAGATACCGTCCCTTTTTTTTCTTTTAGACAAAGACGAGTAGAGGTATCTTTTATACATATCGTATGCCCCTGAGTAAACGATGGATGATTTTACGTTTAATGTCCCTTCGTCCGAAACCGATGCATATTCTTTTACGGATATGTTATTTATTACCGGAGGGAATATCGGGGTTTCAGCGATTATTCCTTTGCCGTTAACGAGTATCAATACGTTTCTGCCCTGATCCATCGGGGGAAGGTCGCGGAAAGTAGTAACGTTAGACGTAGTATCGGCAAACATAAATTTACCCGATTTTAACTTAATAGCCGTTATTTCATGATCGAAAACAAAAGGCGTAGGGATATACGGATTCATATTAGGAATTTCGGTCGTGGGTATAAGGACCGGATATGCTTTTACGCCTATCCGTTTCAACATCGACGAAAAAAGAGTAGCATGGTCTTTGCAGTCCCCGAACCTGTTTTTAAAAATAGAATTTACGTTACTCGGCTTGTATCCGTCTATTCCGAATTCGTATCCGACGTATCTAATTTTTTTTGCCGTAAAGTTATATATCGCTTTTATTTTTTTTAATTTCGTTTTTTTTGAATAAACCAATTTATTTATATAGTTATTGAGTTCCCCGCCCGGCTTTATTATATCTTTTGTAAGATGCGCATACCATAAAGCAACCTTGTTCCATGATTTTACCGAAGAAATCATAACATGGGGAACGATAAACGATTCTCCGGGACCCATTTCTTCCGGGGTTATTTTTTTTCTGTTCCAGAGCGACCAGACAAGCGTCGTATTCAGAGGGGTTTTAATTATTTCCGGTTTTTCTTTTAATCCGTATTCGGCATATCGGTAATATAATCCTTTGGGTATCGTTAATTTATAGACCGATTTTTTCAAAGGAGAAAGTCCCCCGAAATAATCTTCCGTGAAAAAATTATTTTTCATATAAGGCTTTATGACTGTGGTTTGATATTTATAATCGATTATCGAACCTTTAACCACGCCGGGAAGCTGTATTGTTTTTAATAATTGATTGGAAAAAATAGGGGCTTCGGGATTAAACGGCGCCGTTACGGTCTTTAATAGATTCGTGTTAATATGTATAATATTTCCGTTCGGCTGGATTATTTTAATAAAATATACTTTGAGTTTCTGGTTTTTTTAGAAAAAGGAAAGGTTAGGGATGAATATTTCTTAATGCCTTTCTTGTTCATTATTTTTATTATTTCGTGTTCGGTCATAACGTCTTCATAATTTTTAGTAATCGTTTCATGAGTATAATCCAATAAAATTTTTGAAGATGCAGCCGATGGGATTTCTAAAGCATAACATATATTATGGTTAGAATTTACCCATCCTAAATTTAATAATCCCGATAAAATTAACGTAATAAACGGCAAATAAATTTTTTTAAGCGGTTTTATCATAAATTCTCCGTAAGTTCGTATATTTAGGGTTAATTTGATGTAGATTTAATCGATATTATACTGGTGCCGGAAGGGGGAATCGAACCCCCACAAGAGCAATCTTACACGGCCCTGAACCGTGCGCGTCTACCAGTTCCGCCATTCCGGCATTAGTTGCGATATTTTATCTTTTATAATGAAAAAAATTTTGCTAAGTGTTATTATTTATCTTATCATATTTTGAAATAATTGACATAAAAAAGTAATGAAAATAATAACGAAAGAAAATATTGTTTATCTGTTTTCTCAAAAATCCGATGCCCCGCTTTCTTTTGCCGATATTAAACACGGG
>DAHWHJ010000106.1:0-8982 GCA_027335745.1 bacterium | reverse complement strand
AGATAAAAACCTTGAAGAGATAAAGAAATTTTTTGAGGAAAGATTTTTAGGCGAGGTTTTAAGTCTGGGCGATTTCATCGGCGACGACGAGGAAATAGAATCCGAATACGCGCACGAAAAAATAAAAAGCTTTTTAAAATTTTTCGAGAAAGAAAAAAAATTAATCGGCACGAAAAATTTTTTATCCGACCCGGAATATCCTGCGCCGAATTATGCCGGTTTCAAATATCCGGAACCAGAAAATTTATGATGAAAAAATATCTCAAAACTTTTCTTTTTTCTTTAAAAGCAAAAAGAAAAGTTTGCAAAAGAAAAAAGAATTTTTCAGATAGGGAATCGTCGCGGAGCGACGATTGGAATTACAAAAAAATTTCACAGGCGTTCTTAACGGAAAATTTTACACCCGTCGCAAGCTCTGGGCATAAAATTTTCCTAAACGCCTGCCAGAGAATTATAACAGGTTTGCTCACAGGATTTTACGACCAGAGTGCCAACACGGTAATCAATTTTATTAACGACCGTTCTGTGACCAAACCTATTAAATTCTCTTTGAAATTTTTTTCCCCGACGACGGAAATGAAACCCAGAGAGTTTCATTTTAATATAGAAAAAAGATTATCAAAAGCAGTAAAGTTTCTGTATCAGTCCCCAAGCCCCAGGGATGTAAATTTGCATACTTTTAACCGAACTTTTAAGGCAATATAGTGAAAAGATTATTAAGGAAAATAAAACCATTAAAGACACACGCAAGGACGCCCGGTAAATACGGTCTTTTTAAAGGCGCATAACCGCCAGAGCGTTGTTGTAGTTGATTTTATTTATGTGCGTAAATTTTGTATTTTATACACGATTTTAAAAAATATTTAGCCGTTAAAACGACATTGTAATTAATTAAATTTAAAACATATAAAAAGCACATAAGGAGAAAAGCCAAAATGAATAAAAAAGTTCGAGTTGATTTCACAATTTCAAAGCCGACAAAAATGGTTTTCGACAAACTTGCCAACGATAAAAATATGTCTAAGTCGGAGCTTATCGAGCGAATAATCATTGATTATTTTGACTCAAAAAAAGACGACTTGATGATAAGAAAAATTCAAGACGATTTAGAAAATCTCAGGCAGGATTTGAAAGATTTAATTTATAAAAATGAGATTATCTTGAACGGTCTTTCAAAGTTCGACGAAGAAAAACTTGCCGTCGAAGTCATTAAAAAAATGCAAAAAATATAAGGATAATTCTATGACGATAATAATTTTTCTATTCAAATTTATGTTCTTATACCAGCGAAAATTTACCGCTCTTTTAATAATTTTAACTGCGGGATTTTCGGTCTGGAAAGATAATATATTTTTATTCTGGGTTTTGTATTTTCTGTTAATTTTCACAATTTATTTTAAATATTTATTTAAACTTTTTCATTAAATAAGGAGAAAAAAATTATGGATATGGGCAGTTTCAACGAGGATATGTTCCGCAATACTTTTAATAAAAGTCCTCAAAGTTCCGGGCGTAAAAGCGAAAAAAAGCGGGGCATAATAGATATGATTTCGATTGCGCAGATGAGATACTCTGCCGAAAAAAACGGAGTACCGCTTCCGGCCGATTTAATCACGACGGGGCACATATGGGACTTTACCGGGGATATTATGATAAGCGGCCTGTTCGATATTTTAATAACATTTGGTTTAGTTTGTTTAGGAGTTTTGTTCTTAATAGCGGGCGGTGATTTATATAATTTTCACAATTTTTCTTTCCTAAATTACATTGTAGGCGGGTTTATTTTTGCCATTCCGGGTTCGTATTATTCCCTTATGCTAACCTCGACGATTGTCCGGTTCTATGAAGTCAACCTGACGAACACGAGGAAGATAATCAAGCTTATTTTTAACTCGTTGTTGACTATTCAAATACTAAAATTTTTCTTAATAAATATCATTTTTTTTGTAATTTTTTATGCAATTTCGAAATGGGCATGGCTGCTCGAAACATGTAACCAAAAAATGAAATATGCTCTTAAACTAACCCCGCCCAATAAAAATATGTTTAACTTATATAATAGAATTTGGCAGGTTCTAAGCGATCATAAATATAATAGTATAAGCGCAATCGGAATAGATTTAATAATTGGACTTGTCTTGATTTTACTGCCGCCCATTATTGCGCTCAGATACAAAATTAAGAAGACTAAAAATATTAAAAATACGAACACAAAACGGGGCGGCGATATCGAAGAAAAAAAAGATTTAAACGCGATGCACGACAAGAAATTTGACGTAAGAGGAACAATGATTTCAGGAATCAACGGTGCTGGAAAATCAAATTTCTTACATAAATTCATAAGGTCGAGAATGGAAAATAAAGAAGAAAATAAATTTATTTTCTACGACATCACGGGTGAATATATGGCAGCCTACTACAGGCCGGGCGACGTCATTTTAGATATTACCGACAAGCGTTGCGCTCTATGGAATTTTCTTAACGAAGCTGGATCGCCCGCGGTCGTGAAGCAAATCACGAGTAATATTATCCCGGAAGACCCCAAAAGCCACGATAATAGATTCTTTTCAGACGCCGCCAGGCGCATATTAGCCGACGCTTTTGCCAAATCCTACCGGACAGGAGAAACGGATAATACAAGCGTTAAAAGGCAAATGCTCTATCAGTCAAAAGAGTCCTTCGAAGAAATTAAAAAATTAACCGGCAATGTTTCTGTCAGCTTTACTGACGTCTACCAGACCTATGCCAATTTCGTTGACGGGATACTGACAATCAACGAAGAAGGCGAGGAATTCGATATGACGTACTGGCTTGCGGATAAAAACGACAACCGGCGCATATTTATTAATTATCATAAAGATACTCTCGACATGCAGAGGCCGGTCCTTAATTTATTTACGACCTTATTTTCCAATGCTATCCTAAATCAAAAATACAAGGGCGAATCACGGGTTAATATTTTTATAGACGAGTTTTCAAATTTAGGTTTGATTAATAACCTCGCTGAAACGCTGAGCATGTGCCGCAAAAAGAATGTCGCCTTCTTTCTCGCCACGCAAAACCCGCAGGAAGTTTATCGTATCTACGGGGAAAGTTTCTGGAATTTGATAGGCAATATAAATAATTATTATGCTTTCCGGTCTGGCGATCCCAAAAGTTCCCAAATTATCGCGGACATTTTCGGTAAAGTCGAGAAAAAAGAACTTGCCGCAAATACCGCAGTCTCAACCGCTTTTAAGCAGGAACATACGACGACTTATTCGACTTCGATAAGAGAAACTTATATGCTCCTGCCGTCTGAAATCGGCTTGATACCCGATTTAACATATTATGCTAAGTTTTTGACGGATGACGGAATCGTTTTTGTCAAATCAAAAGAGGATTATGTATATCCGCCAATTATAAATACCGCCGTCTATATTCCTACCGACAGGGATTACAACTGGGAAGCCAAGAAGCTCACTCTTGAAATTCTTTCTAAATTAACGGCCGAAGAAGAAGAATCCCAAAGCGTAAAAAAAGAAGAAAAAAAGAAAAAAGAACAGGCCGTGACGAAAAAAGACGTCCGCGAAGCCTTGAAGAAAGTTAAAAAGCTTGCAGACGTAGAAAAAGAAGAAGATAAAAATATTAATCTTAATTAAAGGAGAACTTAAATGATGGCAACACAAACTAATTCATCCGCAACGGGAGCGGATTATATGTTCACAATAGCTAAAAACGCAAGCATATTGGCTAATTTCGACCCGCGCATAGCAGAAGCTTTTAAGGAATCGGTTAAAGAAATCTTAAAAATTATGGAAGAAAGATATGCGGCAACCCGGACATGGGAAGAAAAAGAAAAAGATAAAACAAGGAGAGAACTTAAATGATAACAACGCCGACTAATTCAAGTGCAAGAGCCGCTTCTAAATACTATTATGAAACGCAAGAGCATTCTGCCCAGTGGTACGGCAAGCTTGCCGAAAAATTTGGACTAAACGGGAAAAACTGCACGCAGGCCCAGTTTCAGGCGATGATTTTAGGTTACGACCCTCGAGATTTAAAAACAGCTCTTTTTAAAAACGCCGGCGAACCGGACCGCAGGGCGGGAGCCGACTATACTTTTACCCTGGCCAAAAACGCGAGTATTCTTGCGCTTTACGACGATAGAATTTTAAAGGCCTTCGAAGAGTCCGTCAAGGAAACCATAAATATAATGGAAGAAAGATATGCGGCGACCAGGACGAGAATTTCCCCTAATGAAAGAATCGTCGAAAAAACCGGCAATCTTATAGCGACTATATTCACGCACTACGCAAGCAGAAATTTAGACCCCGCCGTTCATTTTCACGTATTTTTTCATAACGCGACGGAAGATATAAAAAGAATCCTTAAAAGCGTAGAATTCCGGGAGATGTTTGCAAATAAGGCATATATGGGCGCAATCCAGGAAAATATCTTTGTCCAAAAAGTTATGAATTTAGGCTACGAAACGGAATATAACAGGGCAAAAGCCATGGCGGATATTAAAATGCCCGAGAACCTTAAAGAATTAAAAGAGCTGTTTTCGTCAAGGCAGCAGCAGATTGACGTTAAGGTTGCTGAACTCCGGAAAAAATATCCAAATATGTCCGAAAAAGATTTGCGCCAGTTAGCCGAAAAGGCGACGAGAAGCGTTAAAGAGCATAATCCGACATACAAGGAAACCAAAGAATTCGTCGAGAAAAAAATAACCCCGGAGCAGTTAAACAACATTAAAGAAATGGTTAAATCCGTTCAGGAATGGCAATCATTAAAGACCGCGGCAGAAACAAAAGAATTTAAGGCGCAAACAAGCTTCGATAGATACGGGATAACCAAAGACGCGGTCCGGCAGGCACATATCGATATTACCGAAAATTATCGAGCTTTTAAATATGAGAAAATAGAAAACTTTGCGATAAAGCACGGATTCGCCAAAACAGATATTTCAGCAATTAGAAGCGCTGTCAAGGCGGATAAACAAATCGTCGAAATCGATAAAAAATACTTTACTACCAAAGAGGTACTGCGGGATATTAAACAAAACTATCAGACATTTTTAAGGAACGCTCACAGCGATGCAAGCTTTAATTCCATCGATATCGACAAAGCTATTGAAACTTACGAGGAAGGATTCGGCAAGAAGTTGACCGAATCCCAAACATCGATGGTTAAAAATAGTTTATCTTCAAATTTTAAGTACAATGTCGTCCAGGGCGACGCAGGCGTCGGAAAATCGAAAGCCTTGGAGGTTATAAATAATTTTTTAAAGGAAAAAGGCTATAAGGTCATAGGGCTTGCCCCGACTGGAAAGGCGGCAGAGGTGCTAAGGAACAGCTCCTCTTTTGAAAACGTTTACACGATAGCAAAATTTAAAGATTTAATTAAAAGCGGCAAGCTCGAACTCGAAGTCGATAAAAAAACGTTTATTTTTGCAGACGAAGCAAGCATGATTAGCGATAAGCAGGCTAAATTCTTAAATAGCTTAGATGTCGAAAAATTAGTTTACACGGGCGATAAAAAGCAGTTCCCGTCTATCGAGCGCGGAGATTTTTTTAAAGAAGCGCAAAAAGCCGCGCTTGAAAGCCGGCTTCCAAACGTCTTTACGAATATGGATATTGCGGTTCGATTTAAAAGCGAAACGCAAAAAAGAATAGTGGAGGCTATATTAACAAAATACTCAGAAGGATTTGACCTGGTTAGATCAACAGGCAATCTTAAAGTTTTTTCGACCGGAAGCGGATCGGGAATCGACGAGCTGGCCGCTATGGACGCAAAAATACAAGCCTTAAAAAACGATTATTTGTCAGACGTCGAAAAAAACAAAAATGTTCTCATTTTAGTCGATACGAACCACGAAAGAAACGCTTTAAATTCGGTTATCAGGCAGGAACTCGTCGAGCGGGGAATCGTCCAGGAAGGGCAGTCGTTTAACATTTATGAGAATAAATACATTTCCATAGAAAATAAAGGCTTTGCGGAAGCCTATGAGGCAGGCGATAAGGTTTTTATCAGCGTAAAAGACAGAACCCTTTATACCGTAAAAGAAATCGACCAGGACAAAAATATTCTAAAACTTGAAGGGGAAAACGGCCTCGAAAAAGATTTTAAGCTGACGAACAAAAACAAAACAGACGTGCAGGCTTTTATCGAAAAAGACATCAACCTTGCTGAAAACGATAAAATAGTCTTCTTAAAAAATAATACGGAACTTGGAGTCCAGAACGGGGAAGTCGGAACGATAAAAAGCGTTGCGGATAACCAGATTACTATCCAGAAAGCGAATAATGACATCGTAACCATAGATGCGGCCGCTTATAAATACTTAGACCACGCATACGCTTTAACCGTCTATAAATCCCAGGGTGAAACGATTGACATATCCAATTATCTTCTTAATATGCGTATTTCGGATAATTTCGAGGAAAAATTCTACACGGCCGGCACAAGAGCCACCGAGGAATTTAAAATCTGGGGAACCGATAAAGAAGTCGAACTTTTCCAAGAAAATCTCGAACATGCCGAAGAGGTCCGGGATTATAAAGAAGAGCTAAACAAGAGGATACTCGAAGAAGCTCTTAATTTGCCCGACGAAACAGAAACAGAAACAGAAGCGCAGCGGCAGGAAACCGAGCAGGAAATACAGCAGGAACAAATTCAAAGGCAGGAACGCCAGGAACAGGCGCAGCAGATGGCCCATTAAAAAAGAGGTGATTCATTAAATGGATAAACAAATTCTTAAACAAGAAGCGGCCAAGGATAAGACAGACGCAGCGGATTTGAGTAAGAAGTATTTTTTTATGATATCAAACGAGCTTATAGATCACTGCGCCGAATTAGGAATTAACAGCGTGCAGCTGCATCTAATTTTTACGATAATAAGATATGCGTATGGGAGAGATTCGGCGTGGCCGTCCATTAAAACAATACAGAGAAAGACGGGACTGTCAATACCCGCGATAACAAAGAATTTCAAAAAGCTCGAAGAAAAGGGTTATATCATAAAAACGCATACGACGAGGAAAGACAAGGGGTATGACAGCAATGTGTATTCGTTTAAGCCTTTAAACGACATACTCGAACGCTTGATGCACGGCGAAAAAACGGAAGATATATCAACCGACCCCATTCCAAAAGAAATTAACCCCCCTACTAAACAAGATTTAGTAGCCCCTACTAAAGGAAATTTAGTAGCCCTACTTAACGAAATTAACCCGAATAAGAATAAAGTCTTTAATAAAAATAAAAACTCTCTCTCTACCCCCTCCCAGAATTCCAAAAAAGAAAACAAAGAAAATGCGAGAGAGCTATTTTTAAAAATTAAAAATCTTAAGGCCTTTAGCGAAGAAGATTTTAACGAAAAGTTTATAAGTAATCTTTTTAGAGGCCACGGCCAGGAGGTTTTTATCGCGGCGGAATTCGTCGATTACATAAACAAGCAAAAATTCGACAACGAAAAAATAAGGAGTCCGCTGGGATACCTAATTTCGGCGCTAAAAAATAAAACCTATACCGATATTTCAAAAAAACGGCAGTTAAAAGTTCAGGCGGAAAAAGAATCACAAACAGAAATACTTAAGCCGCTCAAACCAGAGGATACGAGCGAGGTAATTTTGACACCCGAAGAATTAAAGAGATTGACGGATGAAATAACGGAAGAGATTACGAACGGAAAAAGACATGGACTAAGGCGGGAAGAATACCGCCTCGATACCTCATAAACAACATAAATAAACTAAATTACATAAAATCAACCATAATAAATAAATTTGCGGGAGGTAAAAAATGTTGAAATTAGTCATAAATAATCGTCAGGATAAAGAAACTTACGAAAGGTCGGCCATTCACGAAGAAGAAAGGAAATTAGAGAAAGTGGTATATTTCGCCATAAATAATATTCCTGAAAAAGAAAAAAGCAGATTAAAAAATAATTTTATTTCACGGATGCAAATCAAGGACATTGAGATGAGAAAAATAATCGCGGAGCTTGAATTAAAATGCTTCATCGAGCAGAAAATTCTATATGAAAACCGCGAAAAATATCCCAATCTTTTTGAAAGGGCAACGCAAAAAGCGGTCAAGAGGATATATGAAACTCAAAACGCATAATTTATTCAATATAGGTATTCTTACGGCCATAGGAAGCTTATTCGTAAATCCTGTTTTGTCCTTAATATCGGCGGCGATACTTTCTATAACCGGCGATACGATTATAGATTTCTTTGGACACGAGACTAATAATTACGGCGTGCCTGTTAGAACTTATAAAACGCATAGCCCTTTAAGGGGCTTCATCTGGGGCGGATTGCCGGCTATCATTTTATTTTTTGCTTTGCCGCATTTGCCTAAGAATAAATTTAATTTTTTTATTCCGGAAGTGGTTCCTTACTGGATACTTTTACAAGGTTTATTTGTGGGTCCGCTGCACTTATCCATAGACGTTATCACCGAAGGCGGAATATTCATTAAAAAGAACGGCAGATTTCAAAGATACGCTATTGCGCATATAAATTACAACAGCTTATTTTGGAACGGCTTATTTCAGCTGTTAGGCCTATTGGTTATACTCATTACGTTCTATAAGGCGGGCGGGCAATATAGCGCATATCTAATGCATTTAGTTAAATATCATAGTATTTATTAAATATAATCATATTGTATATTAAAACACTTGACATACAATATAATATGATATAATATTGTATATTATATCAATAAAAATAACTTTTAATAAGGAGAAAAAACAATGGAAGAACAGCAAATCAGCAAGTTTCACTTATTTATCAAGAAATTAAAACACGCCTTAGCGGGGCATTATGCTGAGGAAAAAAACACTAAAAGAGACAACCAAAAATATATAAAAATATGGGAAAAAATAAAAGATGTATTTTTTTATATGTTTACGATTTCTTTTCTTTTGTTTTTTATTTCTTTAATTTCGGGAATTAAAATATTTTATCTATACAATATCCCATTATTTTT
>DAHWHJ010000081.1:0-5997 GCA_027335745.1 bacterium | reverse complement strand
AGATGTCCGCAGTTATAAGGAAAAGTATTTAATTTTACGTATGAATATTTTCCTTTAAAAAGAACGTATTTGTCTTCATAACATTTGCTGTCTACGCAAAAAACACACTCTTCTTTAGATTTATCTTTTACTAAATAATCCATACGCCACGGTGCATAGATAATTTCCATACGGCATTTTTTAAATTAAATTTTTAGAAATCTAATCTCGTATTGTTGTCCGAAACAAGTCCCCCGCCTTTAATAAAAGATGCCCCTCCGATATTGTCGATAAAAGACTTGACGGCTCTTTTTATAACCGATTGAAATAAGTTAGAATGTTTCTTGACGGGATATATTAAAGTAGGTTTACCTTTTATTCCGGCTAACTTTTGCGCTGTTTTAACCGCATCCTGAAAATCGCCTAATTTATCTACGAGGTGATATTTGAGCGCCTGTTGCCCAGAATATACCATGCCGTTTGCAAGTTTTTTCACGTAAGTAACTTTAAGGTTTCTGCCTTTAGCCACCGCTTTTACGAATTGAGCATAAACATTCATTACGACGCCCTGCAATTTTTCTCTTTGCATAGGGGTCATTTCTTTAAAAGGCGTTCCTATATCTTTATACGGACCGCTTACTATGTAGTTATAGGATACCCCGACTTTTTTCATAAGTTTATATACGTTGGGCATTTCCATTATTACCCCGATAGAACCTGTAAGCGTCCCGGGTTCGGCTACTATTTTATCCGCCGCCGAAGATACGTAATATGCTCCGGATGCGGCTACCGAATCCATAGATACTACTATTTTCTTGTGTTTTCTAAATTTCATAAGCTGTTCGTAAATCGCCTGCGAAGGGGCAACTTCACCGCCGGGAGAGTTTACTCTGATTACTACCGCTTTAACGGCATCGTCGCGTTTATAATGGTTTAAAAGCCTAACGAAACCGGATGAGCTAGTTATGGCGCCCGTAAGATTTATTATGCCTATCGCATAACGGGATGAACCTCTGACGACGTTATAGCTTGATTTTGATTGAAATTTAAATAATATCAGGTAGATAAATATACCGAATATTCCTATAAATACAATTAAAAAAAGCAATCCGCTTAAAAAAGGGTGTTTGTTCATGCTCATAATTTATTTTGTTCAACGTTAATAAGAGATAATCCGATTTTTTGTTCATTGCCGTCAAGCATTATTATTTCGGCATTGATTTGAGACCCGGCGGATATATTGTTTTCTTTAATAAAATTTTCGGGAATCTTTGAATTGTGAATGAGTCCTTCTATGCCTTCTTCAAGCTGAACAAATATTCCAAACTCCGTAATATTTGATACCGTCCCGGTTATGACCGAACCTGCCGAATATTTGTCTTTAATATGAGACCATGGGCTTTCGGTAAGCTGTTTTATTCCAAGATATATCCTCTGTTTCTCTTCGTCAACGCTTAAAACGACCGCCTTGATTTTCTCTCCCGCATTAAATATTTCGTTCGGATGTTTCGTTCTTTTTGTCCACGAAAAATCGTTTTGCTTTATATAACCTTCCAAATTTTCTTCTAACTCCACGGAAACGCCGAATTCATATATGTTTTTGACCGTACCTTCTATAACTTTTCCTACCGGATATTTATCTTTTAATAAATTCCACGGACTTTCGGTAAGTCTTTTAAGGCTAAGGGATAATTTTCTGGTTTCGGGTTCCATACTTAAGATGGATGCCTTTACTCTCTGTCCTTTGGTTAAAAAAGTTTTCGGGTCTATCTGCTTTTTCTCCCATGTCATTTCCGATAAGTGTATAAGCCCTTCGACGTCGTCGTCTAATTCTACGAATGCGCCGTAATCCGTAATATTTATAATAACGCCTTCTATGATATCTCCCGGCTTATGTCTATCCTCTATGTTCTGCCATGGATCATGAAAAAGTTGTTTGTATCCGAGCGAAACTCTGTGTTTTTCTTCGTCGTATTTGATAACCTTAACGTTTATTTTTTGTCCGAGACTTAATATTTCCGACGGGTGCGCTATTCTTTTCCATGATATGTCGGTAATATAAATAAGTCCGTCCATTCCGCCTAAGTCCACAAAAACGCCGTAATCGGTAATATTTTTAACTATACCTTCGAGGACGTCGCCTTCTTTTATATCGGTTAAAACATTCTCCTTCAATTTTTTTATTTCGTCTTCTATGACTTTTCTTCTCGATACTATTACATTACAGCTTTTTTTATCCACGCTTATAACTTTTAAGTCTAAAATCTTTCCTAGAAAAGCATCAAAATCCCGAGTTAGTTTAACGTCTATCTGCGAACCGGGCAGAAATGCGGTAACCCCGTTTAAATCTACTATTAAGCCGCCTTTAGTCTTTGCCGCGACGGTTCCCTTTATTAATTCGTTGTCGTTGCATGCCTTTTCTATATCGTCAAGCGCATAAACGTTTTTTGCTTTTTCTCTCGAGCATATTAGATATCCCAGCTTGTCGTCGTAACTGCCGACAAAAACTTCTATAGAACCGCCTACTTCAAAAGAAGTAATATCAATGGTGCCGCCGGAGGATATTTCCTCTATGGTGATTATACCGTCGGACTTATCTCCAACATCGACGTAAACATAATCTTGATCGATATTTAAAATTTTTCCCTGCCTCACAAGCCCCTTACTGTTCATATTTTCATAAGAGCTCAGCAGGATTTCGAATTCGGTGGGATTTCCGTCATTGGTGAATTGATTAAAACTTTTTTTTGCCATAAATATCTTACTACCTCCTAAATTTAATAAAACTAATCTACCACATTTATACAAATTAAGCAAATCTTTTTAATCCGGCTTCATCTATTTCATGAATTTTTTTTAAGACCCGGTCGATTATCCAGTCCGGGGTAGATGCCCCCGCGGTGATACCGACTTTTTTTGCATTTATAAACCACTCCGGATTAACTTCCGTTTCCGTTTCTATATGATAGGTATCTTTTTGAATTTTTCTACATATATTCTGCAGTTTATTCGTATTTGCGCTGTTATATCCGCCTACCACTATCATTACGTCGACATTAGACGCTATAATCCTAGCCTCCTCCTGTTTTATCATAGTAGCGTCGCAAATAGTTTCAAAGACGACTACCTCTTCTTTTGCTATTTTATTTATCTCGTCTATTACGAGTCTATAAAAATTCACGTCTTGCGTAGTCTGTGAAATTAATGCCAATTTTTCGGATACGGGAACTTTTCTTAGATCCTCTATATTATTTATAACTAAAAATCGTCCTTTGGCGGCAAAACTTATCACGCTTTGAACTTCCGGATGATTTTTATCTCCGACCATTATTATAAAGTAACCGTTTGAAGCGGCTTCGCTTATATAATTTTGGGCTTTTTTTACAAACGGACAGGTGGCGTCTATTATTTTTAAGCCTTTAAGTTTTAATTTTTCCATAACTTCGGCTTTAATTCCGTGAGAACGTATGAGTATGGCGTCGAAACAACCGCAATCTATATCTTCTATCGGAAACACGCCTTTTTCTTCCAAAGACTTCACTACTTGAGGATTATGTATGATAGGACCCAGCGTATTTAATGTATTTAATTTTTCTGAAGGATTATATTTGTCCGCGGCGTCTAAAGCCATATTAACGGCTCTTTTAACCCCGAAACAAAATCCGGCGGAAGGCGCCACTATAATTTCCATATTTTTATTATCCTCTTATGCCGTTATTTCCGAAAGAATGGCGAAAAACTCGGGAAAAGAGGTATTTATGCATCTTATATCCCTTATTTCTATTTTCCTGTTTTTAATAATTAGTCCGGCAATTATCATCGACATAGCGATTCTGTGGTCGCCGAACGAATTTAATGCGGTTAGTTTCGGCTTAAAGTTTACCAAATCCGGTCTGCCGTTTATCTCAAAACCGTCTTCTAATTCTTTTATATCGACTCCGATTCTGCTTAAATTAAAAACTATCGTTTTGATTCTGTCGCTTTCTTTAACTCTCAATTCCTTTGCACCCGTTACAATCGTTTTTCCTTCCGCAAAAGAAGCGATTACCGAAAAAATCGGAAACTCGTCTATCATATCTGGAACCAGTTCGGGAGGGACGGTTATGCCTCTAAGAGCGGAGTATTTTGCTTTTATATAGCCCGTTTTTTCCGGAACTTCTCCGGTAACGGTCAAACTAACGTCTGCGCCCATCATTTCCAGCGCCTTAATAAGTCCCGTTCTTTTATCGTTAAGGAGAACATTGCCGACGGTAATTTCAGAACCTTCACTTAAAATACCCAGCGCGATAAAAAATGCGGCGCTGCTGAAATCGCCGGGAATATTGATATTAAAAGGTTTCAATTCACCTTTGCCGCGCCCTTTAACCGTTATAAGACTGCCGCCGTTAACCGGGGCATCGACATTAATCGGATACCCCTGCAGTTTTAATAAATTTTCGGTATGGTCCCTCGTTTCCTTTTTCTCAAATATAACCGTATCCCCTTCTGCAAAAAGAGCGGCAAGCATAATACAGGATTTAACCTGTGCGCTCGGCACCGGAACTTCATAAAAAATAGATTTTAATCTGCTCCCCGTAAGCGCTAAAGGCGGATAACCGCCGCCTTTTCGTCCGGTTATTTTAGCCCCCATAAGGCTTAACGGTTCTATTATGCGCTTCATCGGACGGGAATTAAGATACTTGTCTCCGGAAATGACGGAAAAAAAATCGTTCCCTGCAAGTATCCCCGCCAAAAGTCTCGTCAGCGTTCCGGAATTAGCGGCATTTATTACTGATTCGGGTTCTTTTAAGCCGTAAAGACCTGCGCCGTTTATTATAAAATCCCTGCCTGAACCGTTTAAATTTTGTTTTTTAATATTTACGCCGAGTTTCCTGAATGCCGCAACTGTAGCCAGATTATCCCTCGATAAAGATAAATTGGATACGACCGATTTTCCGGAGGCTAAACTTCCGAGCATAACAGCCCTGTGGGATATCGATTTATCTCCGGGAACTTCGAGTCCGGCTTTAATTCCGCTTAAAAGACCTTTAACTAAGACTTTATCCTGTTTAAATTCTATCAAATCCCTGCCTCTTTCCGCTCTCCCGCAATTTTCTCTAAGTAAGAACTTAAACTTTCTTTATCTCCCGTTTCTATAAATCCTTTTATAGTATTTGCCGACGCCGTAAAGTCTTCCAAAGAAGCAATAATGTTTGCGCCGTTCATAAGAAATATATCCGTCCATAATTTGGCGGAAGAAGACGCTATTCTTGTCGAATCCTTAAAACCGTTTCCTATAAAACCGGTAAGTCCGTCTGCATTTTTATTTTTATTCAAAATATAAGAAAGCGCCGTATCGGACAGCAAAAAAGCTATAAGATGCGGGAGATGGCTTGTGTATGCCGCTATATCGTCGTGCATCTCAGCCGTAGTAAAAATAACGTTCATATTTAAAGATTTCCAGAATTCCGCCGTTTGTTCTATTTTTTCCATTCTCCGCTTATCCGTTAAATCGGCGTCTTCTCTGATAACTATACATTTTTTGCCGTCAAAAAGCGAAAAATCGGCATTTTCCGGTCCTGTTTTATCCGAACCGCACATAGGATGGGAACCTACGAAATTTCTAATGTTTTTTGCCTCCGCGTTAGAAGTAATGCCCTTTTTAACGCTCCCTATATCGGTCGCTAAAGGCGCATTGAGAAAAAAAATCCCGTGTTCTTCAAAAAAAGCTGTGATAGCAGCGGGAGGAATACACATTATTATCAGGCAGTCGGATAAGCAGACCTCTTTTTCGATATCGGCGGCGTCGTCTATTATCCCTTTAAAAATACAGTAATCAATGTTGTTTTTAACGGCATCGTATCCTTTGATTTTTGTTTCCGGAAATTTTCTTTTGACGGCTCCCGCAAGGGATGCGCCCATAAAGCCGAGTCCTATTATACGAATTTCTTTAAACATAACACGCGATAAATTAGGATTAAATATAATTTAATTATGCAATAGGGTTTTTTATTTCTGGATTCCCGCTTTCGCGGGAAT
>DAHWHJ010000095.1:0-9076 GCA_027335745.1 bacterium | reverse complement strand
TGCGCATCGCCGAGAGTCAAAACTCCGGCGGCAACGGCGGCGTTAAGCGAATTACCGCCGGAAAATACCGTTCTTGCGGCAACGGCTGAAGGCGTCGCTATGCCCGCATCTATGCACGAAACAAAAATTGCGTCGAGCATTTTAGCTTCATTTTGATTTGGAAGTTCGCCTTTTAGAAGCAGGAAGCAGACCTCAGCGTAAGATTTACTGCCTATCAAATTGTCAAGATTATAACCTCTAATAAGAATCTTGCCGTCTTGATTTGACGTTATTGCGCTGCGCCATTCTTTTTGGGAAACCGTTTCGGACATAATATAAACTAATGCTCCTTATAAATTAAATTAAATTAAATCAATCTGTCCCCTTTTCTTTTTCTTTTATTACTTTAAAGTGCTGTATAAAGGTTTAACGTTATCGGACGAACTATCTTCAAAATCTCTTTTGACTCCGAGCGAAATCAATGAATTTACAAGTTCGTGGTAAAATTTTGCAACTTTGATAGTTCCGGTTTTTTTACCTACTTCTTCCAACATTTTTATTTTATTAGTCGCTTTGCCCATACCTCTTTCGACAATGGCGCCTGCATGACCGAACGAAACGCCTTCCGGCATCATCTCCTGAAAAACTCCGGAAACGAACACGGCTAAAGGTTTAGTGTATCCGCCTTTAGCTACAAGCTCCGCAACCTGTTCTTCGTATGTGCCTCCCGGTTCTCCCATTATAACGCATGCCTGAACGTTTTTATCTTTTTCGAGTTCCGGCAGAACATCGGCAAAAGTCGTGCAGGCTATAACGTCGCCGCCGACCGCTAAAGCCATATAAATGCCGAAACCCCTTCTTTTAAACATTTCGGATGTGGTAACGGTAAGCCCGCCGCTTTTGGAAAGAACGACTATGGAGCCGTCTTTAAATGCTATGCTTGGGTCTTTGCCGCCGATAGCTCCGATTCTTCCGACCGAAGGAACATAGCACCCAAGAGACGTTCCGCCGACTATAGTAACGCCTTTTTCTTTCGCAAGTTCGTATATTATTATAGAATCTCTTATAGGGACATGTTCCGTTATTATATACATAAGTTTAATACCGTTGTCGATAAGTTCGTAAACCGCATCAAGCACTGAGGTAGGAGGAACGTATATAAGTCCGGTATTAACCAATTCCTTTAGTTCTTTGACTTTTAAAGCATCTTTAACGGTATCAAAAACCGGAACGGGGCACTCGTCTTTTAGAACAGTTCCGCCTTTTCCCGGAGTTACGCCGCATTTTACTATGCCCGGGAATAATTTTTCTGATTCTATAACGACCTGAGAAGCCTCTCTTCCGGTAATACCGATTACTATAACGCCGGTATCGTCGTTTAAAAATTTAGTGCCTTTCATCATATAAATAATCTCCAGTTAATTCTTTTAAGAGCTATATTAAATTTTTAGATTTTAAGATTTCGTAAAGTTTCTGAGGCGCTTCGGTAAGAGGAAGTTCAGAGTCGTATATAACTCCTTCTATGTTATTTTTTACGAAACATTCGTAAAGCATTTTCAAGCCTTTTTGATATTCGGGACCGCTCCTTCTGACCACCCATACCAATCCTTCCGGAAACGTTCCGTCTTTTTTCATTTCTTCTATCGCAGAAACCAAACCTTCGCCTAAGGTTACGTCTATTCTCGTATTGCTTGCCGTTCCGCCGCATACCAAAACCGCTTTCAATCCCGGTTTTGAAAGTATAATTTTTGAAATTTTATTCATTTTTTCCGCAGGCGGATTTCCGCCGATATCGGTAAGGTTTGCAGGTTTCATTCCAAGTGCGAAAACAGTTTCGGCGGTAATGGTCGAACCGCCGCCGCCGAAGGTCATCATTCCGATATTTCCGTCTAATTCAACGTAAGAACCGGCCTTTCCCCTATGGTCGTCTCTGTCGATTAAGTGTGCCGCCGATTCCCTTTCCGTAAGGGGTCTCCCCATAGCTCCTCTTGCAGTATATATTTTTGAAGGGGCTATCCTTGCATCGTCGTCTATCATAGTTACGGCATCTATTGCAAAAATTTTCTGCTTATCGGGATTCGATTTGTCTCCGGCTATAATTAAAGGATTAACTTCTAAAAGCCTCGATTCCGAATTCCAGAAACCTTTATACATATTTGCTATGACTTCGGATAACTGTCTTAATACCGGCCTATCTTCCAATCCTATTTCGATTAAGTATTCCCTAATCTTATAAGGAAAAAGCCCTTCGAGGGGATTTATTTCAAAATTAAATATTTTAGAAGGGTCCTGCGTCTCGACATCCATTCCGCCTTCAAGCGAAACTACGAATACCGGACGCCTTGGTTTTGAAGAATATGTAAAACTGACGTAAAGCTCTTTGATTATAGATGCTTTTTCCTGCAGGATTACGCTTACCGGCTTTTCGCCGTAAACCTCGGCTTCCATTAAAGCCTGCACGTGTTCGTTGGCTTCGTCGCCCGTTTTTGCAAATTTAACGGCTCCGGCTTTTCCTCTTTTCCCGACAAGCACCTGTGATTTAATAACGACATCGCCATATTGTTCGACAAAATCCGCTACGTTCTGACCCGGGTGCTGAACAACTAAATACTTAGGCGTGGGCACGCCGTATTTTTTAAATATGGTGTCGTATGTTTCGTATTCGTAAAGTTTCATAAATAATAATCCTCGTTTTAACTTAAAACAGGCGTTCCGATCGGTTTGTATCGATGTCAACCGGAACGCCGTTTTAACTTAATATATAGTATATTTTACATATTTTCGGCTATTCTTTCTCCGAATTGCGAACATTTAACTTCCGTAGCTCCTTCCATCTGTCTTGCAAGGTCATAAGTTACGTATTTCTGCTCGATAGTTCTGTTTATGCCTTTTTCGACAAGATCTGCCGCTTCTTTCCAGCCCATATGTATTAACATCATAACCGCGGACAGAATCAAAGAACCGGGGTTTGCCTTATCCATATTGGTATATTTCGGAGCCGTACCGTGCGTGGCTTCAAAAACTGCAATGGTATCCGACATATTTGCTCCGGGAGCCATACCGAGTCCGCCGACTTGTGCGGCTAAAGCATCCGACATATAGTCTCCGTTAAGATTAGGCAATGCAAGAACGGAATACTCTTCGGGTCTCAGAAGTCCCTGCTGAAACATAGAATCCGCTATTCTGTCTTTAATAATGATTTTATTTGTAGAACCTGCAACCTCTGCTTCCGAAATTAACTTATCGCTAAACTCCGCTTTTGCTACTTCATATCCCCAGTCTTTAAAAGCGCCTTCCGTAAATTTCATTATGTTGCCTTTATGGACTAACGTGACGCTGGACTTGCCGTTGTCTATGGCATATTGTATAGCCTTTTTAACAAGTCTTTTAGACGCAAACGGTCCCATAGGCTTTATTCCGAGACCTGCATCCTCTCTAATTTTTTCTTTGTTTTTTGGATCAAGCGATATTAAAAAATCTCTAAGTTTCTTGGCTTCTTCGCTCCCCGACCTGAATTCGATACCTGCATAAATATCCTCGGTATTTTCCCTGAAAATAATCATATCGACTTTTTCCGGATGCTTAACGGGGGAAGGTATTCCTTTATAATATTTAACCGGCCTTACGCATGCAAAAAGGTCAAGCACCTGCCTGATAGTCACGTTTAAAGATCTAAACCCGCCCCCTATAGGAGTGGTTAGAGGCCCTTTAATGCTGATCGGATATTCTTTGAGAGCGTTTATAGTATCTTCGGGAAGATACTGCCCTTCTCCGTACTTCTCAACCGCTTTTTCTCCTGCGTAAACTTCAAACCCGTTGATTTTTCTTTTGCCGTCGTACGCTTTTTTAACTGCCGCATTGATAACGACATGCATAGCTCTCGTTAAATCGGCGCCGATTCCGTCGCCCTCTATAAAAGGAATGATCGGGTCGTTCGGAACTTCAAATTTGTTAGGTCCTAAGACCTTGATTTTCGAACCTTCCTTGGGTTCGGTAAGTTTTTGATAAGATGCCATAGATAGATTACCTCCTTATAATCTATTTAAGTTAATTGTAATAAAGGCCTAAATTTTAGCTGCTATAGATTATAATAAAACATTTTTTTAAAATCAAGCAAAAAATTAATTTCATTAAACAAAATCTTTAAAAGAATTTAAAAAAGACTTAAATAAAGATGAACCTGAATCAAAAAATAAACCGCTGTTTTGAGCTAACGCCTCAGAATAATAATCGGCTCTGTATTTACTTTCCGCATTTTTAATTTGCGTCGAAAAACCGCAGAAAGGAACCGGTTCGGGCGTGTGTTTCTTTAATTTAACCTGATTGTAATGATCGGGTAAAATCATCAGGGTATATTCATCAAATTTTTTAAGCCCCTCCAAAACCCCTCCGGCGATAAATTTATCGAAATCTTCTATCGCCTTTATTTTTTTATCTACGCTTCCTTCATGAGACGCTTCGTCGGTAGCCTCGACGTGAATATACGCAAAATCTCCGTTATTCAATGATTCCATGCCGTATTCAACTTTGCCCTTATAATTTGTATCTAAATATCCGGTTGCTCCGGGAACGTTTATTACTTTAAGTCCGGCATATTTGCCTATTCCTTTAACCAAATCTACAGCCGAAATTACCGAACCGCTCAAACCGTAGGCATCTTTAATAGTCGGCATGGAAGGCTTATATCCCTGCCCCCAAAGCCATATTGAATTTGCCGGTAGTTTCCCTGCGGCAATTCTTTTTTTGTTGACGTCGTGATTTTCTAATATTTTCTCCGCCTTTTTCATTATTTCCAATATTTCTCCGCTTGAAACCGCTCCGTGAGGAAGATATCCGTCGGTTTGCAAATCCGGAATATCATGGGGCGCAACGGTTTGAAGACCGTTTATATTTATGTTTTTGACGACTAAAAGATGTCTGTAGCTTACTCCGGGATAAAATGTAAAACGCTCGTTACCGAGTTCATTTTGAAATGTTTCGATTATATTTTTTGCTTCACCTGTAGTAATATGTCCGCCGGAATAGTCATGCATATATTCTTCTCCGTCTTTATGCAGTATATTGACGAGATTTAGCCTAAATGCAACGTCGTATTTTTCAAGTTCGACGCCCATACTTGCCGCTTCGAGAGGCGACCTGCCGGTATAATAATTTAACGGGTCGTAACCAAGTATGGACATAGAACCTATATCGCTTCCCGGAAGACATCCGTCGGGAATAGTTTTCATCAAACCTGTAACTCCTCTCGACGCTACGGAATCCATATTCGGCGTTTTTGCATATTCCAGCGGCGTCTTTCCGCCGAGTTCCGACAGAGGTAAATCAGCCATACCGTCCGGGCATAAAATAACATACTTGTGTTTGTTCATATAATTAAATTAATCCTCCTGATTATGAAGTTTACTTCAATCCCATAACTTTCAGAACTGCATTTTTATTGCATGGCACGACCACCGGTTCCTTAGAAACTTTTAAAGCGTTTCCCGGATCTTTTAGCCCATGTCCCGTGAGAGTCAAGACGCAAACAGAACCTTTTTCAAAAAATCCGCGTCCGTTTAATTTTATTAATCCTGCAAAACTTATCGCCGAAGCCGGCTCGCAAAATATACCTTCGTTTCCTGCAAGCAGAGCATATGCTTTCAATATATCTTCGTCGCTTATAGATTCGATTAATCCCTCCGATTCGTCTCTTGCCTCAACGGCTTTCTGCCAGCTTGCAGGATTGCCGATTCTTATCGCCGTTGCAATCGTGTGCGGTTCTTTGACTACATGGTTTAAAACTATAGGAGCGGCGCCTTCCGCCTGAAAACCGAGCATTTTTGGAAGGCTTTTGATTTTGCCGGCGGCATAATATTCTTTATAGCCCTTCCAGTAAGCCGTAATATTTCCGGCATTGCCTACCGGAAGAATATGGTAATCCGGGGCGGAGCCGAGTTCGTCGGCTATTTCAAAGCTTGCCGTCTTCTGCCCTTCTAATCTGAACGGATTTACGGAATTAACTAATGTAACGTCGTAATCCTTTGCGATTTCACGGGTAATTACCAGAGCGTCGTCAAAATTTCCCTGAATCTGCATAACCACGGCGCCGTGGACTAAAGCCTGAGAGAGCTTGCCCGCCGCTATTTTGCCTTCAGGAATTAAAACGAAAGATTTTATTCCGGCTCTTGCCGCATAAGCCGAAGCTGATGCCGAGGTATTGCCGGTAGAAGCGCATATTACGGCTTTTGAACCTTCGGATACGGCTTTAGATACCGCCATAGTCATGCCTCTATCTTTAAAGGAACCTGTCGGATTCAAACCTTCATATTTAAAATATATTTCTATATCGGGGTTTATAACATTCCCTAAATTGCGCGCTTTTATTAAAGGGGTGTTACCCTCATGTATAGTAATTATATGTCTGTCGTCTATTTCCGGTAAAAACTCGCGATACCTTTTGATTACGCCTTCATATTTAGTAAGTACCAAACTACCCTCCTCTCCCGCGATTTTATAACTTTTTATTTAAACGATATTATCTTAATTTATATTGTCTTCGATTCTTAAAACCATAGTTTTAGCGGAAATAACGTCCAGATTGTCGCATAATTCTATACTTTTAAACAGTTCTTCCTCATTAGCCTCGTGGGTCGTGATAACTATGGGAACCGAGCCTTCGACTTTCCTGCCTTTTTGAATCATAGAACTTATGCTTATAGAATTTTCGCCCAGAATTCCCGATATTTTAGAAAGAACTCCCGGTCTATCCGATGCGGAAAACCTTAGATAGTATCTCGAAATAATTTCTTTTTTGCTTTTAATATTAAGCTTATTATTTTTCTTGGAAATAATAAAATCGTGATGTTTATCTTCGTTTACTAGTCTTGAAACTATTTCCATTAAATCTCCCATTACAGCGCTTGCCGTTGGATTCCCGCCTGCGCCGTAACCGGTGAGGCTAAGGGGTCCGGCAAATTTAGTATTTACCAAAAAAGCGTTAAATACTCCGTCTATCTTTGACAAAAGACTGGAAGACGGTATTAAAGTAGGATGAACCCTTATTTCTATTTTAGAATCTTCATTTTTAAGAATTCCAAGCAATTTTACGGTATATCCCAACTCTGTCGCAAAACTTATATCAAGTTGAGATATATCTTTTATTCCTTCGATTATTATATCTTTCATCGATAAACTCGTGGAAAAAGCAAGTCTTCCCAGAACCGCAAGTTTATGGGCGCTGTCCGTGCCGTTTATATCGAGCGATGGATCAGCCTCGGCATAACCTTTTTCCTTAGCCTTCTTTAGAACGTCTTCAAATTTCCCCCCTTCTTTAGTCATTTTGGAAAGTATAAAATTAGAAGTTCCGTTAATTATCGAATAAACCGACTTGATTTCATCGCCGGCAAGCCCGTTTTTTATTGCCCTCAATATCGGTATTCCGCCGCCGACGGCGGCTTCAAAGCCTATATGAACTTTTTTATCTATACATTTTTTAAATACCTCTTCCCCGTGTTCGGCAAGAAGAGCCTTATTTGCGGTAATAATGCTCTTGCCGCCGGATATGGCGCTAAGAGTAAAACTTTTTGCCGGTTCAATCCCTCCTATAAGCTCTATGACAATATCAATCTCCTTGTCTTCGAGTATATCGCCGGCATTTTTAACTAAACGGCTTTTAATGTTTTCGGGAACAGGGTGGCTTATTCCTCTGGTAAATATCTTTTTAATATTTATAGGAATGGAAAAAATAAAATCCAGTTCGCTTTTTTGTTCCGAAAATATATGATAAAAACTTGAGGCAACCGTTCCAAAACCGAACAATCCTATATTAATACCTTTTCTCATATATGTTCCGACCCCACAGCTTTATGAAAAAACTCTTCGTTATTAATAAAATGTTTTACTCCCTTCGATGCCTGCCTTATGCGCATTTCGTTTTCTACAAGCGCAAACCGAACATATTCGTCGCCGTATTCCCCAAACCCTATGCCCGGAGATACCGCAACTTTTGCTTTGTCGAGCAATAATTTTGAAAATTCGAGAGATTTAATCCCTGCGTCTAAAAACTGCTGCGGAATCTTTCCCCAAACGAACATAGTAGCCTTAGGTTTTTCTATATTCCAGCCTGCAAATCTAAAACTTTCTATTAATACGTCTCTTCGGTTTTTATAATGCAGCACCATATCGTTTATAGCGTTATGCCGCATTTCTTCGTTTAAAGCAATAATAGCGGCTATCTGTATAGGCTGAAACATTCCGTAATCTAAATAGCTCTTTATTCTCGAAAGCGCATTAATCAAAACTGGATTGCCGAGAGCAAACCCGACCCTGAACCCCGCCATACTGTAACTTTTGGACATAGAGAAGAACTCTATCCCGACATCCTTCGCCCCTTTCGCCTGCAAAAAACTCGGAGCTTTATATCCGTCGAAAGTTAAATCCGCATATGCGTTGTCATGAATTATATATATTCCGTTTTCTTTTGCAAAATCGACTAATTTTTCAAAAAAATCAAGTTCTACCGTAACGGTAGTGGGATTATGCGGAAAACTTAAGACTATAATCTTGGGCTTAGGCCATGTCTGCTTAAGCGCCGTCATAAGATGCTCAAAAAAGTCTTCGCCCGGAATTAGCGGTATGCTTCTAACGTCTCCGCCTGCGATAATCACGCTGTAAGCATGAATAGGGTATGTAGGGTTCGGCACAAAGGCGACGTCGCCTTTGTTTATAATCGCAAGCATAAGGTGACTCAAGCCTTCTTTTATGCCCATCGTAACTATAGCTTCAGAGTCCGGGTCAAGTTCGACGCCGTAATTGCGCTTATACATATTAGCTATAGCAAGCCTGAGTTTAAATATTCCGCGCGATACCGAATATCTGTGATTTTTTGGATTTTTAGATGCTTCGACTAATTTTTCTATTATATAATCCGGGGTCGGAGAATCCGGATTACCCATGCCGAGGTCGATAATGTCCTCGCCCTGTTTTCTGGCTTCCATTTTTATTTTGTTTACCTCCGCAAAAACGTAAGGCGGAAGTCTTTTAATGGTTTCAAAATCTTTTATCATCATAAATTTCTCCAACCGGATAAATTAAAAATCTTTAAAAACTAATATTATAT
>DAHWHJ010000078.1:0-3945 GCA_027335745.1 bacterium | reverse complement strand
AACGGAGGACAAGGGAAAGCTTTTACTCAAAATCATTTTATTAAAAAAATGAAACTATCCGATAGCGAGAAAGAGAGTATTATCCTTAAATTGCAAAATAGAAAAACGCCGCAATTAAGACCAAAATTTGAATGTATTGTTCTTGCGCAAAAACCAAAAGAAGGTACATTTGTTAGAAATTGGTTAAAGTGGAAAACGGGACTTATTCGAACAGATTTTGAAACACAGCAATCTACTGTATTTAATTATAAAAAACCAAATATGAGAGAAAAAATTGGTCATATGACGATAAAACCGGTAGAACTAATGGAAAGATTAATTAGTATTTTTACTATTTCAGGGCAGATTGTTCTCGATCCGTTCATGGGTAGTGGAACAACGGGAGTTGCCGCATTAAAAACTAATAGAAAATTTTTAGGATTTGAAATAGACAGAGAATATTTTAAAATTGCGGAAAACCGTTTGATAAGCTATAAAAATTAAAAGAAAATACGACAAAAGGCGGAAATAATGAATTTATTTAAAATAATTAAAGAAAAAATTAAAAGCGCGATATACAGAAAAACGAAAGCATATAAAACATGGTTAAAAGATTCCAGCAATACCGAAAGTTATAAACGCTGGATAAAATCCGGCGGAGAATCTTATTCCGCCACGCATGACGTTATGGTGGACGAGATATGCTCGTTGCCGTCTTATAAAAAATGGTGGGGATTAAGGGAAATTTACCCACTCGAAAAAGCGGATTATTTAAAATCAGGTAAAATTCCTTGGTATATAAGTCCTATTATTTTAAAGTTTATAAGAAGTTTTTTAAAAGGAGACTAATTATGTGCGAAGCGTGCGGTGCGCCGGATATACAAGGATATTGCGAAATATGCGGTGAATTATGGGATGATTGTATCTGCCCGGAATGTCCTATTTGCGGCGAGCAAGGGAAACCGGCCTGTTACGAAGGCCACGGCTTAATTAAAACCGACGAACAGATTAAAAACAAAGAGAGAAAAGATAAGGAACTGGCCGAAGAAGAAGAATATTACAGGATTGAAGGCGAAAAGATAATCGCTATAAATATGGATTAGACAACCCGGAAACGCTGAAACTTAACTTAGACAGAATGAATCATCTCAATAGCGCAGCGTTTAACCTATGCAGAGCATTAATAATATTAGAAAAAAAATATCCATCAGACTTTGTGGGAGAATAAAAAAATATGAATAAAATAATTGTTTCAGTCTCCGGTGGTAAAGATTCCACGGCTATGTTATTAAAAGCCATAGACGAATATCCGAAAGACGATATTATTCCCGTATTTTGCGATACCGGATGGGAACACCCGGCGACGTATGAATATCTAAATTATCTCGAAAAAACCCTTAATATAACAATTACAAGGATTAAAAATAAGAGATTTGACAATCTTTTAGATATGATTCGCAAGAAAAAGATGTTCCCGACGTCGGACCCAAAATACCATTACTGTTCTTATGAATTAAAGAAAGTTCCTTTCTGGCACTTCTTAAAACAATTTAATGAACCGGTCGAAAACTGGATAGGAATCAGGACGCAGGAAAGCAAAAACAGGGAAAGGCAGTATTCCGGCATATCTCCGGATGAACTATTTGATTACGCCGACACGTACCCGAATTCGCCAAACTATTGCCATATCCATAAAACGCGTTACCCTATTATTGATTTATCGCTTGCCGACATAATGAAATTTTATAAAAAAAGGAATATTAAATTAAATCCGCTGTATTATGAGTTTAATATTCGTGTTGGTTGTTATCCTTGTATATTGAGTTATATGGACAGTTGGGCGATAGTTTATAAATCGGAGATAGGCAAAAAAAATATATTAAAGCTCGTCGAACTCGAAAAAGAGCTTAACTATTTAATGCCGGGAAGAAACATAAAAATAAAGCCCGATATGAACGGACAGAAAATATTAGAACTTTTGGAAAACAAAGGATGCCAGTTATTTCCAGACAAGCAAATATATTACTGCCACGTTTGTAATGTATAACTTTGTTGTAAAAATATTATCATAATTGAGTATAAATATAATCAAAAACGATATAAAACAGGAGACCTATTATGAGTAAAACCTTTACCGCTATTCTTTATACTCTTTTAGGCGGATTCCCTTGCCAGCCGTTCTCGCAGGCGGGGGACCAGAAAGGATTCAACGACGAAAGGAACTTGTTCCCGGAAATCAAAAGGATAGTTAAGGACAAACATCCGGACGCTTTTATTCTCGAAAACGTGAAAGCGTTATTAAGTAAGAAATTCTCTACCGAACTTACGCATATCATAAATTCATTACAGAATTTAGGCTACACGGTATTTTACAGGGTTTACAACGCTAAGGCGGTCGTGCCGCAGAACCGCGAAAGGGTTTTTATCGTGGGGGTTAATAAACATCAACTCTAAAATCCCGAATTTAGCCCTTATGAAAATATCTGCTTTTCAGGAAGAAAAACCGGAAACGTTTAACCGTTTAACTTTGCTTAATAATAAGGAGGTATATAACATGTCAAAATTTATTGCAATTTTATTTTTAAATTTAGCCTTAATCCTATCCGCCGCGGGCGCTTACGCTTCCGGCGTGCCGAACATTAAAGGCTACGTCGTCAATACGGATTCAGGCTTTAAATACGTAAATCTGCATAAATTAGAGCAAAAACATAGCTTGATACTCGTAAATTTCTTTGCGACGTGGTGTCCGCCGTGCAGGGCGGAAATACCGCTTATAGAAAGATATTATACGAAATATAAAAAGAAAGGTTTTTTAATAATAGGCGTAGCCATGAACGCCACGCCTATCGGGGTTAAAAGTTTTCTTAACTCAAGGGGCGTTACTTATCCCGTAACGCACCCGACGTATAACGAAGTATATAACTACGGCGGTGTATCGAATATTCCGCAGTCCTTTTTTATTTATAAAGGTAATGTAGTCTTGAAATGGCAGGGAGAACTAAGCAGGTTTTTACTGGACAGGGTGTTTTATAAAATATATAAATAATACTATTTCCTGTTCTTTTCAAATCTTACGGCGGCGGCCGCTACGTATTTAAGCGGTTTGCCGACGGCATCGGCTATTTCGCCTATGGTTTTCTTTTCCGCAAGCATTTTCTCTATCTTTTTATCGGTATTAATTCTTGCCGCCTTTTTGCCTTCACGGACAAAATCATCAAGTGCGTATCTTGATACGTAATCCGACATATTAGCCCTTGATATGCCGAGCAGTTCTCCCGCTTTGGAAAGGTTAAACCCCGCCTTTTCTATCGCCATTTGCAATTCGACGAGTTTATATTTCCTGCCGACGATTAAAGGTTCTAACCTTTTTAATCTTTTATTGACCGCCGAAAGCGACACGTTCAGTTTTTGCGCTATCTCGCTTGTTTTATACCCGTTTTTATATAAGGTTTCTATTTTTGTAACCGTCGCTTCGGGCAGCGGCTTTTTAATATAGTCTTCGGCTACCGCTATCCCGCTTTCCTTTAAAAATTTTCTTACGGTAACCGGCGATATTTTTACGGTTTCGGCTATCTTTTTAACCGGCATGCCGTAGGCGCTTAAGTTTAAAATTTCATTCACTATTTTATCGGGCAGCGGCTTATTGCCTCTGGGAGACATAGGTATGCCCAATTTTTTAAATCTCATATAAACCGTAGGCACGGCTATGCCTAGTTTCTTTGCTATATCCCGAGCGGGAAGATGCGCGAGCTTTTTCATTTCTTTTACTATATCTTTCGCTTTATTTATAGCCATAACTTTTCTCCTTCTATAAAATATTTTACTCAACTACTATATACTATCGGTTTATAATATAACATCTTTAATTATAAATGTCAAGTTAAGCCTTAAGATAAAAATTTTATATAATTTCCTTGACAAAGATAAAAATGCTTGTTATATTTATAACTAAAAATATATAGAAAA
>DAHWHJ010000073.1:0-11406 GCA_027335745.1 bacterium | reverse complement strand
ATCCGCACGGTAAAGAAAAAAAATTAAAACCTCTGCTTCTTTCAGGCAATAAACTTCAAGAAGCAAAAGAAAAGGCAAAAAATCTTAAAAAATTACCGATGACTTCAAGGGAAACATCGGATTTAATAATGATGGGCATAGGCGCATTTACCCCGTTGGAAGGATTTATGGGGAAAAAAGACTGGCAGGGAACGGTAGATAATTACACTATGGAAGACGGAACGTTCTGGCCTATTCCTATTACGCTTTCGGCTACAAAAGAAATAGCGGATGAAATTAAAATTGGAGAGGAAGTCGCGCTTGTCGATTTTGAAACTTCCGAAATTATAGGAATTATTACCGTATCGGAAAAATATTCCATAGATAAGGCGCATGAGTGTCAAAAGGTGTTTAAAACAACCGATACGGAGCATCCCGGAGTTCAAAAGGTTATGGCGCAGGGAGACGTCAATATTGCAGGTAAAGTGGTAGTTTTAAGCGAGAGTACTTATCCGGTAGAGTTTAAAGAAATATATATGCGTCCGGCAGAGGTTAGAAAAATATTCGAGGAAAAAGGCTGGAATACGGTTGCGGCGTTTCAAACAAGAAACCCAATGCATCGTTCGCATGAATATCTTGCAAAGGTTGCTATAGAAACTACCGACGGGGTTCTAATACATCAGCTCATCGGCAAATTAAAACCCGGCGATATTCCCGCAAGCGTCAGAGCCGTTGCTATTAATACGTTAATGGATAAATACTTTGTTAAAAATACCATCGTGCAGGCGGGTTATCCAATGGAGATGAGATATGCCGGACCCAGGGAGGCGCTTCTTCATGCCGTTTTCAGACAAAATTACGGCTGTTCCCACCTTATCGTAGGAAGAGACCATGCCGGAGTGGGCGACTATTACGGACCGTTTGATGCGCATAAAATATTCGACGAAATTCCTAAAAATGCACTTGAATTAAAGCCTTTAAAAATGGATTTGACGTTTTACTGCCATAAATGCGACGGAATGGCATCCACGAGAACTTGCCCTCACCCCAAGGAAGACAGGCTTACTTTAAGCGGCACGATGTTAAGAAAACTGTTGTCCGAAGGACAGGAAGTACCCGACCATTTTTCGAGACCCGAGGTTTTATCTATATTAAAGGATTATTATGCTTCTCTTTCCAAAAAAGATAATGTTGAAGTCAAACTTCATAAAGCGGCTAAAGGAGAGATTTAATTTATATATTGTCCTGTTAACGAGCGGATAATATATCGTTTTATATATAAAAATAATATATCAATTAAGGAGGTATGGAAATGCCAAGTTTTGTAATTACGGAAAAGTGCGACGGTTGCAAGGGAAGGGATAAGACTGCATGTCAGTATATCTGTCCTAACGACCTTATGGTTCTTAACAAGGACATTATGAAGGCTTATAATCAGGAGCCCGACCAGTGCTGGGAGTGTTACAGTTGCGTTAAAATTTGTCCTCAGTCCGCTATAGAGGTTAGAGCGTATCAGGATTTCGCGCCTTTAGGCTCTTCGGTTATTCCTATGCGCGGCTCGGATTCGATTATGTGGACGGTCAAATTTAGAAACGGAAAGATTAAAAGATTTAAATTCCCGATAAGGACTACTCCCGAAGGCGGTATCGATCCGTATCAGGGAATGGCGGAAGTTAATCAGGGAAATTTGAAAGACGAACGTTTATGCGACGAACTTGGAGTTGAACTTACGGTTCCTAAGAAATAAGCGTGTTAAATTAAAATAATTTATAATTTGCGAGGATAAATTGTTATGGCTGAAAATTGTACAACTGAAATGAAAGGTTCGATGACAAGCACCGATGTTTTAAATAATTATACCATAGAAGAAATAAATACCGACGTCTTAATCGTCGGCGGCGGTATGGTAGGATGCGGAGCGGCATTCGAAATAAAAAAATGGGCACCTAAAGATATGAAAATAACGATGGTCGAAAAGGCTTCAATAGAAAGAAGCGGCGCCGTTGCAATGGGATTATCCGCTATTAATACTTATCTCGGAGACAACACTCCCGAAGATTACGTTAAGCACGTAGCCAACGACCTTATGGGCATAGTAAGGGAAGACCTTATATATGATACAGGCAGGCACGTAGATTCAACGGTTCAACTTTTTGAAAAATTCGGACTTCCTATATTTAAAGAAGACGAGGAAGATACAAGGACTATCGCAGAAGGCGCAAGGCCGCTCAGAGCCGGCAGATGGCAGATAATGATTCACGGCGAATCTTATAAAGTATTAGTTGCGGAAGCCGCGAGAAAAGCTCTTGGCGAAGAAAATATATTAGAAAGGGTATTTATAACCGAGCTTCTTATGGACGAAAAGCATGAAAACAGAGTTGCAGGAGCAATCGGTTTCAGCTTAAGAGAAGCCAAGATTTATATATTTAAAGCTAAGTCCGTAATTATGGCTTGCGGCGGAACGGTCAACGTTTTCAGACCGAGGTCTCAGGCGGAAGGTATGGGAAGAACGTGGTATGCCATTTGGAACGCAGGTTCGACCTATGCTATGGGTTATCAAGCCGGAGCGGAAATGACCACGATGGAAAACAGGTTCGTTCCAAACAGGTTTAAAGACGGTTACGGTCCCGTAGGAGCATGGTTTACGCTCTTTAAATCCAGAGTTATAAATGCGCACGGCGAAGACTATATGCAGAAATGGGGGCATATGTTACAGGATTACGCGCCTTACGGTTTAGCAAAAGTTCCCGCAACATGTCTTTGGAACCACGTTATGTTAAAAGACTGGATGGAAGGGAATGGTCCTTTTTATATGAACACTTCCGGCGCAATGAAAGCACTGTTTGAAACTCTTCCGGAAAAGAGAAAAAAATCTCTTGAAGCCGATGCTTGGGAAGATTTTCTTGATATGACCGTAGCTCAGGCGGGATTATGGGCGGCTATGGATATTGATCCGGGTGAAACAAACTCTGAAGTTATGCCCACGGAACCTTATTTCTTAGGTTCTCATTCGGGTGCCTGCGGGATGTGGGTTTCGGGACCTGAAGATATAGCTCCTAAAGAGTATCAGTGGGGTTATAACCGCATGACGACCGTAAACGGTCTTTTCACGGGTGGAGACGGCGTCGGGGCATCCGGACATAAATTCTCTTCCGGTTCATATGTCGAGGGCAGAATTGCGGCAAAATCTGCAGTCAGGTTTGTATTAGACGATTCAGGCTATACGCCTACCGTCCATACCGACAATAAAACTCTCGCCGAAAAAGTATACGGACCTATGATTACATTCGAGAAATTTAAAAATTATTCAACGGAGTCGAATGTTAATCCGAACTATATTAAACCGAGACTTTATTTGTTCAGATTAAATAAGCTTATGGATGAATATGTCGCCGGAACTTCTACATTCTACAGAACCAGTGAAGCTAATCTTTTAAGAGGACTGGATCTTTTAAATAAACTAAAAGAAGATGCACCGAAACTTGCCGCATCTAACCTTCACGAGCTTATGAGGGCTTGGGAAAATTATCACAGGTCTATCGTCGGAGAACTTCATTTGAGACACGTATTGTTCAGGGAAGAAACCAGATACCCCGGATTCTATTACAGAACTGATCATCCGAAACTTGACGAACAAAACTGGAAGTTATTTGTTAATTCTAAATTAAATAAGGCAACCGGTCAGCCGGAATTGTTTAAAAAACCTTATATCGAAATGGTTCCAAAGAACTAAAGATTAAAGGTTTATCTACAATAATTAATAAAATTATACATCTTTCCCCTCCTCTATTATGAGGAGGGGTTTTAATATTCGTCTTATTTTATATTAATTCAAAACTTATCAATGGAGATTTAAAGTTGAGCGAGTTAAATAATGAAAATCCCGTACTTATCATAGGCGGCGGGCATAGCGGCGTTTCTACCGCGCTTGAAATTACCGAAGCCGTCAATAAAAAAGTATATATAGTAGAAAAAAAATCATATATAGGCGGCAGAGTTCTCCAGATGTATAAGTATTTTCCAAAGCTGTGTCCGCCGTTCTGCGGGTTTGAAATAAATACCAAGAGGATAAAGTCCTCTACCGAAGATAATATTAAGTTTTTAGTTTCGTCCGTAATAGAAGAAATAAATAAAGAAAAAGACGGAAACGGATACAAAGTTAAAGTTCGTCAAAAACCTCAATATATAAACGATAATTGCACCGTTTGCGGGGAATGCGCCAAAGTCTGTCCCGAGGACAGACCTAACGACTTTAACTATGATATGGATACGACAAAAGCCATATATATGCCTGCTATATCTACATTTCCTCTG
Source organism: bacterium (assembly GCA_027335745.1). GTDB lineage: Bacteria > SZUA-79 > SZUA-79 > Acidulodesulfobacterales > Acidulodesulfobacteraceae > Acidulodesulfobacterium_A. The sequence continues at coordinate 7,113 of DAHWHJ010000073.1, read as the reverse complement.
AAATATACGGTAGATGAAAATTACTGCAAATTCTCCGTCTGCAAGAAATGCGAAGAAGCTTGTAAATACGATGCTATAAATCTTAATGCTCAAGAAAATATAATAGAACTAAAAGTTTCGGATATTATTTTTGCGACCGGATGGAAGCCTTATGCCGTAGAAAAATTAGAAAACTTAGGATTCGGGAAGTTTAAGAACGTAATTACCAATGTAATGATGGAAAGACTTGCCGCGGATAACGGTCCTACAGGCGGTAAAATTTTGAGACCGTCGGATAATAAAGAAGTAACGAATGTTGCGTTTATTCAGTGCGCAGGTTCAAGAAACGAAAACCATCTTTCATACTGTTCGGCGATATGCTGCATGGCATCATTAAAGCAGGCTCTTTATTTAAGGGAAAAAAATCCTGCCTCCTCCCCGACTATTTTTTATATAGATTTAAGAACCCCCGGAAGATACGAAAAGTTTCTGAATAAAGCAGAGAGCGACAAAAATATTAAATTTAATAAAGGCATCGTCGGTAAAATATCGGAAGACCATAATACGGGCGACCTTCTCTTAGACGTCGAAGATATGCTTTCGGGCAAAAAGATTAAATTCAGAGCGGAAATGGTAGTCCTTGCGGCAGGTATGTACCCAAATATTAAAGATGACTTAAATGGAATAAAAATAGATGCCGATATAAAAATAAATATAGACGAAAACGGTTTTATATTTAATGAAAACTATGAGGCGGGCATTTTCTCCGCCGGCGTCGCTAAGTTTCCTTTAGATGTTTATATGTCCGGTCAGTCGGCAACATCTGCCGCACTTTCCATAATTCAGCATAACGCAAAATTATAAAAAAGATAAAGAGAAGATATATTTATAATAGGAGTGAAAATGGATAATAATTTAGGGATTTATATATGTTCCGGTTGCGATATTGGGAAGAGCCTTAACGTTGAAAGATTAGTCAATACGGCAAAAGATTCCAATAAGCCTGTCGTATGTATGAGCCATGAATTTCTATGCGGTCCGGAAGGGTTAAATCTCATAAAAAACGATATTTCCGAAAAAAAGATAAATAAATTAGTAATAGCTGCATGTTCAATGCGCGCTAAACAGGATGTTTTCAATTTCGACCCGCTTACTATTCACACGGAAAGGGTTAATCTCAGGGAGCATGTTATCTGGATAAGTCCCCCGAATGATAACAATACCCAGCTTCTTGCCGAAGATTATGTTAATATGGGCGCTATAAGGGCTAAAAAATCCGCATTTCCCGAACCGCTTATTCAGGAACTAAACAAAACCGTTCTCGTCGTAGGGGGCGGAGTTACGGGACTTAATGCCGCGATAAATTCTGCAAAAGCCGGTTATAACGTAGTTTTGGTAGAGAAAAAATCTAATTTGGGAGGTTTTCCTTATTCAAAATATAAAAAATGGGAAACTAAGCCTCCTTTTGATAAAAATGTTTGGATAAAAGAAGGGCTTGACGACCTTATAAGCCAAGTAGAAAATTCTAAAAAAATTAAAATTTATAAAAATTCAAAAATCAAGTCGGTATCGGGAGCCCCTGGAAAATTTAACGTAGAGATAGAACCGTCTGTAGGAGATAATAAAGCTGAAACCGTATCCGAAACTATAGGTTCTATTGTCGTGGCAACCGGTTGGAAGCCTTACGAAGCGAAAAAGTTAGATTATTTAGGTTACGGTTTAACCCGGGATATATTGACTAACGTCGAGCTTGAAGAATTTTATTCGGAACTTTCCGAAAACGGTAAATCCGAAAGTTTTACCGTCAAGAGAAAATCTAACGGAGATGCGGTTAAATCTATTGCATTTATTCAGTGCGCGGGTTCGAGGGACGAAAACCATCTGCCTTACTGTTCAACCGTATGTTGTATGTCGTCGCTTAAGGAGGCGGCTTTAATTAGAAAAAATAATCCGGATGCAAATGTTTATATAATATATAAAGATATAAGGACGCCGGGGGAATACGAGAATTTCTACAGGAAAATGCAGGACGACGAAGGAATTTTCATGGTAAAAGGCATAGTTTCGGGCGTTTCCTACGACGAAGGAAATAATATTATCGATTTAAAAGTAAAAGATACTCTCTTTGGCGGCGATATAGATTTAAACGTCGAAATGCTGGTGCTTGCAACGGGAATGGTCCCTAATTCGGGAGAAATCGAGTGTAATCAAGATGTAAATTTAACGACCGGCAATCCGCCGTCGGCAAGCGGAGCATCTTGTCCGCCTTCAATCCCGGTTTCAACGGCTCAGGTAGCTAAAAGCGGGTTATTAAATCTTACATACAGGCAGGGAAAAGAAATGCCTGACCTTGCTTACGGATTTCCCGATTCTAATTTTATATGCTTTCCTTACGAATCGAGAAGAACCGGGATATATCCCGCAGGTTCGGTCAGGATGCCTCTCGACACCGTTTTTTCGGTGGACGATGCAAAAGGAGCCGTTTTAAAAGCAGTGCAGTGCATAGAACAGACTTCTAAGGGTAAGGCGGTTCATCCCCGGTCAAACGATACGACCTATCCGTTTTTCGATCTTCCAAGGTGTACGCAGTGTAAAAGATGTACCGAGGAGTGTCCTTTCGGCGCAATAGACGAAGACGAAAAAGGTACTCCGAAATACAATCCGGAAAGGTGCAGAAGATGCGGCGTGTGTATGGGTGCATGTCCGGTAAGAATTATATCTTTCAAAAACTATTCTCCCGATATTATCGCTTCTATGATAAAAAGTCTTTACATTCCCGAGGATCCTGCCGACGAGAACTACAGGATTTTAGTTTTTGCATGCGAAAACGACGCTTATCCGGCGCTTGATATATTAGGACTGAATAAAATCAATCTATCTTCTAATATAAGGGTAATACCCGTAAGATGTCTGGGTTCCATCAATAACGTCTGGTATGCCGATGCTTTATCTAAAGGCATAGACGGCATACTTCTTTTAGGCTGTAAATTCGGCGACGATTATCAATGTCATTTCATAAAAGGTTCCGAACTTGCATCGTATAGAATGGGTAATCTTAAAGAAACGTTAACAAGGCTTGTTCTTGAGGAAGAAAGGGTGAGACAGATTCAGCTTGAATTTACCGATTATATGAAACTGCCGGAAATAGTAGAAGATTTCGTTAATAAAATTAAATCGCTTGGACCAAATCCATATAAAGGCTTTTAAGAAAGGGGGTTATTTTGAAAAATAACATAGTAAAGACCGACAATGAGTTGGTCAAATATATAAAAGAAGTCGGTGAAAGCAATTTCAAAAAATGTTTCCAGTGCGGAACATGTTCGGCGGTTTGTCCATTATCGACCGAAGACAGGCCGTTTCCCAGAAAGGAAATGATATTAGCGGGATGGGGATTAAAAGAGGAGTTAGTAAGCGACTTAGATCCATGGTTATGTTATTATTGCGGCGAATGTTCTAAAAACTGTCCTAGGAAAGCGGAGCCGGGAGAATTAATGATGTCCCTACGCCGTTTTTTAATAAGCGCATACGACTGGACGGGAATATCAAAAATTTTATACAAATCGAAATACGCGGAATATATCGCAATATTAATAGTCGCGCTCGGAGTCTTAATTGAATGGGCGGTTCTTTTTGGACTGTATCCTGCAGCAGGGGCTTCTTTGGCGCAGGCGGTATCTCCGGATAAAATAGATTACTTTTTTGACTGGCCTATTACGGTATTTTTGGGAGTAATGCTGACGTCTTTTATTTATAATATGTTCAGAAAAACTGTTTTAAGCGACAAAAATGTGAAGATTCCGTTAAAACTTTATTTTACGGAAGCATGGTCGTTAATGTTCAACTTTTTTACTCAATACAGATATGCGAAATGCGACGATTCGGAAGAATCTTCTTCTAAAAAACTTGCTGCCGGAAAATATAATTTCTGGTTAACGCATCTTTTTCTTATGATAAGCTATGTGATATTGTTCGTCGGCATAGTGTTCTTTTTAGATTGGTTTCAGTCCGAAAACAGCCTGCCTTACCTTCACATAATTTTATTCGATTATTTTGCAAGTATAGGGCTTATATTCGGCACAGTTTATTTTGTAATTAAAAGACTTACAAAAAAAATAGAAAGAAGCAAATTTTCCCACCATACCGACTGGATGTTCGTAATATTGTTATTTCTAACCGGCGTTTCAGGTGTTTTACTGCGCGCGGCAATCGTATATAAATTTTCTACGCCTTCAATATTTTATATATATCTTGTGCATTTAATGATTTTATTTCCAATGTTAATAATAGAAGTGCCTTTTTCCAAATGGTCGCATTTGGCTTATAGACCAGTCGCAATTTATTTTGCTAATTTAAAAGAAAAAGCTAAAAGCCTTAATGCAGGTAGTAACGAAAACGCCGAAATTAGTTGATATGTTCAGCATATTTGTTAAATTTAATTTCATTAAAATTTAATTAGGGGGTTTTTGGACATGAATGTTTTTGACAAAGCTATGATTTTCGGAATCGTTGCCGGTCTTATCGCCGTTATTTACAGTATAGCGGTTACGATATGGGCATTAAAGCACGATGAAGGCTCGGAGAAAATGAAGCAGATTGCGAAAGCCATACAGGAAGGCGCTACGGCTTTTCTTAACAGGCAGTACAGAACCGTCGCAATCGTCGGAATTATTATTTTTGCTTTAATACTTATCGGCGGTATCTGGATACCGCAGTTTGGAATTTTAACGGCATCCGGTTTTTTACTCGGCGCGATTTTATCGGCTTTAGCGGGTTATCTCGGAATGTTTAACGCCGTCCGGGCAAATATTAGAACGGCGCAGATAGCTCATAAAGGAGTCAAACCCGCATTAAAGTTTGCATTTAAAGGCGGTTCCGTTACCGGTTTAATGGTTTTAGGTCTTGGCGTTTTAGGCATATCCGTCTTTATGCTTATAGGTCATTCGGTGAGCGGTTTAGACGGAGTCATAAATTCATTAATAGGTTTTGCTTTCGGATGCAGTCTTATATCGGTTTTTGCAAGGCTCGGCGGCGGAATCTATACTAAAGCCGCAGACGTAGGCGCGGACTTAGTCGGAAAAGTCGAAGCGGGTATTCCCGAAGACGACCCGAGAAATCCTGCCGTTATTGCGGATCAAGTTGGCGATAACGTCGGAGATTGCGCAGGTATGGCGGCAGACGTCTTTGAGACTTTTTCGGTAACGATAATTGCTTCGATATTATTAGCTTATTCTGCTTTCAGAGGACACGGATACGGTGAAAGCGCATTGATGAAGGCTATACTTTATCCGCTTTTATTAGGCGGCATAGCGGTATTTACTTCTATAATAGGCGTATTTTTTGTAAGCGCTCCTACGAAAGAAAAGATTATGCAAGGACTTTATAAAGGATTATTTGCCACCGGAATCATTTCCGCCGTGATATATTATTTCTTCACTATGAGTTTTATGAACGGCGTAGGTAATTATTCCGCTCTCGATTATTATTATGCGGCATTAGTAGGCTTAGTATTAACCGGACTCATCATCGTCATTACCGACTATTTTACTTCGACTAGTTTTTCGCCGGTAAAATCTATAGCTAGAGCTTCTACCACCGGTCACGGAACCAATATTATAGCAGGACTTGCCGTTGGACAGATGTCAACTGCTCTTCCGGTTATTGCAATTGCTCTGGGTATTTTGCTTTCATATCATTTCGCAGGTTTTTACGGCGTTGCGGTTGCCGCTTCCAGTATGCTTTCCATGGCGGGTATGGTAATAGCCGTAGATTCTTTCGGACCTATTACGGATAATGCCGGCGGAATTGCAGAAATGAGCGAACTTCCGGAAGACGTCAGAGAAACTACCGATGCGCTTGATGCCGTCGGAAATACTACAAAGGCGGTAACGAAAGGCTATGCAATAGGTTCTGCGGCTCTTGCCGCGATAGTTCTTTTCGGCGAATATTCCGATTTGATTAAAGCGGGCTTTCTTAAAGCAGGAATAACCGCGGTGTCGTTTTCCATATCCCAGCCAAACGTTCTCATAGGTCTTTTCTTAGGCGCTATGCTTCCGTATGTTTTTGCTTCCCTTGCAATGAAATCCGTCGGAAAAGCCGCCGGCGACATAGTCGTCGAGGTTAGAAGGCAGTTTAAAGAAATTCCGGGTATTATGGAAGGAACAGGCAAGCCTGAATATGGCAAATGCGTCGATATAGTTACGAAATCGTCCCTCAGAGAGATGATACTGCCGGCATTTATACCTATCGCAGGTCCGATAGTTTTCGGTTTAACGATGGGGCCGCAGGTTCTCGGCGGCATTCTGTTAGGAACTATTATATCGGGTCTTTTTGTTGCCATCTCTATGACAAGCGGCGGCGCGGCATGGGATAATGCTAAGAAACTTATAGAAAAAGGATTCGAATATAACGGACAAACCTACCGCAAAGGCAGTGAAGCTCATAAAGCCGCTGTAACGGGCGACACGGTAGGCGATCCTTATAAAGACACCGCAGGTCCTGCTATTAATCCGATGATTAAGGTCGTCAACATTTTTACGATTTTAATTATCCCGATAGTTTTGTTGCTCTGGAGTTGATTAATTAATATACGAAAAAAGGGGACAGATCTATTTTACGTATCTTGACTGCCCCCTTTTTGATTTAAAAAAAGATTTAAGCAGTAAAGATGATTCTTCTTCCATAATACCGGAAACGATTTCTATTTTGCCGCTCAGAATGGACGAAGACGACCCGCCTTTAGGGTCTATAGCCGCATAGACTAAACGGCTTAATCTCGATAAAATAATTGCTCCGCAACACATTACGCAGGGTTCTAAAGTTACATATAGCGAACACTCATCTAATCTCCAGTTTTTGAGTTTATTTTGCGCTTCTAAAATTGCATTAATTTCTGCATGCATTATACAGGAACAATCTTTTTCGACCGTATTAAAATTAAAGGAGATAATTTTACCTTCTTTGTTCGCTATCACCGCGCCGACCGGAACCTCATCGGCTTCTAATGCCTTTTCGGCTTCCCTTAAGGCAAAGGACATAAAATATTTGTCGTCTAAATTCATATTCTAATGTAAAATTAAAGATTGAAATTTATATGTAAATTATGATATAAACAATATTGTAATAAAATTATAATAA
>DAHWHJ010000032.1:0-9919 GCA_027335745.1 bacterium | reverse complement strand
GCCGTAAATATCGATATTATTCCCGGTAAACCAGTTTTAATTTCCAATATATTAGTTCGATTTAAATTATACTATCCCAAAAAAGAAGTTGAAATCCTTATCAAAAAACTTATATCGAAGCCGTTAAACCGATATAAGTTGCAAAAACTGAGAAAAAAAATTTGGGATTTATATAAAAATAAAGGCTATCTTAATGCCGTTATAGAAAAACCGAAAATTTCCTATATTTCTAAATATAAAGCGGTTATAATTTTCGATATTCATCCGGACTATAAAATAATTTTTCATTTCAAAGGCACAAGTCCCCTGAAACAAAATTTTATCGAAAATTCAGTGCTTGAAATAAAAAACGTTCTGATTTTCGATAGAGGGACGTTTAAAGCGTTTCAAAGGGTTTTAAGAGACTTTTTTAAAAAAGAAGGCTATTTTTTTACCGAAGTTTCTTTTAAGGAAAAAAAAGATGCAACGGCTAAAACTATAAATGTATATTATGAAGTTAAAAAAGGGCATAAGGTAGCAATAAAAAGTATCATTATAAACGGGAATAAACCTATGAGCAGGGAAACTATAATCTCGCTTATGAAAACCCGTGAGACATCTTTTTTTAACAGGGAATATTTCTGTGAAAAAAGGCTCAAGGGCGATATAACCAATATCGAGAATTATTACAATAACGAAGGTTATCTTTCCGCCCGTGTTTCATATAATTTAAAATTTGCCGCCGATAAAAAAAGCGTCTTTATTTCGATAGATATAAATAAAGGAATGCCGACCATAGTTAAAAGGGTTTATATTAAAGGTCTTCCGGAAATTTTAAATGCCGATAAAAAACTGACGGATTATTTCTTAAAAATGCAAAAACTGCCTTTTTATATAATTAAGGCGGAGAACGGAAAGAATCTGCTTTCCACCAAGCTGGCGGATTCCGGTTTTGTTTTTTCTAAGGTAAGACTGGATATTAAATATTCTAAAGATAAAAAAAATGCAATTCTTTATTATTATATCGACAGCGGTCCGAGAGTCCGCATAAAAAACATTTTGATAATAGGAAATACTATTACAAAAACATATTATATAAAGAGCCTTCTTCTTTTTAAGAAGGGGCAATATTACAGCCAGAAAAAGATAATAGATTCGCAGAGCAGGCTTTATAGGGCGGGAATATTTAATTCCGTGAATATTAAGGTCGATAACCCCGGAATTAAAAATCCGGATAAAAATATAATAGTCAAAGTAAAAGACGCAAAACCATTAGCTTTCAGCTTCGGGGCAGGCTACGGCACATATACGAAATATAGAGGGTTTATGCAGTTCGAGAATAACAATCTTTTCGGGACAGGCAAATCTATCACGGCGCGCTTTTCGAAAAGCGCCATATATACCAATCTTCTTTTAAACTATTATGACCGCGCCATTTATAATTACAGGGGTCTTGCTTTTAACGCTCAGGGCATCGATACCGATATAATAACCCTTAATTATACTCTGCATAAAGAAGGAGGGGCGGTTTCTCTTATAAGGCGGTTTAACAGCCGGTTAAAAGGACTCCTTTCATACGGAATGTTTTACGACTTTCTTTCAGGGTTGAATCCGGGAGCGCAAATAACGCCGAGGGACACCGGCTTTACGAGGATAAGTTCCGCTTCTACTTCTCTTATATATAATTCTAAAAATAACATATTTAATCCGACCTCCGGGAATTTGACGACTTTAAGATTTACATACTCAAATTTTTTAATCGATTCCCAAGTCAATTTTTTTAAAATTTTTTTTCACACCGAGGAATACATTCCTTTTATTTATAAAACGGTTTTTTTATATTCCCTGCGTTTCGGCTATATAAGGCCTCTTTCGCCTACTACCCAACTCCCTATAAACGAACGGTTTTTTCTTGGAGGCAGAACGACGGTAAGAGGTTTTCCTCAGGATTCTATCGGACTCGTCAACTTAAATCCTTACGGTTATCCGATAGGCGGCGACGTTATGGAAAATTATAATTTACAGCTTAATATTCCGGTTTATAATAATATTAATTTTTTTGTCTTTCAGGACGGCGGAAACGTTTTTTTGAACAGCAGCGATATTAGACCGTTAGCGTTGTATAAATCTGCCGGAGCAGGTATAATGTATTTGTCTCCAATAGGACCAATCAGTTTTTCGTATGGCTTCATACTTACGAGAGAACCTTACTGGCCCGCGGGCGGAGTTAATTTTACGGTAGGGACGTCATTTTAAAAAATAAAAAATAAATGAACGGCGAAATAAACCGGTCGAATATTAAAAACAGGCTGAGAAAAGGATTTTCTACGGGCAGCACAAGCGCTGCCGCTATAAAGGCGGCTATTAAGTATTATTTTGAACCGAAAAAATTTTCGGCTGTAAAAATAAAAATGCCGGGAGGCGAAAATGCATACTTAAATATTGCCGAATTAGAAAAATTTCGACTGTTTGAAGGCGGAGCGGTTATTTCAAAAGCCGTCGCTATTAAAGACTCGGGGGACGATGATTTCGACGTAACGGGCGGTATAAAAATATGCTCGGATTTTATCGTTATAAATAAAAACAATAAAAAAGAAATTCTCGAATTGAAAAAATATTATGAAAAAATATCCGTTTATAATATAATAAAATGTCCGCCGAGAAGCGAAGCCGTTACTCTAATACTTGCATCGTCAAAAGGCGTAGGCAGGGCGACAAGACCCGGTTTGCCCGTGAGAGTCGGTTCTCCGGCAGTTAATCCCGTTCCTTTTGCGATGATAGGACTTGCTGCAAGCGAAGAGTTATGTTTTTGGATAAAAAAAAATGCTTTAAATTTAAATTTATTAAATAATAAAATATTTATTTCTATATTGTATATCCCTGAAGGAGAAGAAACTGCCAAGAAAACTTTAAACGGAAGGCTCGGCATTGAGGGCGGAATAAGCATATTAGGCACTACCGGTTATGTTATACCGGTATCGACGAAAGCTTGGCTTGAAACCATAAAGGCGTCCTTGAAGTTTTTATCGGAAAATAAGATAAATACCTGCGTTTATACTCCGGGAAGATACAGCGAAAAAATAGCGTTAAAAATTATTAAAGATTTACCGAGAGAAAGTTTTATAGAAATAGGCGATTTTGTAATATATTCGATAAGAAAGGCTGTAAAATCGGGCATAAAAAATATTATCTTAGCCGGTCAGTTTGGGAAAATTATAAAAATTGCCCAGGGTGCAAGAAATACAAACGCGAAATACACCGATTTAAATTTAAATTTTCTTGGGGAAATAGTTAAAGAAACTGTTAAAAACATTTGCAAAGGCGGGAGCAAAAGCGAAGATGAAGGCGGCGAATCCGGCGAATCCATATATAATCTAATTGTTAACTCTAATACGTCAAGAGAAGCATTTAATCATATAACGTCTGCCGGGTTTAAAATTTATTCCGATATTATTTTTGAAAATGTATTAAAAACGGCAGCCGGAAATTTGGCTAAAACCGCCGGAAAAGACGTAAATATCGAGATTATTTTAATATCATACGAAGGAAAAGAGATAAAAAGAATAAGGTTTAAAGCTTAAAATTAAGCCTATTTAAGATTAAGATATTATAAGGAGGATAAAACTTTATAAATGGCAAAAAAAGTTCATATAGTAGGCATATCTCAGTGTTTTTTAGAGGCGTCAAAAAAACAAATTTTAGATTTATTTACCGATAAAAAAAACCGAATAGATGCAGTTTTTGCAAAAAAAGAAGATTTAAGCCTGCTTTTATGGATAAGAGAGCAAATTTCCTCTATAAATAAAAATATAATATTTGAAAGCAACGGAAATTTAACCCGCTTAAATAATGCCGTAATATTTTACGACGGAAAGATTAAATTTATAATAGATTATATAAAAGAAAACCTCGGTAAAAAGAATATATTAATTCTGGCGAACGGGGACCCTAATTTTTTCGGCATCGGAGGAACTATATTAAGCCTATTAAAGGAAAATGAAAAAAGATTTATGGAAGTTTATCCAGCCGTCAGTTTTATGCAGGCAGGATTCTCCAAATTAAAAATCCCTATGACCGACGCCTTGATTATAAGCTTACACGGAAGAGATTTTAAAAATATTCATGAGGCTTTATATTCGGGAAAGCACGCAATCGGCATATATACGGACGATATTAATACCCCTAATAAAATATATACCGAACTCGAAGAAAGGGGGTTCTTGGAAGAATTTGAATTTTACGTCCTGACCGAATTATGCACTAAAAACGAAAAAATTTATAAAAGTTTTACAAAAGAAATTTTGGAAGATATAAGCGGCAAAAAAAATATAGTAGTGTTAAACGGTAAAAATAAAAAAAGCGTGGAACTTGGTTCGGGCGGCGGACTAAACAGCCTTGTTTTAGGTATAGACGACGATAAATATATTCATGCGGCGGGAGAGCCGACTAAAAAAGAAATAAGGTCGGTAAGCATAGGCTTAATGGATTTAAAAACCGATTCCATAATTATAGACGCAGGATGCGGGAGCGGCAGTATAAGCATAGAAGCATCCGCAATAGCTTATAAGGGCATCGTCTATTCAATCGATAAAAATGAAGCTAAGATAGAAAACCTAAAAAATAATATAAAGAGATTCGGGAGACATAACATCGAGCCTATTTTAGGCGAACTTCCCGAAGCAATGAAAAATGCGGCAAAGGCAGGGCAAGCGGATTCGATATTTATCGGCGGAGGGGGAGGCAGGGATATAAGAAAAATTTTGAGGGAATCGCTTCGCATTTTAAAAGATAAAGGCGTAATAGTTACGAACGTTATCACGATAGATTCTTTGAATGAAGTTTTGACGTTTATTAAAGACTATGTATCGAAAGGGGAAGCGAAAGGAAAAGGAAAAGGAAAGGAGGAAGGGGATATAGAAATAAAATACGAAATTATATCCGTTAACGTGTCAAGATTAAAATCTATTAAGGAAGATTCGTATTTTCAGGCATTGAACCAGATATATATAATTAAAATTATAAAATTTGTTAAACAGCCTAATTTAAATCAAAATCCAAATCCGAATCCAAAAATTTCACGTCCAAACCGCGGAAGAACTCTTACTTTTAAGATTGAACGAAATCATAACTCGGATACGCCCAACGTGAAAATTAGAAATAAAACTATTAAAAACGGGAAGATTGAAAATGCCGAAAATACGGAAAATTTGGAAGATAAAGAAAATCCTTAAAGGTTAGAAAAAAACCGAAAATGATTAAGAAAAAATTATTTATCGTAGGCGCAGGTCCGGGAGATCCGGAACTTATTACGGTAAAAGCGGTTAATGCGCTTATTAAAAGCGATTTTATATTTTATCCCGATGTTTGCGGGGGGAAGAATAAAATAGCATACGATATCATAAAAAATGCCTTAAAATTTGCGGGCGTGCCGAATTTTGCCGAAGAAAGGCTTATTCCTTTAGAAGTCGAAATGAAGCGTTCAACCGGAAGAAATAAAGATTTATATAAGGAAAATGCCGTTAAAATAATCGAAAAGTTGAAAGAAGGCGTCTGTTCCTACGTTACGCTCGGGGACCCTATGTTTTACAGCACATACTGGGGACTTCATAATGCTATTCGAGAAGTCTTGAAAGAGGACCGCATTAGCATAAACATAGTTAACGGGGTTTCTTCTTTTCATTATTCGATAGGATTAATCGGAGAGCCGTATATTATAAAAAACAGCTCGGTTTTAATATCGGTTCCTGTAAAAAAAGATTTAACGGAAATAGAAGACGAAATAAGGTTTATCGCGGGTAAGCTTCCTAAGCCGCAGGTTATAGTCTTTATGAAAGCGGGCAGTTATGTAAAAGAGATTTTAAAGGCGTTCAGAGAGTTATGCCGTGAAGAATTAAAAGGAGGCGGATTGAAGCTTTATTTAATCGAGAAATCTATGTTGATAGAAGACTTTGAGAAAAGAGAAGAATTGAACTTTGATTATTTTTCTATTTTTATAGGGGTTTTTGTATAATATTATAATATGCTAAAACAAGGCGGGTTTAAAATTTATTTCGTATCGGCAGGTCCGGGCGATCCTGAGCTTTTGACGGTAAAAGCCGCCAAAATATTAACAGAGTCCGCCGTCGTTTTTTATGCCGGTTCTTTAATTAATCCCGGGATGTTAAGAGTTATAAAACATGGCGCGGAATTAATAGATATGAAAACACTAGATTTTGAGCAGATTAAAGAAAAACTCGAAAATATTTTGAAAAGGGAAAGGGAAAGGGAAAGCGATAAGAAAAGTATAATCTCTATACTTCATGCCGGAGATTCTTCGATATATTCCGCAATAAACGAACAGATGAATTATTTGGAAGAAATGGGGATAGAATATGAAATTATACCCGGCGTTACCGCCGCATTTGCGGCAAGCGCCGCCAACAAGTCTATCATGACCCTGCCCGACGTATCACAGACGGTAATATTTTGCAGGGGAGAAGGAAAAACCGGCAAAATGCCTGAAGGGCAGGATATAAAGAGTCTTGCAAAGCATAAGGCTACTATGGCGATATATCTAAGTTTCGGGCTGATAGAATCGGTAGTCCGCGATTTAAAGGAGTATTATCCGGAAAATACGCCGTGCCTGATTGCCAAAGACGTATCTTTAGACAGCCAGATTTTAATAAATTGCGAGTTAAAAGACGTGGTTAAAAAAGCGGCGGATTTTTCCGTTAAAAATATGGCTGTTTTAATACTCGGAGAAGCTTTGAAAGGAAAATATTTTAAAGAAAACAGGTCGAAACTTTATGATAAGAGTTTTTCGCACGGGTTTAGAAACGGCAGAAATACAGTCTGACCGCATATTTAAAATTACTAATATCGCACTCATAATAGTTTCGGAAAATTCTTTAAAAAAAGCGGTTGAAATTTACAGGGGTATAGCAAGCAATCTTAAAGACAGGGGACAGACATATAACCAGGAAATTATAAATATACATTTTTTTATCGAAAAAGCTAAAACCGCATTAACTTCCCGCGCTTTTAGCTTATTGGAGGAAATAGTGGCGTTTGAAACGCCTTTTGCCGCAGGAACAAAGCCTGTAAGCGTGGACATTAGAGGATATAAAAAATTATCCGAAGATTATTTTATTAAAGGGCTGTTTTGCGGATATGACTATATAATATTTTTTTTGGCGGTAGGGGCGGTTGTCAGAATTATAGCGCCTTTTCTGAGAGATAAATTTAATGACCCGGGTATTATAGCTATAGACGAAGCCGGAAAATTCGTCGTAAGTCTTCTTTCGGGGCATATCGGAGGCGCGAATAAGTTTGCCGGGGATGCCGCAGGTTATATCGGAGGAGGGGCAGTGCCGGTAATTACTACGGCTACGGACGCGGCAGGGAATTTTTCTATCGATATGTTTGCGGAAAGGTTCGGTCTTTTCATAGAAGACGGAGAATCTAAAATAAAAATATTTAATAAAGCCTCTCTTAACAGTGAAAATATTGACGTGTTAATAGATGCCGCCGATATTTTTAATTTCGATATAGAAGAAATAATGTCATATTTAGGGGGATTTAGAAACGCGAAAAAAATTAGATTAATATCAAAACTCAATATTAAAAAGACGGCAAAAAATACTGCGGTTATCTCTTTTAGGGAAGACTTAAAAGGAACGGCGAAAACCGAAAAATTCGTTTTTCTAAGACCCAAATGTTTAACCGTGGGCATAGGCTGTAATAAAAATACTAGTTTCGAAGAGATTGAAGATTTTATATCATCGGTATTCAAAGAAAATAATTTATCGCTTAAATCTATAAGAAACATTGCTACTATAGACTTGAAAAGAAATGAAGCCGGATTGCTGGAATTTGGATATAAATACGGGGGCTTTATAGACTTTTACGATAAAGACGAAATTAACGCATTTATGGATTCAAATAAAAAAATAGAGCCGTCTGCAAGTTTTAAACACACGGGCGCATATTCCGTGTGCGAACCGTGCGCAATGATGTCGGCAAAAAACGGCGGAAAACTGCTGATTCCAAAACAAAAAAAAGGAAACGTTACGGCGGCGGTCGCAGTTGGATATAGTATCTGATATACTAAAAGAGAGGAAAAACAAATGGAATTTGGAAAGATAACGGTTATAGGAACGGGTCCCGGAGATACCGAACATTTAAGCAAAAAGGCTTTAGAAGCCGTAAAAACGGCGGAAACGGTAATAGGTTATTCTTCGTATTTAAAGCAGATTGGAGATATATTAAACGAAAATCAGGAAAAGTTGCCGTTTAACATGAAAGACGAAATTAAACGATGCGAAGCGGCGGTTAAAAAATCTTTAGAGGGCAAATCCGTAGCGCTTGTTTCCGGTGGGGATGCGGGTATTTACGGTATGAGCGGTCTTTTACTAGAAATTATAGATAAAGAATCCCTTACCGGAAAGGTTCCGGTAGAGTTTGTTCCCGGAATACCTGCTTTTTGTGCGGTTTCTGCGGCGGCGGGCGCGCCGATTACGAACGATTTTTGCGTTATTTCTCTATCTAACCTTTTAACCCCTTGGAAAGATATAGAAAAAAGGCTCAGAGCGGCGGCGGCAGGCGGTTTCGTTATAATAATATATAACCCGAAAAGCATGAAGAGAAAAGAGGAACTCACGACCGCGAAAAATATTCTTCTCGAGAATATAGAAAAAGGCAGACCCGCCGTTATCGCAAAAGCGGTAACCAGACCGGACGAAGAGATAGTTATAACGACCCTCGACAATATAGACAAGTTCGATATCGTGAGTATGAATACTACTATAATAATAGGCAACGAAAATACGTATGTAAACGATTTATATATGATAACAAAAAGGGGTTACGGAAATAAATACGACTTAAACAAAAAAATTATAACCGATATATCGGAGGAAAATTAAATTATGCGAATTTTGATAACCGGCGGGGCAGGTTTTATCGGTTCTAACTTATGCGAAAGACTTTTAAACGGCGGACAGGAAGTTATATGTATGGATAATTTCTATACCGGGTCAAAAAATAATATAAAAGAATTTATCGGAAATCCCGCCTTTGAGGTAATAAGACACGACATAAGCGAATCGTTTAATATTGAAGCAGATTTTATTATAAACCTCGCATGTCCCGCATCCGTTCCGCATTACCAGAAGGACCCGCTTAAAACAATGAAAGACAATGTTTACGGCATATTTAACGTTCTGGAAAACGCAAGGCGGCTTAAAATCCCCGTTTTACATACTTCCACGTCCGAGGTTTACGGCTCGCCGAATATTCATCCACAGCCGGAAAGTTATAACGGCAACGTAAATCCCGTATCTATAAGGTCGTGTTACGACGAAGGCAAGAGGGCGGCGGAAACTATTTTGTTCGATTATCACAGGCAATACGGAATTAATATTAAGGTTATAAGGGTCTTTAATACTTACGGACCAAAGATGCTCGAAAACGACGGCAGGGTGGTATCTAATTTTATCGTTCAGGCTCTAAGAGGCGAAGACTTGACTGTTTACGGCGACGGAAAACAGACCCGTTCATTTTGCTACGTATCCGATTTGATAGACGGCATTGTTTTGTTTATGGAAGATAAGAGCGGTTTTACCGGACCGGTAAATATGGGAAATAATTTTGAGTTTACCGTAATAGATTTCGCTAAACTGGTTATATCGCTGACAGGTTCAAAATCGAAAATAAGGTTTGTGGAATTACCGAAAGACGACCCGGTTCAAAGAAACCCCGATTTAACGCTTGCAAGAAAGATTTTGGGATACAATCCAAAGGTTGACATAGAAAGAGGGCTTAAAAAGACCATCTCTTATTTCGAGAAGGTTTTAAAACATTAACTTTAATGTCCATTAATGTCTGTCTCGATCAGGGTTAACGGCATATTTAACCCCGGCGCAAAAGGCGTGCACGGGCAGACAAACATGGAAAAGCATGA
>DAHWHJ010000005.1:0-12735 GCA_027335745.1 bacterium | reverse complement strand
AAGTAAAATATATAATGGATATTTTTCCGGCAGTTATTTTATTGTTAAAATAAATAGCATAAATCATAATTTATATTTGTTTTAATTTTAAATTATTTTCAAAGACATATCAAGATAAATTTTATTAGCAGCCCATGCCTTAAACATTGCCTCGACAGAAGTAATTTTTTCGTTGCTCATTTTTTAGTTTTAGTGATATACTTTTCATTATAAGCCGCCTTTAACACCTACATTTTATAATAACTTGAGGGTGGTTTTGCGGAGACGACGAAAATGCTTAAGAATATAGGCAAAAATATAAATTCCGTAAAACTTAAGGCATACTCTTTATTTATCATTTTCAACCTTATCGTTTTTTCAATCGGCGCTTTTTTTATTATCCGCGGCATTAATCTATACGAGCAAAAATACCTGCGTGAAAAACTTAAATCACAGCTTATGGACGTTACTATGCAATTTATTAACGACAGAAGTGATATGCTGGAAAAGGCTAACGATATCGTCGCGCACCGGTTTAAAAGAAGTTTTATACAGAGTATATTTCCCCTTAAAAAAATCAGCGGCATAGATTTAATGAAAGTTAAAGACGGAAAAATCCTATACTTCGAAAAATTTAAATATAGGTTTACGAAAGCGGAGCCGCTTAAAAATTATGCAAGGTTTTCATACCTTGTTTCAATGAAACACCGGCATATATTATACGGGTTCGGCAGAGATAAAGACGAAAGGATTATCGAATCGAGGGTTGTTTACAGGCTGCTAAGAAAAGGAAGCGGATATATTTTGATTTTAAACAGGCATATAACAAGCCGCTATTTACTCCAAATTCGCAGAAAAATGCATATGATTACACATATAGGGATATATTACGGGAACAGAAGGTCGGCGGTTACGGCCGTTAAAAATAATAAATTCATAGGAATCGGACAACGCGCAACCGGAAGGCAAAAAGAAGTATTAAAAAAAGGCAGGACAGTTTATCAATCGTTGAATGTCGAAGGCATTCCTTTTTATATCTATAATACTCCGATTTATAACGTCGAGGGGAAAATAATCGGAATTACGGGCGTCGGCATAAAAAAATTCGGCTGGTTTTGGTATATTGCCAAGTTTTATATTCAAATTCTTGCATTTTTAGTAATTTTGGCGTTATTCTCGTTAATTTTTTTATACGTCGATAAAAGGTTTATAAAAAGGTTTTACGAACTCCTGAAGTTAGTCAAGGGGATAAACCCCGATAACCCAGAGAGATTAGAACCGCCGCCCGGTTTTAAGAATAAGGGTATGGAAGCCGAATTATTAGAACTTTATGAAGCGATTGGCGTATTAAATAACGCCATTATAGAAGGACATAAAGAAAATATCCTTATAGTATCTACCATAAACGACTTTAGCAGGAATATAACCGTTCAAGACGATATAAACACCGTCGCCGGTAAGCTTATTTCCATTATAGTAGAAAAAATGGGGTTCGACCACAGCTGGTTCGGCGTGACGAACGAAGCAGGTAGAGAAGTAAAAGTGAAAGCGTCTTACAAAGGCGATTTTTTTACTTATGCGAAGAACCTTGTTATAAAGTACGACGATTCGAACTATATGCAAAGTTTAACCGGAAAAGCTTTGAGGGCTATGAACTATATGGTAATTAACGATGTTTCGTCCGACGAAACCGTGCCTCGGTATAAACAAAAGCTTTTAGAATATAATTTTTTGTCCGCAGGGGCGTTCCCTTTAATTGCTAACGGCGAAATATACGGAATAATAGGAGTTTATTCCAAGAAAAAAAACGCTTTTACCGGAATAGAACCGGCAATCATCTTTAATCTTGCCGGGTATGCGGCGCATATCGTTCAATACCTCGAAAATCTAAAAAGGTCTATAATTTTATCGGAAATGGCAGAAAACATGCTGCTCTATATTGCGCAGGCCGGCGAAACGGAAAATAGCGAAAATACGTCAAAAAGCCAACCCGAGAACCGGGAGTTTTTTAGCGGCGTCGAAGAAAATTTAAATGCGGATTTTGTAGAATTTATAGCCTATGACACGGCAAGCGCCGAAATAACGGATGCGCTGTTTTCGAGAGGCTGGGATTACAACATAGGAGTAAGTTCTATAACTCCGGCTCCCACTGGATTCGTAAGGGAGAGGGTTGCCAAAGACAGGTTAGACGCTTACGATTATCTGGAGGACGATTTTGCTACCCCTGTATTTAAAGATATGGGAGTGCGCGACATAATCCTGTTCGCTTTTAAGGGTTCGAAAAATCGCAGGTATTTGGCGGTAACGGGTGTGAAGGGCAGGAGGAAGGTTTTTAAGGCGCGGGATATGGATTTTTTCAGGGACGCAATGACGCTGTTTGCCGGATATTACGAAATAAATAAATTATATAGGCATCTGGGGTCATCCTTAGAGCTTCTTGAAAACAGGGAAGTTTTGATAAACAAGATGGTTGCGTTTGGGTTGGTTTCGGTAAATATCGGCAAAAAAACTATAGATATTTATAACGACTATTTCGCTTCTATTTTTAATATAGGTAAATTTAGCGTTCCGCTTGAAATAGACGAATTTTACGAAAAAATAAAAACAGCGTTCGAAGAAGAAACTTTTGCCGAAGAAATATTTCGAACTTATGTAAAGAACAGATACGTATCGACGATAGACAGCGTAGAAATAAGGCTTAAATCAGGCGTTATATTAAGCATGAAGTCGACCCTTTTTTTAACTAAAGACGGAGAAGTTATACGCCTTCTGGTATTCGAAAACATAACGGACATAAAAAAATATATAAACGACATAGAAAGGTCGAAACAAAGATTAAATATACTATATGACCTTTCATATAAGCTTTCCTATGTTTTTACGCTGGAATATGCCATCAAAACTTTTGCCGAAGGGATTTATTCGATAAAAAAAGAAGAAGGCGGAATAGTCGATTCTCTTCATATAAATATATTTGATACCGTTAATAAAAAAACGGTTACATCGTTGATTTATTGCCGGAAAGAAAATGAACAGGGAGAAGAACCCGCTTCTAAAAATTACTCCGAGTCTTCCAAGATAATAGTTTCGACTAACAGTATAGATTACGAGGATTATCTTTCAAACTGCAAATTATTAAAAAACGGAAAAAAATCAAACAGCGACGGAACAGTCGATGATTGCGAATTTAGGGGGACAAACGGAAGCTATAAGTGCTTCGTCATTAAAATTAGCGACGAGGTTGCAGGAACAGTTTCGATAGATTCCAAAGAAAAAAATTTCTTTTCCCCGGAAATAACGGATTTGATAAAGGAAATAATTAATATAGCATCGCCGGTGTTTGCAAAACTTATATTAATAGAAACGAATAAGGAACTTGCAATCACCGATTCTCTTACCGGAATACACAATAGGCGGTTTATGTACGAATTTACGAAGAGGGAATTATCGAGGGCACAGAGAAATCAAGCCGACCTTTCTATAGTTATTTTAGATATAGATAAATTTAAAGAAATAAACGATAATTTCGGTCATCATATAGGCGATATTATGCTCTTGGAGTTCACGAACGATTTAAAAAATGTTTTAATGAGGAAACAGGATCTTATAACAAGATACGGCGGCGACGAGTTCGTAATAATTTTGCCCGATACCGATAAAGATAACGCCCTAAAATTAATGGAAAAATTGAGAATTCATATTAAAAACAAAATATATTATTTTGAAAATAATTTAAGTTTAAATATTACGGTATCGATCGGGGTAGCAAATTTAAGGTCTAAGGCGGCAGACGAAAAAATAAAAAACAGCAAAGACCCCGAAGAGATTTTAAACGTTCTTTTAAAAATTGCGGACGACAATTTATATAAAGCGAAGGATTTAGGAAGGGACAAAGTTGTAGGATAAATTTATTGTTATATTGTTAATAACTTTTGCTAAAAAGAGGTTGACAATATTATTAAAACCTATTAAAATAATTTATTCAAGTATAAACATACCGGATATATATTATATTTTAATTCAAGTAAAGAGGATTATTAATGAACAATTATGCGATTATAGCCTCAGGCTCTAAGCAATACGTAGTTGCTGCCGGAGATATTGTCAGAGTTGAAACTTTAGGTAAAGAAAAAGGCGAAGAGATAACATTTAAACCGATAGCTCTTAAGAATGAGGGCGGTTTACTGACCGATAAACAGGTTTTAAAGGATAAGAACGTTACCGGCACGGTGGTTAGAAACGGAAGGGCTAAAAAAATAATAGTATTTAAAATGAAACGCCGTAAAGACGAAAGAAAAAAAAGAGGACACAGGCAGAACTTTACGGAAGTCAGAATAACCGCTATTTCATAACAGGATATAAAGCAAGATATAAAAATAATTTTAAATTTTAAAATAACTATAGCTTATTATAGTAATTTATTAAGGTGATATTATGGCGCACAAAAAAGCCGGAGGCAGTTCAAGAAACGGAAGAGACAGTCAAGGGCAAAGAAGAGGAGTAAAAAGGTTCGGCGGTCAATTAGTCAAACCCGGGGAAATTATAGTCCGGCAGGTGGGTTCTTCTTTTCATCCCGGAAAATATGTTAAAGAAGGCAAGGATTACACTCTTTATTCCATAATAAAAGGTTTTGTAAAATTTCATGCCGGAAAAAATAACAGAAGATTCGTCAGCATTATACCCGTGGAAGAACAATAATATTTGACGGCAGGTTATATATCCTGCCGTCAAATAAAGAAAATATTACATATTCCACAGGATTCCCGCCGTTAAATCATTTAGATTTCTCACGATAACGAAGTATTTTATTGTAACAGCAGTCAATTAACCATTTTATATGAAATTTGTCGATAATGCTCTGATAACCATTGCTTCCGGCAACGGAGGCAGGGGCGCCGTCAGTTTTAGGAGAGAGAAATTTATCCCTAAGGGGGGACCGGACGGCGGCAACGGGGGTAAAGGAGGGGACGTAATTTTTAAAGTTTCCCATAACATAACAAGTCTCCTTGATTTCAGATATAAACCCAGATATATTGCGGAAAACGGCGGCAACGGACAGGGCAATAACAAAACAGGCAGAAACGGAAAGGATCTTATTATAACGGTTCCTATCGGCACGACGGTCGTCGATTTAGATTCCAACGAAATCATAGCAGATCTCTCGATAGACGGCGAGAAAGTAGTGTTGTTAAGAGGCGGAGTCGGCGGCAAAGGCAATTCTTTTTTTAAGACTTCTACGAACAGAAGACCCCGCTTTGCCCAGCCGGGAATATCCGGTAAAACCAAAAAAGTCCGGCTTATTTTGAAAAGCCTCGGCGACGTCGGCATAGTAGGTCTTCCAAACGCGGGTAAATCAACTCTTATATCTAAATTAACGGGCTCCCGTCCAAAAATAGCTTCATATCCGTTTACCACTAAAACCCCGAATCTTGGAGTTTTTTTTGACGAAAAATCCGATAAAATTTTAACTTTAATCGATATACCGGGTATAATAGACGGCGCTTCGGAAGGGGCAGGTTTAGGTTTGAGGTTTTTAAGCCACATAGAAAGGTCTAATATGCTGCTTCATTTAATAGAAATCGGAACGTTAAAAGAAATTGCAGACAGGTATGAAACATTAATTAAAGAAATAGCCGGATATAAAGAAGAAATATTAAAAAAAGAACAGATAGCGGTTATAAACAAGATAGATTTAATAACCGATGCGAAAAAGTTAAATAAGATTGTGAAAGACGCCGAAAAATTTTTTAAAAATAAGAATATTCCGGTATATTTTATTTCTGCTTATAACGGAACGGGCATAGATGAACTCAAAAATATTTTAAATACGGCTTTGAATAAAAAAGAGATTGAGATATAATTTAAAAATATAATTAATCTATTAATAATATAATAATTTAATGGAAGAACTGAATAATTTTAAAAAATATTTAGATTCTAAGAAGAGAATAGTTATAAAAATAGGCACGCAGGTGCTTCTAGATAAAAAAGGAAAACCGTCTTTAACCGCATTTAAAAATATCTGCGACTTTTCTTTTTCGTTAATCGGCCAAAAAAAAGAAGTAATACTCGTTTCTTCCGGAGCCATTGCCGCCGGAAAAGATTTATTGGATATAAACTCCGGATTAAATAATTTTTCAATTCCTCAAAAACAGGCGTTTGCCGCCTGCGGACAACCTGTATTAATGAGGAATTATAATTCCTGCTTTAAATGCCGCGGGCTTAAAACAGCGCAGATTCTTTTAACAAAAGAAGACATATCCGTCAGGAGAAGATTTACAAACGCAAGGAATACCATATACGAATTATTAAATAACGGAGTTATTCCTATAATAAACGAAAACGACACGGTTTCATACGAAGAAATAAAATTTTCCGATAACGACCATTTATCCGCCCTTGTCTTAAACTTAGTATGCGCCGATTTATTCATAATTCTTTCCAACGTGAAAGGCGTTTTCGATAAAAATCCAAACCTTCATAAAGACGCCAAGCCGATAAGAATAATAAACGATATAAAAAACTATATTAAAAATTTTAAAGAAACATCTAAAAGCCTGCACGGCACGGGCGGGATGAAATCTAAACTTTATGCATCTTACATTGCATCGAGCGCAGGCGTAGATACCGTTATTATGTCGGGAAAAAACAAAAAAAGCCTTGATTCTTTAATAGACGGAAATTTAATCGGAACGTTGATTAGTTCCTCTATGGATAAAATAAATAAAAAAAAGCACTGGCTTTTGTTCGGAATGGAAAAAGCAGGTGAAATCGTTGCGGATGAAGGAGCTCTTAAAGCGATTACTTATCAAAACAAAAGTCTTCTTGCAAGCGGCATCGTTAAAATAAAAGGGGATTTTAAAAAAGGCGACGGCATCTATATAGTAAACGAAAAAGGCGATGTATTTTCTAAGGGCATAACCAATCTTGATTCGGGAGATATAAAAAAGATAAAAGGATTAAGTTCAGGAGAAATAAAATCAAAATTCGGCAAAGAGGGTATATCTTCTTTAGTCGTTCATAAAGATAAAATGGTAGTTTCTATAATATAGCATATAAGCGGGAGCAATAATTATGCAACAAAATAACGAAATGCCGTCTATAAAAGAGATTGCCGAAAAGGCTTACAGGGCGAGCGGTAGTATTGCAAATGCGGGTTCGGAAACAAAACTTAATATACTCGGAACGCTTAAAAGCCTTTTGATTAAGGACAAAAAACGGATAGAAGTCGAAAATGCCAAAGATATAGAAAGCGCAAAATCCGCCGGTCTTAGCAAGCCTATGATAGACAGGCTTTTTATCTCCGAAAAGACATTCGGTTCAATGATTAATTCCATAGAAGATGTAATGAAAATAAAAGACCCTGTTGGAGAAATAGAAAATATGACGACAAGACCCAACGGTCTTATGGTGGGTAGGATGCGGATACCGCTTGGCGTAATCGGGATAATTTACGAATCGAGGCCGAACGTCACTATCGATGCCTCTATATTGTGCCTGCTTTCGGGAAATGCCGTAATTTTACGCGGCGGTTCTGAGGCCATTAATTCAAATAAAATACTTGCTTCTATCGTTTCCAAAAGCATAGAGCTAAACGGACTTTCTCCTGAAACCGTTTCGATAGTTCCATATACCGACAGGTCGGCGATAAAAGAATTAATATCCCAAAAAAAATATATAGATCTGATAATACCGAGGGGCGGGCAGGGTCTTATCTCATTCGGAACGGAAAATTCTAAAATTCCGGTAATAAAACACGACAAGGGGGTATGTCATATATATGTCGATAAATATGCAGACGTTAAAGAATCCATAGGAGTAATTATTAACTCAAAAGTTCAGCGCCCTTCGGTCTGCAATGCTTTAGAAACTCTTATCGTCCATTCCGAAATATTAGATGAATTTATGCCGGGGATGCTTGAAGAACTTAAAAAAAATAATGTAGAAACCAGAGTTGACGGTGAAATATTAAATATTTTTAAGAATAAATTTAATTTTATAACCGAGGCGGAAAGTTCCGACTGGGATGCCGAATACTTAAATCTTACTCTGTCGGTAAAAGCCGTTAAAGATATGGACGATGCGATAAGCCATATAAAACTGCACGGTTCTAATCATACCGAATCTATAATGACGGAAAACTATTTCCGGGCATTAGAATTTATTAAGAAAGTAAATTCTTCCTGCGTTTTAGTTAATGCCTCGACAAGATTTAACGACGGTTTCGAGCTGGGACTCGGGGCTGAAATAGGCATATCTACTTCAAAAATTCATGCGTTTGGACCGATGGGAGCAAAAGAACTTACCACTACCAAATTTATAGTACTGGGAAATTATCAGAAAAGACTATAGGTCATAGATTATGAAAATAGGAATTTTTGGCGGCACATTCAATCCTGTTCATTTTGGACATTTGAGGGCCGCGGAAGAAGTTGCGCAGACATTTTTAGATAAGGTCATATTTATACCTACCAATATAACGTCGAATAAAAAAATGCAGGATATTAATCCTGAAAACAGAATAGAAATGCTAAATATAGCAATCAAAAACCATAAAAAATTCGAGTCGTCCGATATCGAAATAAAAAGAGGCGGTTTTTCTTATTCATACGATACTATCGTTCAGTTGGAAAAAATATATCCGTCGGACGAATTATATTTCATTGCGGGAATGGATGCATACTTTGATATAAAAAATTGGAAAAATGCCGCAGAGATTTTCGATAAAATTAATTTTATCGTCGTCAACAGGTCAAATAAAAAATCTGATTTAAAAAATTTAATAAAGCTTATCGATTTTTTGCCCGATAAATTTAAAAAAGGCATAAGAGTAGATTATGCAGAAAACAGACTTATTTTAGGTAATAACAAACTTATATATTTTTTTAAAATCACAAGGCTCGATATTTCTTCTACGGTCATAAGAAATAATTTTAAAAATAATATTTCCAATCTCTTTTTATTGCCAAACGATGTTATTAATTATATAATAAATAATAAATTATATTAAGGCGGCGGAAAACGATAGATACTTTGAAAAGCGGCAGAAAACCGCTTAAAAGAACGAATAAGGATATTAGATCGGTCATAAACTTTCTTTTAGAGAAAAAGGCGCATAATATTTTAGTCCTTGACGTCAGGAAAGTTTCCGGAATAACCGATTTTATAATTATAGCCGGCGGCTCATCGGACAGACAGCTCAATGCGATAGCGGACAATCTGCTCAAATCTTTCAAACAGAAGCCTCTTGGACAAGAAGGTTTTTCTACTCCCGGCTCAAGATGGATTGTTATAGACTACGGCAATATGATGATACATTTAATCCATGACGATTTAAGATCATACTATAATATCGAGGGGCTGTGGCCGGAGGCAAAAGAATTAACGGTCGAAGATTCTATTGATGGAAAAATTTAATTTTAACTTAGGTTAATTTCTATATGTATATAATAACTATAATCGTGGCGATACTAATACTCGTTGCATTTTTCGAGTATCTTTACGCGCTTAATCCGCAGAGAGTTCTTTTGCATTATGCCCCCGGACAACATCATATTCTTAACAGTTATCTTATAATTTATATATTTTCCGCATTTTTAATAGGCATCGCGCTTATATTAATTATAAATGCATTAAAGGATTCTATCTCCCAGATAAAAAATCTAATATACAAAAGAAAGCAGTATATAAAAACAGAATTAGACAACTCGGTCAATAAGGCATTTGATGCATACATTAAAGGACAATACGATAAAGGAATCGATCTAATTAAGAAATATTTATTAAATTATCCTAATAATCTTAGCGCTTATCTTCTTCTTGCAAAGATATATAAACATAAAGGAAGAGTTAAAGAATCCGAAAATGCGCTTAATAAGGCTTTAGAGATAGAAAAAGAAAATATTACGGCGCTCAATGAAGCCGGTAATCTTTATAAGCTTAATAAAGATTACGATAAGGCCGTTTTTTATCTAAATAAAGCGCTGGAATATTCCCCGGACAATCTTTACGCTATAACTCAGCTGAAAGATATATTTATCAAAAAAGAAGAGTGGAAGAATGCTTACAGGATGTCTAAATTGTTTCTTTCGCACTCGAAAGACAAAGAGATTAATAAAAAAGAAGAACAGATTATGCTTGGACTTAAATATGAATTCGGGAAATATCTTCTGGAATCGGAAAATGATACCGAGAGGTCGGTGAAACGTTTTAATCAGGTACTCGGACAGAATAAAAATTTTGTTCCCGCTTATATATCCCTTGGAGACGCATTTGTAAAAAAGGGAAAAATTAACGAAGCTTTTGAGCTATGGGAGAAAGCATTTCTGAAGACCGGCAATCTGGCTTTAATTATAAAAATTGAAGATATTTCTATAAAAACAAACCATCCGGAAAATATAATTAGATTTTATCAGGAGCTTATATATGATAACCCGGAAAGATGGGAATACAGGCTTTTTCTGGGGAAATTATATGTCAGATTGGAAATGATAGACGAAGCTCTTTCTAATCTATCTTTAATTCCTCCGTCGGTATTTAAAGATAATTCTCTAAATATGTTACTTGCGGAATGTTATTTCAAAAGAGGAAAATATAACGATGCATCGGTAAATTTTAGAAAAGCGCTTAAAAGCAAATACCCGGTTAAATTGCCCTTCGTGTGCTCAAACTGCGGGTTTGTTTCATATAATTATTCTTCTATATGTCCCTCGTGCAATTTCTGGAATACGTTTAATATAAAAACATCTGGAACTCTTTATGAAACCGGCGTCAAAGACGAAATAAAAAATATATCTCCTTTTGTTTCCGAATAAAAAAAACGATATGAAAAAAATTAAAAGCGCCGTTTTAATTATTTTAGACGGTTTCGGAATGTCTTCGAAAATTGAAGGCAACGCAATAATTAATGCAAAGCCCGAGTTTATAAATTCCCTCTTTAATAATTATCCTTTTACAACTCTAAAAGCACATGGATTGGATGTCGGTCTGCCGGAAAACACTATGGGAAATTCCGAAGTCGGTCATTCAAATATAGGCGCCGGACGCGTAGTGATGCAGGATTTGACGAAAATAGACCTGCTTATAAAAGAGGATAAGCTTAAAGACAACAAAGTCTTATGCGAATTTCTGAAAAAAGTAAAAGCAGACGGTGCGGTCGTGCATCTTATGGGGCTGCTATCGGAGAGCGGAGTTCACTCCGAACTGTTGCATTTGTTATATTTAATAGACTTTTTCTATAATAGCGGAATAAAAAGAATTTATATTCATCCATTTTTAGACGGCAGGGATTCTCCGCCGAAGAGCGCGCAGATTTTTTTAGATAAATTAACCGCGCATATAAAGCCTTTTGCCGATAAGGTTTATATTTCCACTATTTGCGGAAGATTTTATGCAATGGACAGAGATACCCGCTGGGATAGAATTGAAACAGCCTTTAATTTATTGACTCGCTTGAAAGGCGAAAAATTTGACGACCCTGCAAGAGCAATTAAAAAATTTTACGGGGACAATATAACCGATGAATTTATGCCCGCAATAGTTATGGATAACGGCGCTGAAAACGATGGAGCGATTAAAGAAAACGACGGCGTACTTTTTTTTAATTTTAGGGCGGACAGGGCAAAACAGTTGACTATGGCGCTTACCTTTAAAGATTTTGATAAATTTTCGAGAGAAAATTTTAAACCGGTTAAAAATTTCGTTACGATGACTAAATATGACGATTCGTTTGAAAATAAATATATTATAGAACCTCAAAATTATTCCAATATTCTGGGAGAGGTTGTATCTAATTGCGGTTTTAACCAGTTCAGAATTGCCGAAACGGAAAAATATGCCCATGTAACTTATTTTTTTAACTGCGGCAGGGAACAGCCTTTTAAAAATGAGGATAGGCTGTTGATACCTTCTCCGAGGGAATTCAAAACATATGATTTAGTGCCGGAAATGAGCGCATTTAAAATTAAAGATGCGCTCATAGAAAGAATAAAATCGGGAGCATATGAATTAATAGTCTGTAATTTTGCAAACTGCGATATGGTCGGACATACCGGAAACTACCCTGCCGCTATAAAGGCGGTACAAACTATTAATTCCGTTTTAAGCGAAATAATACCTATAGCTTTAGGTCTTGACTGCGTATGTATAATAACGGCAGACCACGGAAATGCTGAAACTATGATAGACGAAAACGGAGAGCCTATGACCAACCATACCTTGAATCCAGTGCCGTTAGTTATCGTATCGAACGATGCAAAAGAAATTCCGCCGTTAAAAAACGGCAGGCTTGCGGACATTGCGCCTACTATCCTTAAACTGATAGGTTTAGATATACCGGAAGAGATGACCGGGCGCGTTTTATGGGAATAGTTTCATTTGATCATACGGGTAAAGATATAAGATTAGACCTTTTTTTAACCGCGAAACTGCCTGAGACGACAAGGTCGTTTGTTAAAAAACAGATATTAAACGGCGCGGTCTGCATTAACGGCGCGGTCATAAAGAAACCTGCTTACATATTAAAAGAAGGCAGTCTAATAACGTTTAAAGAGCCGGAGACGATAAAATCAGGCATACAGGTCTTTGATTGCGATATAGAAATAATTTACGAAGACGATTATATTGCGGCGGTAAACAAACCGGCAGGGATCCCCGCTCATCCCGGAAAGGGAAATTATAACAATACGTTAGTAAATATTTTAATAGGAAAAATATCCAATCTTTCGGGCATAGGCGGGATTGAAAGACCCGGAATAG
>DAHWHJ010000117.1:0-9595 GCA_027335745.1 bacterium | reverse complement strand
GGAAGCGGCTATTCGTCGCTTGTTTATTTTAAAGAACTTGACGTTAAAGTCGTTAAGATAGACGTCTCTTTTGTAAAAAATATGCTTAATAATGCCGACGATACGTTAATTATTATGAGTATAATAAGCCTTTCCCGAATTTTCAACAGAGAAGTTATAGCGGAAGGAGCGGAAACAAAGGAACACTGTATAATATTGAATATGCTCGGATGCTCCAATATACAGGGTTTTTATACCGGAATACCTATGCCTGCCGATAAAGTAATTAGTTTTGCGCAAAGTTTTAATCTTCCCGACGATATAGTCCAGTGGAAGGATATTACGCTCAAGACGGAAGATTTTCCGGTCGCTCTTGCCTATACTCAGCATAACGACTGGATAAGCAAGGTTTTAGAGTTCA
The DNA here is from genome assembly GCA_027335745.1 of bacterium. GTDB lineage: Bacteria > SZUA-79 > SZUA-79 > Acidulodesulfobacterales > Acidulodesulfobacteraceae > Acidulodesulfobacterium_A. The sequence goes on along the minus strand of DAHWHJ010000117.1, from coordinate 9,195 downwards.
ATAAAGGCGCCGATGTATCTATTAATGCCGAAAAAGTAAAAAACTGGAAGGAATGCCCTTTCGGTAAATGGTATTACGGGGAAGGAGTCAAGTATAAAAAAATAGACGAATATAAAGAAATAGGACGCGTTCACAAAAAACTACATGAACTCGCGTATAAAAATCTAAAGCTGACGCTTGAAGGAGAGTTTAACGAAGCAGGTTTAATAATTTATGAAATCGAGAATATCAGGAAAGAATTGAAACGGCATTTATTTAATTTAGCGAAAATTATCGCAAAAGCATAAAATTTACTTTATCCTCTCCTTGTTTTAGATCCGGTTTTAAATCCCAGAAAAAAAAGCATTTCCCTTAAAAAATATAGTGCCTGCTTTTACGCTTTTACGCCGACTATTGCATTTTAGAACCTCTCAACCTTAATGCATTGCTTACCACCGATACCGAACTGAAGCTCATCGCCGCTGCCGCTATTGCGGGGCTGAGTAAAATCCCGAAAAACGGATAAAGAACCCCTGCGGCGATAGGAATGCCGACCGTATTATAAACAAAAGCAAAGAAAAGATTCTGTTTAATATTTCGCATAGTTGCCCTGCTCAGCCGCCTTGCCCGGACTATGCCCCTTAAGTCGCCCTTGACGAGCGTTACGCCGGCGCTTTCCATAGCTACATCCGTGCCTGTTCCCATTGCAATGCCGACCTGCGCCTGCGCAAGGGCAGGAGCGTCGTTTACGCCGTCTCCCGCCATTGCGACGATTCTTCCCTGAGACTGAAACTTTTTTACCGCTCCGGCTTTCTGGTCGGGCAATACTTCGCTGACGACTTCGTCAATGCCGAGCTTGGCGGCAACGGCTTCGGCGGTAGTCTTGTTATCTCCGGTAAGCATAACTATGCGGATTCCCTCTTCATGGAGTTGTTTTATCGCCTCGAAAGTAGTATCTTTTATGGGATCGGCCACGCCTATAAGTCCGGCGGCTTTTCCGTCAACCGCCGCGAACATTGCGGTTTTCCCCGCCCGCCTCATTTCTTCGGCTTTTAAATCTAAATTTTTATGGTCTATTTTCATATCGTCTAATAGCGCGCTATTGCCGAGCGCAATAATCCGTCCTTCTATACTGCCTGTAACACCTTTTCCGGTAAACGATTCAAACGATTCCGCGCCGCCGGGAGTACCCGGGACAACCCCTCTTTCTACTGCCCCTGAAACTATCGCCGCCGCAAGGGGATGTTCGCTTCCTTTTTCTATGCCCGAAGCAAGATGCAGTATTTCCTTTTCGTCGAATCCGTATGTTGTAAATACTTCGACTAATTTAGGCTTGCCGACGGTGAGCGTCCCCGTCTTATCGACGACTAAAGTATCCACTTTCTTCATAATTTCTATCGCCTCGGCATTTTTAAAAAGCACGCCGCCCGTAGCGCCTTTTCCCGTAGCCACCATTATAGACATGGGCGTCGCAAGCCCCAGAGCGCAGGGGCAGGCTATTATCAGAACGGCGACGGCATTGACTAATGCAAGCGCCATTCTCGGCTGCGGACCGGCAAGCGCCCATATAACAAAGGTTAAAACGGCTACCGCAACTACTATCTGAACAAAATATGCGGCGACGACGTCCGCAAGCTTCTGGATGGGAGCGCGGCTTCTCTGTGCTTCCGAAACCATCTGGACAATCCTCGAAAGCAGGGTCTCCGCGCCGACTTTTTCCGCCGTCATAATAAGCGACCCCGTTCCGTTAACGGTAGCGCCGATTACTTTATCCCCCTTATGTTTTTCTACGGGGATGGATTCTCCCGTGACCATCGATTCGTCCACGGAGCTTATCCCTTCGACCACCGTGCCGTCGACGGGAACTTTTTCTCCGGGACGGACGCGAAGCAAATTGCCGGGCTTAACGTCCTCTAGAGGTATATCTTTTTCTTCCTCTCCCTTTATCAGCCGCGCCGTTTTAGGGGCAAGTCCGAGCAGCGCTTTAATCGCCGCTCCCGTTTTACTGCGCGCTTTCAGTTCGAGCATCTGCCCGAGTAGAACAAGCGTAACTATAAAAGCGGCGGCTTCAAAATATGTGCCGACTTGCCCGCCTCTGCCCCTGAAAGATGCCGGAAATACCTGCGGGATAAGCGCCGCCGCAAGGCTGTATAGAAATGCCACGCCCACGCCGAGGCTTATTAAAGTGAACATGTTCGGGCTGCGGTTTATTATAGACCTTACCCCTCTGACGAAAAACGGCCAGCCTCCCCACAAGACTACGGGAGTAGCAAGTATAAGCTGTGTCCATTCCGCTATATTAAGAGGAAGAACATTTTCGGCCGATATTTTTGGAATATATACGCTCATGGCAATTATGAGAAGCGGCAGCGTAAGAACCGCACTGACCCAGAAACGCCTTGTCATATTTATCAGTTCCGGATTTTTTTCTTCTTCGAGAGAACCAGCCCTCGGTTCGAGCGCCATTCCGCATATCGGGCAGTTACCGGGGGTATCCCGCACGATTTCCGGATGCATAGGGCAAACCCACTCTGTTTTAACGGCGGCGGCAACCGGCATGACGGGTTCGAGCGCCATTCCGCATATCGGGCAGTTACCCGGCTCAGACTGCCTTATCTCGGGGTGCATAGGACAGGTATAAACGGCGGCAATATGGCCGACGGCTTTTTCCGATGCGCCGGAACGACTTCCTAAAACCGTACATTCTTCACATTCCGAGTTCTTTGAAATTTTCATAAAAACGCCTCCGTTAGTTTATATAATATAATATAAATGGATTTTTTCAAGCGTAAAATTGTATTTGCAATTAATAATACAATATGTTACGCTATAAATTATGAAGGCAGACGCGCATTTTTTGAATAAAAAATTTAAGTTTTTCCTGTTTCTCCCGCTTACCGCTATAGCTATTTTTTATCTAATAGGGGCTACAGAAGCCAGTTATATACTCAATATCCCTATGATAATGTCCCCGGCGCAAACCGGAATGTCAATGCAGATGGGACATACGGCGGGAACGCCCGTTTCTTTTTCAAAAATCAAGCGGCAACATTCAAATAAATTAAATCTGCTATCTTCCATAACCTGCGTAGAATGTCAAAACTTGCCTGCCGCTTATTATCCGGCAACATTTTATTATGGCAGTATCGTTAAAACAATCACGTCTAAAGGAAAATTCTACATAAAATACTATTCTCCCGATATACCCCATCCCCCTCAAAACAGCTTTATTTAGTTTAACAATCAATTTCTTTATCGCGTACGCAACTCAAACAACATAAGTTTATTAGCGGAAACAACCCGCTTATAGTTTTATCTATTTGCCTTTGTCTTACGTTATCTTACTTGCCCTAATGTGTGCGAAATAAAAAATTAATATAACTTAAAAGAAAGGGGTTCTTTATGAACGCAAAATATTTTCATAACAAAAAACGGGTAATTGTTTCAATATTATTCATATTATTATTAGTTATTGCCGGAATTTATTTCTTAGCGAAAGTTAGCTACAAGCGGCAGGGTATGAACGGAATGACCGGCGGCAATAGCGGCATGATGAATGGAATGACGGGTGGAAATAGCGGTATGATGAAGGGTATGAAGGGTATGGGCGACGGTAAGACGGGGAAAGAGGTAAATAACATGGGACACAAGATGTTTCCTAAATATAAAGGCATAGAAACGGGACCCGCCTTATTCCGCTACGAAGGCTGTTTTACGTGTCACACGATAAACGGATTCGGCGGTGATAATATGGCTCCGAATCTATCGCATATAGGTTCGGTAAGAAGTTTTTCGTGGATTGCTACCCAGATAGCCGATCCTTCCGCACATTTTAAGAGAAACGGCATAGTAACTTTAAACGGGGTTAAATACAGGGCAGTTATGCCTTCTTTTAAAAATATGTCATCAAAGAATATAGGCATACTGGCAAAATATCTTGAATCATTAAAATAATAATTTTATCTTTTACCTTAATCCTACAGTAGACGAAAATGCGGGAATTTGCATATGCAGAATTAAGGATTTATTAATCACGGAGCAAATTATGAATATAATTATGAATATATTTAATTTTCAAAAGTTAAAATTAAAATCGAAAACTCTAATTTTGCTTTATTTATTTTTAGTGCCGTCGGTTTTAATTTTTTACGGAAACCGGTCTTACGCGGCGGGCGTTTTGCCTTTAAAAACGCTTATAAAAAATGCCCTAAAAAACCCGAGTATAACCTCATCCGCCCTTAGGACCGAAGGGCGCAAAGAGGAAATCGCGATTGCAAAAGCTCTTCCCGAACCAGTCGCCGGCATTGGACTAACGGATGCAAACGGGTTTAACAATCCCGGCATAGGGGTTAATTCTATGAGCGACATAGGATTTAGCATTAGCCAGATGATACCCTTTCCCTCGAAGCTTAAAACAAAAAGCAGGATTAGCAAATATTCTTACCTTTCGTCAAAAGCAAAAACAAGAGCATTAAAAATCGATGCCGCTTATTTAGTTAAAGAAAGCTATTACAATCTTGCCTTGATAGAAAAACAGATTGACTTAGTAAAATATAACAGGATGCTTTTAAATATAATCATTAAGGATATTTCCCAAAAATACGGCACGGGGACTGCCTCCGCTCCGGCTTATATCAGGGCTATGCTTGAAGACGCGTCGTTAAAATCCGAATTATTTTCGCTGAACAAGGCAAAAGCTAAATTAATATATTTATTAAGCGAACTTACGGGATTAAAATCTTCTTATATTAAATTTCGCCGCGCCGTCCTGCCGAAGATAAACAGAATGTCGGCGGTAAAAGAATTAAATAAAAAAGAAGACGTCAAAACGGCGTATAAATCTAATCCGGAACTAAAATCGTTAAAATACCTGTCCAAAAAATCAGGCTATGAACTTTCGTATGCAAAACAATCGTATCTTCCCGATTTTTATCTTAAAGCAGGCTACGGAGACAGATATTCGATGGTTCCGGTCTTATCGGCTTCGGTTGGATTATCTCTGCCGGTATATTTTAACTCATATCAAAAACCGTTAATAAATAAAGCCGAAAAGGACAATCTTTCTTCCGTTTACGATATAGGCTGGGAAAAATTGCGGATTATAAAAAGCATTAACGAATACGTAAAAAATATGCGCTTAAACAAAAGCAATTATAAATTATATGAAAGTTTATACGTTCCCGAAGCAAAACTGCTTTTTAAAGCCGAAACGGCATCTTTCGGGGTTAAAAGATCATCCGCATTTTCACTCTTAGACAGCTTCAAAAAGTTAATCGACTCGGAGTTCGAAAGGGATACCTACAAGGCAAAATATTACATCGATAAATCCCGCCTCGAACAAGTTATGGGAAAAATACAATAATAACAAATAAATTCGTAGGAGATAATAAAATGAAATTCAATAATATTAGGAACATCTTAATATTTTTATCCGCCTTTATTTTCGGCGGAATAGTTACGGTTATATTTTTTAAAAATATAAACATATTTGCCGGACGGAAACAGATTCCCGCCGGAAAAACCGTAAAACCAAACGCAAGACCAAAAATGAAGATGGCTAAGGGCGCAATAATGGTAAACACGGTTCAAAGACAGTTATACGGTATAAAAGTCGGAAAAGTAAAGTTAACGAATTTAACGAGAAAGATTAAAACCATAGGAGAGGTTACTTACAGCGTTCCTTTAGAAAGAACCGTAACTTTGAAATACGGCGGCTACGTTAAAAAACTCTTTGTGGATAAACCCGGTATGGATGTTTACATAGGAGAACCTCTTTTTACGGTTTACAGTCCGGAGTTAGTCAACAGCGAAAAAGATTTCATACTTGCTTATAAAAATTATATAAAATTGAAAAATTCGGCTTTTAATTTCGGTATAAAAGAATCTAAGGGTTTTTTAAATTCGTCCGTCTTCAGGCTTAGGCAGTTCGGCATAACCGATGCCCAACTAAACTCGTTAAAAAAAGGAAGATTAGTTTTAACCGATATGACCGTTTATTCGCCGGTAAGCGGCGTTTTCCTGAAAAAACATATTTCTTCGGGAAGTTATTTTAACGCGGGACAACCGCTTTATGAACTGGCGGGGCTAAACCGCGTATGGATGAATATATGGGTCTATGAAAAGGATATGCCTTTCGTAAAGATGGGGGAAACGGTAAATGTTGGATTTAATGCCTACCCGGGGAAGATATTTTACGGCAGAGTTTCGTTTATTTACCCTTATCTTGCGGGTAAAAAAAGAGTCAACGAGGTCAGGCTCGTTTTTAATAACCCTGACGGTAAGATAAAACCGGGTATGTACGGGAATGCCGAAATTGCGGTTAAGAGCGAAAAGACACTTGCGGTTCCCTCGTCCGCAGTTCTTATTACGGGAGCAAAACCGCTGGTTTTCGTTTATAAAGGAAAGGGGTATTTTATGCCGAGATATGTCGTTATAGGAACGAGATACGGAGATTACTATCCTGTAATATCGGGGCTAAAAGCCGGCGAAAGAATCGTCGTATCCGGAACGTTCCTTATGTCGAGCGACTCCAACCTGTCGCAGACGACCGGTTCTATGGCGGGAATGCCGGGAATGTAAAAATATTTTAAAATTAAAGACGGAGAATATAAAATCATGATAAATAAAATAATAGATTACTGTATAAATAACAGGTTCCTTGTCTTTGTTTTTATGTTGTTTCTCGGACTCGGCGGGGTTTACGCAGTTTACAATATGAGACTTAACGCCCTTCCCGATATAGCGCCTTCAGAGGTTATCATTAAGACCGCTTGGCCGGGACAGCCGCCGAACATAGTTCAGCTTCAGGTAACATATCCTATAGAATCTTCGCTTATCTCTGCTCCGAAGGTTAAAGAGGTAAGGGGGAATTCTATGTACGGCACTTCTTTTGTTACGGTAGTATTTAAAAGGGGCACTTCGTTAGGATGGGCGAGAGCGCAGATACTTACCTATCTTTCTCAGGCAAAAAAACTGCTTCCGCCCGGCGTTTCTCCCGTTTTAAGCCCGTATGCAAACGGCGTGGACTGGGTTTACCAGTATGCAATAATAGACAAAGCGCATACCCGGAGTTTGGCCGATTTATATTCATATCAGGAATATTTCCTTCGGTATGCTTTAGAAACGGTGCCGGGGGTTGCCCAGGTTGCTACTTACGGCGGCTGGAATAAAGAATATCAGATTACTATTAATCCGAAAGCGCTTCAGTATTATAACCTGTCGTTATCCCGCGTAATTAATAATATAAAATCGTCCAACTCCGATACAGGAGCAAGGGTTATAAACTCTTCGTCGGGGGTAAGCCATCTAATATACGTCAAAGGCTACCTGCACAACCTAAGCCAGATACGAAATATCGTCGTGGGCGCGACATCCGCCCACACACCCGTTTTAGTCAAAAACATAGGAACCGTTCAATTAGTGCCTGCTTCCTCCCGCTCGATATCCGATTTAAACGGAAACGGACAGATGATAGGCGGGGTTGTTATAAAAGACCAGGGTTCGGATACGCTCAAAGTAATAGCCGCCGTAAAAAACAAACTTAAAGAACTTAAAAATTCACTTCCTAAAGGCGCAAAAATAATAACTACATACGACCAGAGCACCCTTATCCACAGGTCGGTTTCTACGCTTAAAACCACGCTTATAATGATAGTTTTAATCGTTATCTTCGTTATCATGCTCTTCCTTTTTCATTTAAGGTCGTCTTTAGTTATAGTTGTTATGATTCCGTTTGCTATTCTCGGCGCATTTCTGTTGATGTTTATACTTCACATAAGCGCAAACATAATGTCCCTATCCGGCATAGCGCTTGCAATCGGCGCAATGACCGATTCGGCGATAGTAATGATAGAGAATTCCCATTCGCATCTGGAGATTTTAGAATGCGAACCGGAAAAGTGCCCGTACGGCGATATGGAAAACAAGGAAGAGGCGAGAAAACTCTGTATAGTAGATTCCGCAAACGAAATGGGCAAGCCGCTTTTCTATTTGCTTATCATTATTGCCGTGGGGTTTCTGCCTATTTTCTTTTTAACCGGCGAGGTAGGCGCATTATTTAGACCGTTAGCATACACTAAAACTTTTTCTATGATTTTTGCGGCTGTTCTATCCGTTATATTCGTGCCTATTCTTATGGTCTATTTGATTAAAGGCAGGATAATGCCTTTGGATAAAAACCCTATAAACAGGTTTTTGGTGTTTCTATACTCGCCCGTTTTAAAATTCGTGATGAGACATAAGGCTGTATTTTTGACGCTTATGTTTGTAGTTTTGGCAAGCGGATATTTTGCGTACGGCAGGCTCGGTTCGCAGTTCATGCCGCCCCTAAACGAAGGAACGCTTTTATATATGCCTTCTTCTACGCCGGGTTATTCCTATACCGATGCGGCACAGCTTTTACAGGTGGAAGACAGGATAATTAAAAAATTTCCGGAAGTAAAAATGGTAACCGGAAAATCGGGGAGGGCAAATACGGCTTTTGACCCTTCGTCTTTAAGCATGACCGAAACGACGATAGTTTTAAAAAGAAGGAAATACTGGCCTGCAGGAATGACCGCCGGAAAGTTGATTGGTAAAATGAATAAAGCGTTAAACATACCGGGTCTCGAAAACGTGTGGACGATGCCTATTAAAAACAGGATAGAAATGACGTCCGCCGGTTTAAGGACGCCTATAGGAATAAAAATATACGGCTCTAACGTAAAAACCCTGCAAAAATTAGCGGAGGGGGTTGCCGGAGCCGCTTCCATGGTAAAGGGGACGTTGAGCGCTTATGCCGAAAGGGTTTATAACAGACCGTATATAGTAATAAAACCGAAGGCGCGGGCAATGGGTTTTTACGGAATATCGCTTAAAAACATAAACGAAGCCATAAACGCATCCGCCGGGGGCAAGACTATAAGCACTATTTACGACGGGTTAGCCCGTTATCCTCTTTCGGTCAGGTATCCTTATGCTTATAGAAGCAGTTTAGAATCTCTTGGAAATATACTAGTAAAAACAGACGGCGGGTTCATACCTTTAAAGGAACTTGCGGATATAAAATATGAACTCGGTCCATCTTTCGTATCTTCGCAGGGGGGAACGCCTCTTGATACGGTTGACATAACCCTAAACACGTCCAATATGGTGTTATGGGCTAAAAACGCTAAAAAAACGATTAATAAGTACGTTAAATTTCCTAACGGCTATACATATACCATAAGCGGCGAATAT
>DAHWHJ010000114.1:0-30913 GCA_027335745.1 bacterium | reverse complement strand
ATATAATACAGATATTTTGAAAAAATTATATAACCCACGACAAACGCGCAAAATGAAGACAGAAGAACGGCGCCTGCCGCTAAATTTTTAACCGCCTCTATTCCGGGAGAGTATTCTTTAGATACGTAATCAGATAGATATTCTATGGACGTATTCAAAGTTTCGGCAAACAGAACGAAGAAAGCGGAAATAAATATGAGAAGAACGTCTATTTTAGTTACCTTTAAAAAGAGTGCAAGGAAAATAGCGAGGATCGCCGCGGAGAAATGGATCCTCATATTTTTTTCGGTCTTCGTCGCTAATATTATTCCTTCTATAGCCGCGTTAAAAGATTCCAAACGATTTTGCGGGACAAGTTTCATAATTCTTTATATAAAAAATTCTGCATATATTTCATATCTTTATCGTAGCCGCAGTCGTCTAAATTTAATTTATGCTCCTCGTCATGAACATACCCGAAAAGATGAAGAATACCGTGGATTATTAATAACGCAAGTTCTTTGCCGAATCCGTTTTTGTAATATTTTTCTTTGTCCTCGTCAAAAGCGACCCAATCGGATTTCTCCCAAAAATGCCTATATCTTATGAAATTTTTTTCTGCGGCGGAAGGAGAGATATAAATCTCTCCTATATAAAAAACGTCTCCGACCCGTTCCTTTATTTCAAAAGATAAAACATCCGTCGCCTTATCTTGATTTCTGTAAATTTTGTTTAACTTTTTAATATAGTTTTCCGAACAAAAAATTATATCGATTTGGTAAGAACCGCAATAAAGCTTTTCTATCGAATTTTTAACGATATAGCGGACTGACTTTCGATTTATTTTCAGCTTTCTTTGGGTATTCGCTATATTTATTACGGATTTCATTTGTTTCATTTTTATCGTCTTCCTCAGTCGGCTTGCCCGCATACGGTATTCTTTGGTGAAAAACGGAATTTAAAACTTTTACGAATGCATCGCCTATGGAATGAAGATCTTTCAATGTCAGTTCGCATTCGTCAAGCTGTCCGTCGCTGTAAATTCTATTTATAGTCTTTCTCACCATAAGTTCTAATCTCGAAGGGGAAATATTAGCCATTGTTCTTGATATTGCCTCTACAGAATCCGCAAGCATAATTATACCTGCTTCCTTAGTTTGAGGTTTTTTGCCGCCGTATCTGAATGCATCTTTTGAGAGATGTCCATCCTTATTTTCATCGGAGGCTTTTTCATAAAATGCTCCTATCATGGACGTTCCGTGATGTTGTCCGATTATGCTTTCTATTTTATCTCCCAATTTATATTTTTTTGCAAGCTCCTGCCCGTCTTTTACATGAGACGCAATAATTAAACTGCTCATAGTAGGAGCAAGCTTGTCGTGCGGATTTTCCGAATTTGATATATTTTCAATAAAATAATTAGGCTTGGTTATCTTTCCTATGTCGTGATAGAGGCTTGCAACACGGGCCAAAAGAGGATTTGCGCCGACCGCCGATGCGGCTGATTCCGCGAGGGTTGCAGCCATTATCGAATGTTGATAAGTTCCCGGCGCGACGACGGAGAATTGCTTCAGGAGCGGGTTATTGGAACTTGAAAGCTCAAGAAGTTTAAAATCCGTGGTAAAATCAAATATTTTCTCAAGCAAAGGTATAAGCCCTATAACCATTATAGAAGAGATTATACCGGATAAAAACGCAAGGACAACGCTGTAAACATTCTGTATATTCATAAGGTTCAACCCTATCAGCGCAAACGACAAAACCATAAAACTATTTAAAAATCCGGTAATAACGCCGGCTTTGATGACGCGGCTCCAAGAAGAAAAGTCGAAAACCTCGTATGATGCTATGAAACTTCCGGCAAAGGTATATATCATAAAAAAAATAGAATTTTTAAAAATTATGGACGTCAGTATAGAAAAAAGAGCTATATAAACCACCGAAACCTCGGAATTCAATATTATTCTTATAAGCATCGGTCCGAACGCAAACGGAATTAAATAGTAAATATCGTTTTTATTTATGAAAGGAAAATATAAAGAAAGAGCATTTGAAAAAATAATTCCGGCTTTAATTATTAAAATCGAAGACAATAAAATAGTTATAACAAAAACAATATTCTTAAAATCTACGGATGTCCTGAATTTCTTTATATATCTGTAAGGAAAAACATAGGACAGCGATAAAAGCATTGTTATAACAAAAAAAAGCCCTATAAGGGAAGGAATATTATTTTTTAGTTTAAATTCCGCGTCATACGTATTCAATTCAAGCGCCTTTGATTTAGTTATTAGTTCGCCTGCGCTTACTAAAAGCATTCCTTCGTTAATATGTATATAAATCGGCACGTTTTCTTTTTTAATATCTTCTATCTTTTTAAGAGTGAGATATTTAGAATATACTATATCAGGCTTTATTATGCGGTAAACTAATCCGTAAATATCGTTCTGCATATAAGACGGCAGGAAACCAAGATATTTTTTAGTATAATAATAAGTGAAACCTTTCTCTTTATTTAAAGTAAAAAATATTTGCGGATAATTTATAGTTTTAAGCCTGTTTGTTATAACATTTTTAATTTCTATACTTTTATTATCCGCCGGCGGCTTGGACAACACCCCCCTTTTATAGATATTCGAAACTATTTTTAAAATATAAGCCTCTATATTTTTATTGTAATTCAAATAGTAAAACTCGTTAAGGACTGCTTTATCTAATTTTATTCCCAATTTAGCGGCAAATATATTTTCGGATATATCCATATTTTGCTTGTTCTGCGCATGACTTTCCTTATAAGACCTCGCAATAGCAAAAGCCTGCCTTATTTTTCTTGAAAGAGTCGTTTTGATTTCCGGATAATATAAATAAACAACGGGACTTTTATCGATTTTCTTTTTCAGGACGGCGTTAGTCGCCTTTACGTTTACATATCTGAAACTCTTTTTGGATATTATAGTTTTTGTTGCTATCTCCCCCGCTTTATACTTGCTTCTTATAAACTCCACCCCGTTGTAAAGCAAAAAAGTTAAAAATATAGCGGATATTAAAAGTAACGCCAATAGCGCCGAATAGCGGTTTTTAATTTCTAAAGTATTATTTTTTAGAAATTCGAGAAATTTCGTTCGTTTCATATGCTTTTATTATATTTTGAACAAGTTTATGCCTTAGAACATCCGTTCTATTAAAATTAACCACTTCTATACCGTCTATGTTCATCAGGATTTTACTTGCGGTTACAAGTCCCGATTCCTTATCGTAAGGCAGGTCGGTTTGCGTGATATCGCCGTTTACGACAATCTTAGAACCCGAGCCTATCCTGGTAAGCATCATCTTCATCTGTTCGTTTGTGGCATTTTGCGCTTCATCTAATATTATAAAAGAATTATTCAGGGTTCTTCCCCTCATAAATGCGATTGGAGCAACTTCTATTATATCGGATTCTATAAGTTTTATAGCTTTTTCGAACTCAAACATCTCGTAAAGAGCGTCATACAGCGGTCTTAAATACGGATTTATTTTTTGCGAAATATCTCCGGGAAGAAAACCTAATTTTTCTCCTGCTTCAACTGCGGGTCGGGTTAATATTATTCTGTCAAATAACTTCTTTTGAAATAAAGATATAGCGCAAGCCATAGCAAGATAAGTCTTGCCGGTTCCAGCCGGTCCCACGCCGATAACTATATCGTTTTTATAAATTGCATCGGTATATTTTTTTTGATTTGCCGTTCTTGGAGAAATAACTTTTTTTCTAGGAGTTATTAAGATAGAAGGATAAATCTGCGTGCCGATATTAACTTCAGGATTTTCAATTTTCAGTTTAGCTAATCTTACTAATTCGTTATCTGTTATAACCGCTTTATTTTTATATAAATTCAGTAGGTCATATATGAATCTGCCGCAAACCGCGACGTTGCTCTCATTGCCTTTAATCAGCAATAAGTTGCCCCTAACGGATATGTTGACTTCGAATTCGGTTTCGATAATATTTTTTATATGTGCGGAGGGACTGGAAAATTTATTAAAAAGATCTATGTCTTCCAGCGCTACCTTTTCTATACGGGTGGATTCTTTTTCGCCGCCGCCGGATATTAACCGAGGCTTAGACGCTTTAGGGACTGTTTTAACCGTCGCAACCGACACCTTTTTCCTTATTTTATTATTAGTTATTCCCAAATTTTATTTTTACCGGCTCCTTTGTTTAATATATTATTATATTATTAATTTACTTTTTGATTATAACATTATTGGCAAAAAAGTCAAAAACAGCCCAATTATTTTATGATTCCCTTTTCCAGTAAACTCTCAATAGCAAATCTCTTTCGGAAAATGAATAATTTATTTCGCCTTTATAAGCTTTTTCTATATTTTTCCCTATTCTTTGGGCAAGGTCTTCGCTTGTCGTATATATTTTTATAATCTTTTCTTTTTCATTTTCTTCTATATTTTCTATTTTTTCCAAAGGATCTATATAATCCGCTCTTTCCACGGTATTATGTATGAGATTCATAATATCGCTTTTATGTTCAAATAGAAAATCGCCGCTTAGCTCGACCACCCCGTTATAAAATTTTGTTTTTATCTTTAAGCATGCGGGGCAAATCGTATAATTTATATCTTCTTTTTTCTTTAACATCGAATTGTAAAGCTCATCGTCCTTTACCCATCTTTTGTTGTGATAAATATTATGACAACTTTTACACACGGACATATCTTTATAAGACAGGCTGTTTTTGAAGGCATCCGATTCGTCGTCTGCAGAATGTTTTTTTATATTTGCGGGGTTCCATCTTTTTTCGTCGATCATTTTAATTGTCTCCTTAGTTTTTTAATGTTGAGTTTTATATTTTGCCTTATTTTTATTATACCATATTAAAAATTAAACTATTTTTTGCCTGTATATTATATTTAAAAACCAATGTTAATAATATATTGAAAATATCGATTTTAAATGACATAATATTACAAAAAACTCTTCGGAAGGTTATTGTATAATTTCATGAAATTTAAAGCGCGGCGCCTTTATATTTTGACCGTATTTATTTCCGTGTTTATTTTGCTTGCCGTCGGTTTTGTAAAATATCTGTCTCCGGCACGTAAAACATCCGCCGCATTTAAAAAACCAAAGCCTGCGTTATCCGCATACGTTAGCGTTACGCCGAAGTCCTTAAAACTTCCTATATGCAAAGATGAAACCGTATTTGCCTGCACCGTTAAATATCTGCAATACCTGCGCTATCTTCCGGTTTCATACGCCGGTCACGATGTATACAAATTCTCGTTCCCCGTTCCGGATATTTTATATAGCATTGCGGATTCATATACATGGAACTCCAAAAATCCGTTTATATTAGGAGCGGCGGCGCAATATCTTGAAGCTTCCGGAAAAATTAGCGACGGAGAATATGCAAGACCTCAAATAAATGGGGTACTTTTGTCGGAACTTAAAAAAAGCGCGGCAAAGGGAAAATTTGACATGCTCCCTTGGAAATGGGTTTTAGTGAAGCAGGCTAAAAAAGGCGAAAAGGTCGAATTATACGAAAACGGCAGGGCAATTTTTTCTTCCCCCGTAAATACCGGCGAATTTACAACGACCCCTGATGGAACATGGTATATTTTCCTGCGTTTTCACGATACTTCTATGAGCGGACTATCGCCGAAAAGAATTTCTAAAAAAGTTTACGAAACGCTAAAAGCCAAGCATTCTAATGCGGTGGGGTGTTTAGACGGACATAGGATAAAATGGGTTCCCTACGACGATTCGGGTATCAAATACGTGGATTATTTTAATAAAGGAATTGCTCTGCATTATATTTCCCGCGCCCGTTTCGGATTTCCTCAATCGGCAGGGTGCGTAGAAATACCTCTCCGCGCCGCCAGATTTTTATACAAAAATACGGGATACGGAACGATAGTTACCGTTATAGGATTTGCCGGAAATGCCGCGGCAAAAAAACATCGCGTCAAGGAAGGTTCCACTGCCGAAACCTGCGTGGAATGAGATATTTAATGCTTCCTCAAGATTACGTTTTTTACCGTATTTGCGGAATCGTTTTTCAAAACAATCGAGGCAAAGAGATATATTATTACGCCCGCCGCGAGAGAAGCTAAAACGACCGCTAACGGACCGTAATTCAGTCTGCCGAAAACGGCTATTAAAAATTCGACTATTAAACCCATAATAAAACTTGCAATTAACGTCTTAGCAAACGATTTGAAAAAGTCCGATCCCAAACCGATACCCTTTTTTAGATGAAGTTTTCTTAATAGAAACAAATAATCAAAAATTAAAGAAATACTGGATGCTAACGCCAGTCCGTAAACACCCATAACCTGCATAAGCAGGACGGCAAATACAATATTTATAATCAGCGAAATAATAGCGGCATTTACCGGCGTTTTTGTGTCTTTCATAGAATAAAAAACCGGAACTACCGTTTTTAAGAGCGCCGACGCCCACAAGCCGACGATAAAAAACAGAAGAACTCCCGCCGTTTTTTGGGCATCCGCCGCATTGAATATTCCGTGCATATATAGTAATTTTACAAGACTGTTTCTTAAAAGTATTAATCCTATACTTGAAGGAATTATTATAAAAAACATCAGGGAGGACGAAAAATTAAAAGCCCCGTCAACTTCCTTGACGTCGTTTTTTGCAAAAGAAGCTGAAAGCACGGGGAAAATAGCAGTCTGCATTGCTATCGCAAAAACGCCGAGAGGAAATTGATAAAGCCTGTCCCCGTAATAAAGATAAGAGATACTGCCCGAAGGCAGAAAAGATGCAAGTAAAGTATCAAAAACCAAATTGAGCTGGATTACCGCCATTCCCATAAGGGACGGCGTAAGCAATTTAAAAACCGATTTTACGTCGCTGTTATTAAATTTGAATTTGAAACCGAGGCTTATTTTCTTTCTCTTTATATAATAAATCTGAGATAAAAGCTGTAATCCGCCGCCTATCATAACGCCGGCGGCAAGCGCAAAAATACCCGGATGAAAAAAAGGTCTTAAAAAAATAGCGGAGATTATAAATAAAACATTTAATATAATAGGATACATCGCCCCCGGAGCATAAGAACCGTGAACGTTTAACGCTCCGGATAAAAATGCCGCAAGCCCTATCATGAATATATAGGGGAACATAATCCTGGTAAGCAGAACCGTTAGTTGTAATTCAAGCGGTTTATTTAAAAAACCCGGCGCGGTAACTGCAACGAAAAAAAACGAAAATAAAAACCCTATCAAGGAAAGGAATAAGAGAATAAAGAATAATGCGGTAAAAACGGTTTTAAATAGTTCTTCGGAATCAGTCTTGCTCTTTTTAGCTAAATTATCCGAGTAAACCGGAATAAACGATGCCGATATTCCTCCTTCGCCAAAAAGCCTTCTAAATAAGTTGGGTATTCTGAATGCTACAAAAAACGCATCGGTTGCCGTCCCCGCGCCGAAAAAATATGCAATACAGACATCCCTCAATAAACCTAATATCCTGCTTATCAATGTAAAAAACGAAACAACCGATAAATTTCTGACTATTTCATGATTTTTTAGTTGAGAAGGCATCTGCCGTTTAAAGAAATTTTTGAATAAGGATTTCCGCAATCTGCACTGCGTTAAGAGCCGCCCCTTTTCGCACGTTATCCGCAACAATCCATAAATTTAAACCGTTAGCCGCGGAAAAATCTTTTCTTATCCTGCCTACAAAAACCTCGTCTTTACCGGCGGCCTGAATCTGATACGGATACCTTTCGTCGGGGTTATCGCTTAACACGTTATCTATGAGCTTTACTCCGTCTGTTTCCGACAGCATTTTTTTAATATCTTTAATATCGAAACTTTTCTCCGTTTCTATATTAACGGATTCTCCGTGGGAGAAAAAAACGGGGACGCGCACCGTGGTAGCGGATACGCCTATATTATTATCGTGCATTATTTTCTGAGTTTCCTTTACCATCTTAATTTCTTCTTTAGTGTATCCTTCATCGTCGAAAACATCGATCTGAGGAATGCAGTTGAAAGCTATCTGAACCGGAAATTTTTCCGGATAGATATCGCTTTTTGCGTTAATAATGCCGGTTGTCTGATAGAATAATTCGTCCATTGCCTTCTTGCCGGCTCCGGAAGTAGACTGATATGTAGAAACGATTATTCTTTTTATTTTGTATTTGTCGTGAATAGGTTTAAGCGGCACGACCATTTGAATGGTAGAGCAATTAGGATTAGCTATTATATTTTTTTTTGAATAATATTTTATATCTTCGGGATTAACCTCAGGAACAACTAACGGAACGTCTTTATCCATCCTAAAGTAAGACGTATTATCGATAACAACCGCCCCTTCCTTTGCGGCAAGCGGCGAAAACTTTGCGCTTATCGAACCTCCCGGACTGGATAAGACTATATCTATATTTTTCTTCTTAAAAGAATCTTCTTTTAAAGCATCGACTAAATAGTCTTCGCCTTTAAATTTTATAGTTTCTCCGAGAGAATTTTCCGATGCAAAAAGATAAAGCTCCTCAACCGGAAAATTTCTCTGTTCCAATATTTCTATAAATTCTCTGCCTACGAGACCGGTCGCTCCGGTTATACCGATATTATATTTTTCTTTTTTCATATCCTTTATTCTTCAATATTTTTTAAAGGGACAGACTTAAGTCTGTCCCTTTTTCGTCATGCTAAATTTTTTTATTTTTTTAATTCTTCTATCACTGCCTTACCCATTTCTTTAGTACCCACAAGTTTAGTTCCAACGACATTTGAATAAATATCGGCAGTCCTGTATCCGTTTTTAATAACTTTTTCTACGGCATTTTCTATTTTTTCTGCAAGATTATCCATATCGAAACTATATCTGAGCATCATCGCAACGGATAAAATAGCGGCAACGGGGTTGGCTTTATTAAGTCCCGCAATATCCGGCGCGCTCCCGTGAATAGGTTCATACATTCCTTTTTTTCCGTTAATACTTGCCGACGGAAGCATTCCTATAGAACCGGCGACCATAGACGATTCATCGCTTAATATATCTCCGAACAAATTCGTCGTTACGATAACGTCGAAAGATTTAGGCTGTCTTATTAACTGCATGGAGCAGTTATCGACATACATATTAGTCAGCTCGACGTCGGAATATTCCTTGGCTACTTCGGCAACTACATTTCGCCACAACTCCGTGCATTCCAGAACATTGGCTTTATCTACCGATAAAACCTTTTTTCTTCTTTTTCTAGCAATTTCAAAAGCTATTTTGGCTATTCTTTCTATCTCTTTCGTCGTATAAACAAGGGTATTAACGCCTTTTTTTTGTCCGTCACCCAAATCAAAAACGCCCCTGGGCTGACCGAAGTATAAACCGCCGGTAAGCTCTCTTACTATCATCATATCGGTTCCCCTAACGACCTCTTTCTTCAACGGAGAAGCATCGATAAGTTCATCGTAAATCTTTGCGGGTCTTAAATTTGCATATAGTTCGAGGTCGTATCTTAAAGTCAGAAGCGCTTTTTCCGGTCTTAATTCTATCGGAAGAGATTCCCATTTAGGTCCGCCTACGGCTCCAAATATAACCGCATCCGCTTCTTTTGCAAGTTTAAGAGCTTTTTCCGTTATAGGTTTTTTATATTCGTCATAAGAAGAGCCTCCCACTAGGTCTTCTTCTATTTCATATCTTATTGAATCAGAATCGAATAAAAACTTTAGGACGTTAACCGCTTCGCCTGCAACTTCGGTTCCGATCCCGTCACCTGCAAAAAGAGCTAATTTTATCATAATTTATTTCTTACCCTCCTTAATCTTTTTTTTAGCATACGCAATCAAACCGCCGGCATTAACAAGTTCTGCCATAAATTTGGGAATAGGTTTGGCTTTTACGACGGTATTTTTTGTTTTATTTTTAATTTCTCCGGTATCGGTATCCACTTCAAGCATATCGCCGTTATCCATTCCGTCGGTATCGGCCTCGAGGATAAACAATCCTATATTAAAGGAATTTCTGTAAAATATCCTCGCAAAGCTTTTCGCTATTACGACCGGCACCCCGCTGGCTTTAATAGCTATAGGGGCATGTTCTCTGGAAGAGCCGCATCCGAAATTATTCCCCGCAACGATGAAATCCCCTTTAGATACTTTTGAAGAAAAAGTTGCATCGGCATCTTCCATACAGTGTTTTCTTAAATTTTCTTCGCTTGAATCGTTCAAATATCTTGCGGGTATAATAGCGTCGGTATCTATATTGTCTCCAAATTTAAAAACTTTTCCGCTGAATATCATAATCTCTCCTGTATAAAAATTAAACTACTTCGTCCGGACCGGCAATTTTTCCGAGTATAGCGGACGCCGCGCAGACTGCGGGATTTGCAAGATAAACCTCGCTCGTTACGTCTCCCATTCTCCCTTTAAAATTTCTGTTTGTGGAAGAAATAGCCCTTTCCCCGTCGGCTAATATTCCCATATATCCGCCGAGACAGGGTCCGCAAGTAGGAGTGCTTACTATCCCGCCGGCATCCATGAATATATCTATAAGCCCTTCTTTTTCAGCCATTCTATAAATATCGGGGGTAGCGGGAATAACGATAAGCCTTGAATATTTTGCTATTTTTTTTCCTTTTAAAATTTCAGCGGCGATTCTTAAATCTTCTATTCTACCGTTTGTGCATGAACCTATAACCGACTGGTCTATTTTTATATTTTTCGACGAAGCCTCGCTAATATCTACGCTGTTTTCGGGAAGATGAGGAAAGGCTACCTGCAAATTGATGGATTCTGTATTAAAATTTAAAACTTTGGCATATTCCGCGCCTTCGTCGCTTTTATAAAATATATAATCCCTTTTAGCTCTGCCTTTAACATAATCCTCGGTAATTTCGTCAGGCTCGAATATTCCGCTTTTTGCTCCGGCTTCTATAGCCATATTGGATATGGTAAACCTGTCGGACATTCCAAGATGTTTAAAAGTACTTCCGGCAAACTCCAATGCCATATAATTAGCCCCTTCTACGCCTATTTTGCCGATAAGATACAAAACAAGGTCTTTTCCCGATACCCATTTTTTCGGCTTCCCTTCAAAGATAACTTTTATGGATTCGGGAACTTTGAGCCATAGCTCGCCAAAAGCAAAGGCATAAGCCAGATCGGTAGAGCCTACCCCCGTAGCGAAAGCCCCCAGAGCGCCGTATGTGCAAGTATGAGAATCGGCGCCTACGACAAGGTCTCCGGGAAGGACTACGCCTTTTTCCGGCAAAAGCGCATGTTCGACCCCCGCCTCTCCACATTCGAAATAGTTTTCTATATCGAACTTTTTTGCAAACTCCCTCACCATCTTAGCCTGTTTAGCGCTTAAAATATCTTTATTTGGAACAAAGTGGTCGGGAACTAAAGCGATTTTTTTTCTATCAAAAACTTCGCCTATTCCTATAGCTTCAAACTCTTTTATCGCTATAGGGGCGGTAATATCGTTACCCAGCGCAATATCCACCCGCGCGTTTACTATATCGCCCGGAGCGACCGTATTTGCATCCGTATGGCTTTGAATTATTTTTTCCGTAATAGTTAAAGGTCTTCCCATTTTTTTTCCCCTTTTTATACCGGAAACAGATTTAAGTCTGCCCACTGTATATATAAATTAAAGATTAACCTGCTCAGGTATTATGCAGTATTAAATTATGCGTGGATTTCCATTTCGCAGGCCGATTTATCGGCAGTATTTTTATTATGAACGTACAGTTTGTTTAAAGCGTTAACATAAGCCTTAGCGCTTGCGACTACGATGTCGGTATGGGCGCTTCTTCCGGTAACGCCCGTTCCCCCTTTATCTGCGTCTTCTATAGTAACCGAAACATCTCCCTGCGCTTCGGTAGTTCCTCTTATTGATTTAACTTCGTATGCAACGACCTTTGCCCTTGAATTAACAATTTTTTCTATAGCATTAATTGCAGCATCGACAGGACCGTTTCCGCACGAAGAATCATGCTTTAATTCACCGTCAACCATTAGTTTAACCATAGAAAGAGGAGAAACGGTATCGCCGCAAACTACGTTTACGTATTTCAACTCATACTTTTCGAGAGGATGCGATTTTGCTACAAGAGAATCTATATCTTCGTCGTATATTTCCTTTTTTTTGTCTGCAAGGTTTTTAAATTTGGCAAAAGCTTTTTCGATTTCGTCGTCGTTTAACAAATAACCTAAAGATAAAAGTTTTTCTTTAAAAGCATGTTTTCCCGAATGTTTACCCAGAACCAATTCGTTAGGCTGTCTTCCTACGCGTTCCGGGGTCATAATTTCATATGTGGTTTTTTCTTTTAATACGCCGTCCTGATGAATACCCGCTTCGTGGGCAAAAGCATTCTTGCCCACTATTGCTTTATTAGGCTGAACCGATATTCCGGTTATGTGGGTTAAAAGCTGGGAAGACCTGTATATTTCGGTCGTGTTTATACCCGTAACGGCATTATATATATCTTTTCTAACGTCTAAAGCCATTACTATTTCTTCCAGCGCCGCATTTCCGGCTCTTTCCCCTATACCGTTAATAGTGCATTCTATCTGATTAGCTCCGGCTAAAATCGCCGACAAAGAATTAGCGGTGCCTAAACCCAAATCGTTATGGCAGTGAACGCTGAGTATTATATTGTCTATGCCTTCGACTTTTTCTCTTATATTTTTTATAAAATTAAAAAACTCGAACGGGGTAGCATATCCAACCGTATCGGGAATATTTATCGTCGTTGCCCCGGCTTTTATAGCCCCTTCTATAACCCTGCATAAAAAATCTAAATCGGACCGCGAGGCGTCTTCTGCGGAAAACTCGATATTTTCCGTAAACGATTTGGCATATTTTACCATATTGACGGCTTTATCGTATAACTCGTCTCGAGTCATTTTAAGCTTATACTTAAGATGAACGTCGGATGTAGCGATAAAGGTATGTATAACCGGTTTTGCCGCATATTTAACGGCGGAATACGCTCTATATATATCTTTTTCGTTTGCCCTTGCAAGTCCCGCTATCTCGACTCCTTTAATCTCCATAGCTATCGTCTTTACGGCTTCAAAGTCGCCTTCGGAAGCAATGGGAAATCCGGCCTCTATTACATCTACCCCGAGGCGGGAAAGCTGACGCGCAAGATTTAATTTTTCTTCTATATTCATACTTGCTCCGGGAGACTGTTCGCCGTCTCTCAAAGTAGTATCGAATATTTTAATTTTTTTTAATTGATTATCGCCCAAAAGTCCTCCGAAACACTGCTCATTCAATTTCTTTATTCTTTTTTATCTTAGCACTAACAAGATAAAAATACAATAGCGGCGATATAAAAGAATATAAGAAAAAAATAGCAAAAAGAGATTCCACGGGTTTAATTATAATTATAATCAGAATTATTAAAAGCAGGACAAGCGATTCAAACGCCCTGCGCTTAAAAACGCTGAAATCCTTCATTGCAAAATAGCCTATGTTACTGACCATTAAAAGACCGGCGACGACTATCAAGACAAGCATTATTTTGCTTATTAATACGGCTTTTAAAGAAAATTCCGTCATAATAAAAAGGGACGAAACAACGATTCCAGCTGCGGCAGGAGAAGGAAGCCCCATAAATTTATTATACTCTACCGAATTTCGCTGGACGTTGAATCTGGCAAGTCTGAGAGCCGCTCCAAGAAGATACACGAACACGGCTGCCCATCCCGCTCTGCCGTAACCTATGAGGAACCATTTAAACGATAATACGGACGGGGCGACGCCGAATGCTATAAGATCCGAAAGGGAATCGTATTCTATACCGAATTTAGAACTTGTATTTGTAAGTCTTGCAATTTTTCCGTCTATTCCGTCAAAAAAGATAGAAGCTATTATCAGCCAGCCGGCAACCCAGTATTTTCCTTCTATAGAGTTTATAACGGAATAAAATCCGGACAGAAGCGAAAGGCTGGTTATTAAATTCGGCAAAAGAAAGACGCCCTTAGTCATACTGTTTTTATAGATATTATTCGACGCTAAGACGTCTTGTAAAGGCTGAAGCGGTTTTTTCATAATTTTTACGATATTTTGCCAATAACCGTTTTTCCTGAAAATACTCTGTCCCCAATTTTAATACTCTGCTTAAAACTTAACGGCAGATACAGATCTAACCTCGAACCAAATTTGATTAAACCGAATCTGTTGCCCGATTGCACTTTCTCTCCTTCTTTGATTTTGCATACTATTCTTCTTGCTATAAGTCCGGCTATTTGAACAAAAGCTATTCTTTTATTTTCTCCGCCTGCATTGCCTTCTATGTTTAATATTATCCCGTTAAACTCGTTTTCTATCGATGCTTTGTCTAAATTGGCAGAAAAAAATTTTCCCTTGTTATATATTATCCTTTCCACTTTTCCGTCTATAGGAACTCTGTTTATGTGAACATTAAACAGGGACATAAAGATGCTTACTTTAACGGCTTCGCTTTTTAAAAATCTATCGTCGAAAATTTTTTGTAAAAATATGACTCTGCCGTCGGCGGGAGAAATTATTTCGCCGCCGCCCAAAATATGATCGGGTTTACGTTCCGGATCCCTAAAAAAATAAATACTGAAAATAAAAAACAAAAAAAACAAAAAAAACAGCGGCAAAAAAAGATATTTTAAATATATATATTTTGCGTAAAAATACAAAAACAAAAAAAATATGGAAAACAACAATGCCGCTATTATAATTTTAATTCCTTCTTTCGCGATATATTTCATTCTCGTATTTTTTACGCATTTTCCTGCCGTTAATTTTTTGATTTATCGACTATTTTATTTTTAGTTATCCAAGGCATTAATGACCGTAATCTATTTCCGACTCTTTCAAGCTGATGCTCTTCCCCGTTTCTCGTGAGAGCGTTAAAAGAGGGCTTGCTGGCTTTATTCTCAAGCATCCATTCGGTTGCGAACTTTCCCGTCCTTATCTCTTCGAGCACTTTTTTCATCTCGCGCTTAACTTTTTCGTCGACGATTCTTGGTCCTCTCGTTAAATCCCCGTATTGAGCCGTATTACTTATAGAATATCTCATATTTGAAATTCCTCCTTCATATATAAGATCGACTATAAGTTTCATTTCATGAATACATTCGAAATATGCGCTCTCTTCCTGATACCCTGCTTCGACAAGAGTTTCAAAGCCTGCCGTCATAAGAGCCGCAAGCCCCCCGCATAGAACCGCCTGTTCTCCGAAAAGATCCGTTTCGGTTTCTTCCCTGAAGGTTGACTCTAAAATGCCGGCTTTGCCTCCGCCTATAGCGACGGCATAAGATAACGCCATATTTTTGGTATTACCCGTATAATCGTTATGCACTGCGATTAAATCCGGCACCCCGCCTCCTTTTTCGAATTCGTGCCTTACTAAATGTCCCGGTCCCTTAGGCGCAACCATAAAAACGTTTACCTCTTTCGGAGGAATTATCTGACCGAAATGTATGCTGAAACCATGTGCAAAAACCAGATATTTATCTGCTTTTAAGCCCGGCTCTATATCATTTTTATAAACGTCTCCATGAATTTCGTCGGGAAGTAAAACCATAATAACGTCGGCTTTTTCTGCCGCCTCTTTAACCGGATATACTTCAAAACCGGCATTTTTAGCTTTTACAAAAGAATTGCCGTCCGGTCTTAATCCTATAATAACTTTCACTCCCGAATCTTTTAAATTTAAAGCATGCGCATGCCCCTGCGATCCGTAACCTATTATTGCTACGGTTTTTGATTGGATCAGCCTTAAATCGGCATCTTTTTCATAAAAAATGTTCATTAAAACCCCCTTACGGAATAATTTATTTAATTATTTGCATTTATAAACTTGGTTTTCTCGTCCTTTGTAAAGCTATTATGCCCGTCTTAACGATATCTTTTATGCCTAAAGGCCTTAAAATATCGATAAGCGACTCTATTTTTCTTTCGGAACCGGTAACCTCGAGCGTATAAGAATTTCTTGAAACGTCTATAACTCTGCCTCCAAATATATCTTTTATTCTGAATATATCGCTTTTTGTAGTTTCATCGGCATTTACCTTAATTAAAACCGTCTCTCTTACAACGGAATCTTCGTCCGTTAACTCCTGCACTTTTATCACGTTAATAAGTCTGTTGAGCTGCTTTGTAATCTGCTCTAAAATTTGGGTATCTCCGGATGTGGCGATTATCATCTTGGATTCATTCTTTTCAAGCATTTTTGCAACGCAAATACTATCTATATTAAATCCTCTTGCCGAAAAAAGCCCTGCGACTCTAGTGAGAACTCCGGATTCGTTTTCGACATGAATAGAAAGAATATGAGTTTTTTCCATAATAATTTTATTTTTTTGTTAATTTATTATAAATATTAATAAATTGTTTATACCAATAACATTCCGGTAATAGGAGAGC
Source organism: bacterium (assembly GCA_027335745.1). Lineage (GTDB taxonomy): Bacteria > SZUA-79 > SZUA-79 > Acidulodesulfobacterales > Acidulodesulfobacteraceae > Acidulodesulfobacterium_A. Next base: position 14,556 of record DAHWHJ010000114.1, on the reverse strand, counting down.
CGGGGGCAACCATAGGATAAACGCTCTCTTCTCTATCTACGACAAAGTCCATTATTACCGGCTTTTTTATAGATAAAGCTTTTTCTAATACGGGAACTACTTCGTCGGGATTTTTTGCCCTTAATCCGACTGCGCCGTACGCTTCGGCAAGTTTAACGAAATCAGGGTTAACGTTCATTTCCGAAAATGAATATCTTTTATGATAGAAAAATTCCTGCCACTGTCTTATCATACCAAGAAAGTTATTGTTAATTATGGCTATTTTAACCGGCAAATTATATTGTACGGCAGTTGCCAGTTCTTGAATATTCATCTGAATACTTCCGTCTCCGGCAATGTCGAAAACAGTTTTATCGGGACATGCTATTTGAGCGCCTATAGCCGCCGGAAATCCGAAACCCATAGTTCCGAGTCCGCCGGAAGTCAATAAGGTTCTAGGATTTTTAAATTTATAAAACTGCGCCGTCCACATCTGGCTTTGACCCACTTCGGTCGCTATTATCGCTTCCCCGCTTGTAAGTTCATAAATTTTGTCTATTACATATTGAGGTTTTATTATATCGTTCATCCGGTACAAAAGGGGGTGTTCGTACTTCCATGCATTTATCTCTTCGAGCCATCCTAATCTCTCATATTTCGCCGATGAGATTTCTTCCATTTTATTATTTAAAATTTCTAGAAGACTACTTAAAACAGACTTAACGTCGCCTACCACGGGTATTTCTATTTTCACGTTCTTGCCTATAGAAGACGGGTCTATATCTATATGGGCAAATTTTGCATTTTTTCCAAACTCTTCCACCTTCCCTGTAACCCTGTCGTCAAATCTTGCTCCGATAGCTACGATAAAATCCGCATTAGATATTGCCATATTTGCGGCATAAGTGCCGTGCATTCCGAGCATTCCGAAAAAGAGGGGATGATCGGAAGGAAAGCCGCCGAGCCCCATAAGAGTAGATGTAATCGGCAAATCTAATAACTCCGCTAATTCTTTTAGTTCGTTGGCTGCATTCGAACTTATAACCCCTCCGCCTATATAGAGCAAAGGTCTTTTTGCCTTTAAAATTTCCGCCGCAAGTTTTGAAATCTGAAGATGATGTCCAAAATACGTAGGACTGTAGCCTCTTAATTCAACTGTTTCAGGATAATCGAACTCATATACGCTTGATGTAATATCTTTCGGAATATCGATTAATACAGGTCCGGGTCTGCCGGTGGAGGCGATATAAAATGCCTCTTTAACGGTCTTTGCGAGATCTTTTATGTCTTTTACAAGATAATTATGTTTTGTGCAAGGTCTGGTTATGCCGACCGTATCGGCTTCCTGAAACGCATCGTTTCCGATTAAATTAGTCGGAACCTGCCCCGTAAGAATAACCATCGGTATTGAATCCATATTAGCGGTAGCAATGCCCGTTATCGTATTGGTAGCCCCGGGACCCGATGTTACAAGTACGACGCCCACCTTTCCGGATGCCCTCGCATAGCCGTCTGCGGCATGGGCCGCCCCCTGTTCATGTCTGACGAGAATATGTCTTATTTTATCTTTATAATTTAAAAGTTCGTCATAAATATTTAAAACCGCTCCGCCGGGATATCCGAATATAGTGTCCACGCCTTCCCTTACGAGGCTTTCCATAATTATTTTTGAGCCGGTCATTAAATTTTTTTTAGAATTATGATTCATATTTTATTTCCTTATATTTTTATTGACTATAGCTCCCTCATCTGCGGATGAAACCATTTCGGCATATCTCGACAAGTAACCGTAATTGATTTTTTTTGGTTTTTTTGAAATTTTCGACTTTCTTTTAGTTAGTTCATCATCGGAAACAAGCACGTTTAGTTTCCTGCCGGCAATGTCAATTTCGATTTTATCGCCGTTGTTTAAGAGAGCAATGGGTCCGCCTTCCTGTGCTTCGGGCGATATATGCCCGATACACGGACCTCTCGTCCCGCCTGAAAATCTTCCATCTGTAATAAGGGCAACTTTTTCCCCCAGACCCATTCCGACTATCTGAGAGGTAGGCGCAAGCATTTCTCTCATCCCCGGTCCCCCTTTGGGACCTTCATACCTTATCACTACGACGTCGCCTTCTTTAATAGCGCCTTTGGAAATATTTTCCATTGCCGATTCTTCGCTGTCAAAAACCACCGCATTTCCGGTGAATTTCATCATAGATGGACTGACTCCGCTGGATTTTATTATAGCGCCGTTTGGGGCTAAATTGCCGAAAAGAACGGCTATCCCGCCTTCTTTACGGTAAGGATTGCTTATTTTTCGTATAACTTCATTGTTAACGTAATTAACACCCGATATTATTTCGCCTATAGATTTGCCGGAGACGCTAATGGAGTTAAGATTTATAACCGTTTTTAACTCATAGAGCAGAGAAGGAATACCGCCTGCAAAATCAAGGTCTTCTAAAAAATATTCTCCTGCAGGTCTTAAACTTGTAATCTGCGGGGTGTTTTTAGAAATCTCGTCGAATAGCTTTAAATCCAATTTTATTCCTGCTTCATTTGCGATGGCGAGTAAATGTAAAACCGAATTAGACGAACCGCCTAAAGCCATATCTACCGCGATAGCATTCTTAAAAGAATCAATAGTTACGATATCTCTGGGGCGTATGCCGTCTCTTACAAGATCAACGACCCTGGCGCCGCTTTCAAAAGCCATTCTTTTTTTTATAGCCGAACCGGCAAGCGCCGTTCCCGCTCCCGGCAAAGACATACCCAGAACTTCAGTCAAACATGCCATCGTATTTGCGGTATAAAGTCCTTGACACGACCCTTGTCCGGGACAAGCGCACATTTCTAAATCGTTAAGTTCATTTTCGGTTATCTCGTTTATTCGAAATTTCGCGACAGCTTCAAACGTATCCCTAACAAAAGAAAGTCTATTCCCGTGATAATGCCCCGAAAGCATAGGCCCTGCCGTAACAACCACGGACGGTATGTTAAGGCGTAAGGAAGCCATAAGCATTCCAGGAGTAATCTTATCGCAGTTAGTTAAAAGAATAAGACCGTCAAGACAATGAGCCTCCGCTACGGTTTCGATCATATCGGCAATAAGTTCTCGGGAAGGAAGGGAATAGTGCATGCCCATATGCCCCATGGCGACTCCGTCGCAAATTCCCGGAATACCGAAAACGAAAGGATGTCCTCCATTGCTGTAAACGCCGTTTTCTGCAGCCCTTTCTAAATCTCTTATGCCGACATGCCCCGGTATCAAATCGGTAAAGCTCGAAGCAATACCTATAAAAGGTTTTTTCATTTCGCTCTTAGCTATTCCCGTTGCATATAATAGCGATCTGTGCGGGGTTCTGTCCACGCCTTCTTTAATATTATTACTTTTCATAAAATTTATCCTTCCGCTTAGTTTAATAGGGATAGATTTATCCCGCTATTTTTTCTTTAATAATTTTTTTCATTATATCGTTGCCGTTAAGCTTTTTTAGCTTAAGTTCTTTTATAGTTTTCTGCTCATCGGGAGTCAAAAAAGGCTTCGTGCTGTATTTATTTAACATTTTTTCTATTTCCATATGTTCGCTGTATATTTTTTTAAAATGTTCGTCTCCGGCGGCAAGAGATTCCGCCATTTTTTTTTCGGTTTCATCTAAGAATTGCATAAACCATCCTCCTTCTCATATTTATATTAAGATAAAAATTAATAATTTTTAAAAAGGTCCGTTGCCGTAAACATAATATGGGGACAACTCCTCCGCATATTTTATTTGAGAGAACGGGCTTATACCCGACTCGTTTCCATTTTCCGTCACATACGCGGAAGCAAAATAGGCTGTCTGTTTTAAATCAAAAGGCGCAGGCAAATTTATACCTTCAAATTCATTTTTAAATTTTTCGTAATCGTCTTCTTTATTAAAGCCGTAAACAATAGACGGTTTATTTTTCATATTTTCGACAAACGATTTAAGTTCAGATATATTAAAAATGTCGATTTTAGTCTGACGCGTAAAATTTGCTTCATCCGCGAAATATTCGGATACATAATAATTACCTTTTGCCGCGTCTTTTACGGCGATTATATACTTAGAACCCGTGTTATCTTTAGCCAGCGAATATGCGCAGACCAATAAACTTTCCACCCCTGTAATATTTATCCCTAAAACATATGATAGAGTTTTTGCAATGGTCAGAGAAACCCTTATGCCGGTGTAAGAGCCGGGGCCTAAAATAACGGCTATTCCGGTTAAATCGCTTAGCCCCATATCGGCTTTTCGCATTATTTCGTCTAGTTGCTTAAATACAAAGACGGAATGTTTTTCATGAAAGTCCGAGATAGATTCGGAAACCTTATTGAAATTTTCATCCGTTAATAATACGTTAGAATATCCGTTTGAACTGTCTATAGACAACAAAAGCATCTTATGTTTTTATAACTCTCATTATGTCGTTATAAGAAACAAATAATAGAAGCAGTATTAAAAGCGCAAACCCGACTTTTGCCGCTGTTTCCTGAAACTTAATACTTAAAGGGCCCCTCTTAATCATTTCTATAACGGAAAACAGTAAATGACCTCCGTCTAAGGCGGGTATTGGAAATAGATTTACAAGTCCTATATTGACGCTAATAAATGCTATGAAATAAAAAAAACCTGAAACACCGAGGCTTGCCGCTCTTCCCGAAAGCTGGGCTATCATTATGGGACCGCCAAGATCGCTCGCCGGAAGTTTTCCGACTATTAGGTAAAAAAGACTGACGACCGTAATATATATAATAAACCATATTTCCTTTACGGCGGAGTAAAAAGAATTCAATAAACCGGCATGCTTGTAAAAAACGGCTTTATTAGAAGGGATTATTCCGATTATATACCTTTTTATCTTTTGTCGGTAAATATTTAAGCCTGATGTTAATTCCGGTTTTAACCTCACTTTTTTAAATATATTATCTTCTTTTACTCCTAAAGTTATTGTATTCTTGCCGTATTTTTCGATATATTTAGCCAAACCCGCCCATGAATGAACCTTTATTCCGTTAACCTCGGTAATTATATCGCCTTTTTTAAGACCTGCGACTGCCGCGGGTTTACCTTTCATGACTCCGCCTATAACGGGCTTTAGAATCGGTCTTCCCGCCATAAAAATAATAGTAAATATTATTGCGGCTAAAACAAAATTAAAAAAGGGGCCGAAAAAAATAATCAAAAACTTTTTATGGGGCGGCAGATTAGAATAAGAACGTTTTTTATCTTCTTCAGGCAATTCTTCGGAAGGATCTTCTCCGAGAAGTTTAACGTATCCGCCCAGAGGAAGAGCTGAAATTACGTATTCCGTTTCTCCGATTTGCCTGCCGAAGACCTTAGGACCGAAGCCGAGCGAAAACTTCTCGACTTTAACGCCCATTTTTTTTGCGACTATAAAGTGTCCGAACTCGTGAATGAGAACGATGACGCTTATTACTATGAGAAAAGCGACGATGTCGTAAACAACTCCGTTAAGCATAATATTTTTATTTGTTAAAATTTTTTATATTTTTTAGCTATTAATATAGTTTATTATATTTTTTTTTTGTTAAAAATGCAATTTTTTTTTAACTTCTAAGGGTAATTCCAAAACGGACGTTTAACTCTTTTATGATGCCGTCCCTTAATAAATTAACCTCTTCCATAGTCAACGTTCTGTCGTCCGCAATTGCATCATATCTTATGAGAAAGGATATCTTCCCCTCTTCAATCTGTTTCCCGTCGTAAATATCCGCTAATCTGACATTTTTAATTAATCCCGAAAAACCCTTTATAAATTTTTCTATGACCGAATATTCGATACTTCTATCTACGACGATAGAAATATCCTGCTCTATTTCAGGATATTTATTAGGTTGAATAAAAGACTTTTTATTTGAAATAAAGTCTTTTATAAAATCTATATCTATCTCAAATGCAAAAACCTTATGTTCTATCTTAAAGTCATCGAGTACTTCTTTCTTTATTTCTCCAAAAATACCGGCTCTCTTTCTGCCTATCGTAATTTCTAAAGCCGCATTTTTATTATAAAACCCGTCTTCATCCGGTTTATTAAATACGAATTTTTTAATGCCGGATTCTTTTAGTAAAAATTCGACTACGCCTTTTCCGCCGTAAAATTCCGGCTCACTGCCCATATGCTTAATTCCCGTGCAAATGCTTCCGCATAAAATATTTTTTTCCGAAACCGGATATCCGCCGGTCTCTCCCCCGATATAAATTTTCCCTATCTCAAATATTTTAACGGTTTTATATTTTTTAGAATTTTGCGATACCGCTTTTAGTATATCCGGTATTATACTGATTCTGAAAAATGTATAGTCTTTCGAAATAGGATTCTTAAGCTCCAGAACACCGGTTTTATCGCCTACATCTCCAAGCGAAATATTTATCTCTTTTTCCCCGGTAAGCGACGGGGAAATAATCTCGGTAAATCCGGCATACCTCAATAAATTCCTGAAGAGTCTCGATGTTTCGAAATTTGGATTTTTTTGCGGCGGTCTTAAAATGCCGGACGGAATCGAAGATTTAATATTATCGTAACCGTAAATTCTGAATACGTCCTCGTATATATTAACGTTTTCGGTTATATCGCTCCTGAAATAAGGCGGCGTAACCGAGATAATTTCTTCTGCCGCCGCGTCAAAGGATTTATTTTCTATAATTTCATATCCAAGACGCGATAGAAAACGCGGCGCTTTATTTTTTACCGCAGTGTCTCCAAGAAAATCCGACAAATCATTTAATTTGATTTCATAAATTTTCGGGTTATCGTATTCCTTTATATCATAGGCTTGGCAGGAAATAGTAAAACCGTCCGCGTATTTATTAAGAAGATATAAAAAACGTCTTATTGCAAATACGCTTATTGACGGGTGAAGACCCTTTTCGAAACGGGTCGAAGCATCCGTCCGCAGAGAAAGTTTCCTCGATGTTTTTCTTATGCTCGACATATTAAAATTTGCGGCTTCTATTATAATATTGACCGTATTTTCGTCGATTTCGCTGTTTGATGCCCCCATAATTCCCGCAATAGCAATAATCTTATTTTTATCGGCTATAACAATATCTTCTCCGGTCAACTTTCTTTCCCTGCCGTCTAAAGAAATGACCTGCTCTCCTTCATTAGCGCGTCTTGCATTAATTCTATTGCCGTTTAATTTTCCGGCATCGAATGCATGTAGCGGCTGGGCTGTTTCAAGCATAACGATATTCGTTAAATCCACTATATTATTGACGGGTCTTATGCCGCCCTTAAGCAATTTGTTTTTTATATCCATCGCGGATTCTTTTATTTTTATGCCGGAAATTTTAACTGCCGTATAAGCCGGAATTAAATCTCTATTTTCTATATTTACGGTTAACTCGCTTTCCTTAGAGGAATAGTTTCCATGCGCCTTAAACTCTATGCCGCCGTAAAGTTCCGGTAAAATCAAATCTTTATCCAATATAGCCGACAATTCGTAAGCAAACCCCAGCATGCCGAATAAATCCGGTCTGTTAGGCTCAAGATCGAATTCTAAAACGGCATCGTTTAGTTCAAAAATATCGTAAGCCGTCCTGCCTGTATTTTCAAAAGGGAACTTTACAATCGAAGAAATGTTTAAATTCAAACCTAAATCTTTTTCGGAGCAGAAAGCCGCTTCCGAAACTACGCCGAATATAGCTTTATCTCTTATTTTTAAGCCGTGTTCAAACACCGTTCCTTTAGTAGCGATTAAAGGTTTTTCCCCCACTTTAATATCGAGTCCTTCTTTTGTAAAAACTATTCTTTTGATTCCGACCGCTTCTCCGCCGTAAACTTCTGCAATGCCGAATTTATCGCTTGACGGATGCTCCGCTATACTTTTAATTTCTCCCACTACTATATTTTCAAAAGATTTTTTTTGTGAATAATAAGGAAAAAATTTTTCTACTTCCATTGTTCTGCTGTTTAAAAGATTTGCTATTTTTTCGGCATCCGTATTAAAATTTAAAAATTCCTTAAGCCAGTTTAAACTAACTTTCAATTTAATATTCCTCCCTTTTACAAAAAACCAATTAAATAAAGTCGAATAACCATGGTTCCGTCAGCGAATCCTCTTCCTCGAACTTTTCGGCGTACATTTTATTATATGTCAACGTCATTTCGTCCAAGGCTTCCGTTATATCGAAAGAAAAATCTTTATTTAGTTTTAAACCTGAGACTCCCACGGCGCCAAAAATAGATTTTAAGCCCAAATTATCATAAGAATTCATAAGATCAAAATTATATTCTGGAACAAAAACCGGTCTTTTTTGTTTTATTGAAAAATTACATGTTTTCATCGTTCCACTCTTTACCGGCGAAGACACTGCAAACGTTCCAATTCCCGAACCGCTTTGCAGCCTGTCTCTTGCAACTAGATTTCTAGAAGATATTTTTTCATGCAGAGACAGTTCGGAAACTATAGCTCCGTCGTTTAATATAATTTCGTTATAAAGCTCTCTGTTTTCAGGCGGATATGCCTGCGACAGCAGACCGGAACCTATATAAGCAACGGTATAGCCGTTATTTTTTAATGCGGTCTTGTGGGCTGCGGCATCTATCCCCAGAGCCAGTCCGCTTATTATGGAATAGCCATAAGAACATAGCTTTGCCGTAATATTTTTTACAAGCTCTAATGCATATTCAGGCGGCTTTCTCTGTCCTACAACCGCCGCCGCAAATCTTAAATTTTCCTTTAATACCCCTTTATAATATAAAATAGGAGGCTTGGCCTTTATAAACTTTAGATTAGATGGATACAAAGCCGAATTGAAGGTTATAATTTTAATTCCGTTTTTGGAAGCCTCTTCGATTTCTTTAATAGCGTCAAAGAATGCCGTCTTTATGATTCTTGGATTAGTTAAAATCTTTATATATTCGGTTTTTAAACCGGCTCTTATGAAATCGGACTTATCCGCGCTAAAAATTTCGCATGGATTCTTAAATGTCTTTAATAAAAAAAATATATGCCCGTTCTGAAGCCCTTTTATCTTTTTTAGTGCAAGAGTGCATATTAAATCATCCATTAATACCCTCTTTTCCGAAACCGCCCGCCGAATATGTTTTACCGAGAAACAACCCTGCAACCGAATTTGCGCCTCTTTTCGATAAGGCTTCCTTTATGTGCGAGAATGTTGTTCCCGTGGTGATAATATCGTCCAGAATTATTATGTTTTTATATTCAAAATCATACTTATTTATCACGGAAATATGTATTAAATCATTTTTTTTAGATTCGATATCCCCAATATGCCCCGGTTTATGCCCCTTATTGCACACTATAGCTCCTTCAAGGGTGCTTATCGTTCCTAATGCCGAAAGATACGAGCAAACAACCGCGTTAGGATAAACGTCCAAAAAAGAATTGCTTGGGGGGACGGGGAGAATCAAATCGTAAAAATAAAAATAATTATATATAATATTATTTAAAATTTTAACGAAAAAAGCTATCGTCCGGGGGTCGCTTCTTTTGTATTTTAATATCTGCTCCGAATGTTTAACGGCATCTTCATCAAACGACATTTTTTTATTTTTCGGAATATAGTCGTTAAGATAAAAATATTCCCCGTTTCTATCGGTATGAATATTATTGTATTTTCTGAACATCGTTAAAATATCCGGTTTTAAAGAAATTAAAATAATTTAATCTATAATATGATAAATCTTTATTTTAAAAATTTCAATTTTAATCTATCCTGCTCAATCGGAATTATGCTTTATTCCGAATTAGAAAAAGAAGATTTTATAAAAAAGATTATAGATTTACAAATTGATTATAGATCTTATTCTTTTGAAGCCTTGAAAACGCATTTTAATTTTAACGGCGGGATAGTTTCCCCTCTGAACTTTCCCTTTAAAGATATCGATAAACTTTTATCCGCAAGACTCGTCATCCTCGATGACATAGAAATAAAGCGCCTATGGGATGCCGCATTATTTAATGCGATTTGCGATTTTATTCTAAATAACCGGATTATTTTCTGCATAAAAACCGAAGACGGTTTTAACGGCGGCGACATTTTTTCTTCTTATTTAAATTACGGTAAAAATTCTCGGGAACATTTAATTTTAGACGTTTATAAAACGCGTTTAACTCTTTTAACGGAAACAAGAATAATCCAAGACGGTAAATACAGCGGATATACTTCTTCTATGGCTGATATTATTCACAAAATTAATGCTTTAGGATTTTATATAACAGAAACCTATTCGAAAAATTACGACAAACCCTGTTTGCTTTTTTCTAGCGATAAAAAATTTAAAATTAAATTATCCGTTAATCCGTTTAGGGGAAATATGTATTCAAACAGCGAATTTATTTCAGAAAAAGGCGTAACTATAAATACTACTTTATCGGATATTTATTTTTATCCGGATGGCTTAATCAATAAAATTAAAATATTTCTTGGAACTGCTAGAAACATAGGCAAACCGATTTATTGCAGTTATAAAAGGGCGCAAATACATAAAACGATAAATAAAACTAAAACCGCCGAAATGAGCGAAATTCAAGACATATCTACAAAAGAAATACTCTCCCCGCATCTCGTTATCGCAGGAGCAGGATCGGGAAAAATTAGAATTATCGTGAATAAATTTTTATACCTTTTAAATTTTATTCCCGTAGATTCCATAATAATTTTAACATTTACAAATAATGCCGCCGAAGAGATAAAAAACAGAATAGCGTCCTTTTTGTCGATTAAAGGGATTGACCATAATGCGATCGGCAATAAAATTTTCAATATATCTACGTTCCATAGTTTTTTCTATTCAATTATAAAAGAATTTTATAAAGAATTAGGATTTGAATCCGCTCCCTTAATTAAAAAAAATAAAGATGATATCCGTAAAAACGCGGATAACGCTTTTATATCTTTTGACGAAATTATTTTATATGTTATAAAACTTTTTAAAAATAACGACATTGCTTTCGATATAGCATCTCGGTTTAAATATATCCTCGTCGATGAATACCAAGATTTGGATTTTTTTAGCGATTATATTATAAAAAAGTTAGACTTTGCCAGAGGCGCGGTTATGTATGCCGGAGATGACGACCAGGCAATATATGGATTTAACGGCGGCGATTCTTTTAATATATTGTTCTTCGACTTATTTTTTCCGTCCGGAAAAATCTTCGTCCTACAAAATAATTACAGGTCTCATTATAAAATTATAGATTTCTGCAATTCAATAATAAATAAAATTGCTTTTAGATATCCTAAAAAGTTAACCGCCAATAATAGCGGAGATGAGAAAAACGGAAATAATATCGTTAATATTATGAAATTTAAAAATAAAAATATTGAAGAAAAATTTATTATAGAAATGACCGGCAGGCTTAATGCGCAGGGAAAATCTACAGCTATCTTAGTCAGAACCCAAAAAGAAGAAAACCGTTTCAAAGCCGCCGCCGGTATTAATGAAAACAGACATAGTTATATAGGAACGATACACAAGAGCAAGGGGCTGGAATTCGACGTTATATTCATAGCAAACGTATCGCGAGGTAATATTCCGCATTTAAAAAGCATTCCGCCGGCGATTTCGCAACGAAAAAACTTAAGACATTCTTTTATTCAATTTTTAGATGACGGAATTAAATTAGAAACCGACCGTGACGATGAAATTAAACTTTTTTACGTTGCAGTTTCGAGAGCTAAAGAAAAAGTTTTTATTACTTATTCGGGAGAAATATCGGAATTTTTAATAGATTAAAATTATTAAAATTGCTTCAGGATATCGAGGTTCCCCTGATAAAGAAGTCTTAGATCATTAATATTATATTTCAGCATAACCATCCTATCGAATCCCATTCCGAAAGCAAATCCTCTATATTCCCGTGAATCTATTCCCGCATATTTAAAAACGTTTGGATGAACCATTCCGCACGGAATGACCTCTATCCACCCGGTGTTTTTACAAACACTACAGCCCCTCCCGCCGCAAAAAACACACTCTATATCTAGATCTAAACCTGGTTCGACAAACGGATAAAAAGCCGGCCTAAAACGCGTCTTTCTAACGCCGAGAAGATTTTTTACGGTTTCTTCCAAAATACCTTTTAAATCCGTTAATCTGACGTTTTTATCTACAAAAAGTCCTTCCATCTGGTTGAACATAAAAAGATGCGTCGCATCGACAGCTTCATATCTGTAACATCTTCCCGGCGCGATTACTCTCAACGGAAGCGGTTTTTTTTCAAGAGTTCTTGCTTGGACGCTCGAAGTATGAGTTCTGGGAACAAACCCGTTTAACAGATAAAATGTATCCCATACGTCTCTCGCAGGATGATCCGCAGGTATATTAAGAGCATCAAAATTATAATAGGTCGTTTCGATTTCAGGGCCTTCGACTATCTCGAAGCCCATAGAGGAAAAAAAATCGGCTGTTTCTTCTAAAACTGCCGTTATAGGATGTTTATGCGGTCCTTCTATATAACTGCCTGGAATAGTTAAATCGATTCCACGTCCGGTTAAAAATTTCCCTTGCTCTATTTTTGAAAGTTCATTTTTTTTGTCATTATAAATATTTTCTATTAGGCTTTTGACCTCGTTTGATCTCGAACCGATAATTTTTTTTTCTTCCGCGGAGTAAAGATGAATATTATGCAATATCTCGGTTATCTTACCCTTTTTGCCTGTAAAATTACGGAACCGTTCGTCTAATTCGTTTACATTTTCCGAAGAATTTAGAAGTCCTTTGGCATCTTCTAAAATTTTATCGATTTCATTTATAATTTCCGGTTTGTTGTTCATATAGCTATATATTATTAATCTTTTTTTATAAATTTTCAAGCAGGAATTTAGCATATTAATAAAAAAACCCGTAATTTAAATATATTATTAAATTACGGGCTAAAAAATATCAATAACCAAACCGCTTTATGGCTTTTAACGGCAATAATCAGGGTTTTAAATAAGCATATCCTTCGGATTCCCTTAAAATAATCTCGCCCTGCGCAGACGGAACTATTTTTATAAAAGTATATAATTTAGAAACCGGGATATGAAGTTCATATAAACTGTTAGCACACTGAGCAAGCTCTACCCCCATCTTTTTTAATTGCAGTAAAGCCTTTTCGCGTCCGTTTCCTTTAAAATAAAGATGCGTTCCTGCGCTGAATGCCATAAGCTCTATTTTAATATGTCCTTTAAGCCGCGGGTCGTTTAATGCGTTATGAATATTATCTATAATCTTATTCATTTTAATTTTATTGTTTGCGCTTATTACATAGATTGCATGATAAATTTTCCCCGGAACATAAGGGGCTCCCATAGTATATTTAGGCGCAGTCGATAAATTAGGGTAATATTTTCTGACGCCTTTAACGTTATGCCAGCCATACCAGCCTGCCGGATGCGTAGTAGGAGCAATTCCTCTCCAGCTTGCAAAAGCGCTCGAAGTTACAGAAAAAACCATTGCCGAAAAAACTAAAACAAAGATGCTTAAAAGTATCTTAATTCTTTTGTTCTTCATTTTTTTCTCCTTTAAATTAAATTTTTAACATTATAATATTATTCGGAAATTTAACCTTTATAGCTAAAATTCTCGGAAAATTTTTGTCCGCTTACATCCGTAAGTATAAGTTTATAATTTCCCGGCTTTAAAGTTTTTATAATTTTATCGGTTATAGGCAGGCTGATATCGGCTTTAGCTCCGAGCTGCATTACCATGCTGTATTTATTTATGAATGCCCTGTTGATATATCTGTTATGTATGACGGTCTGGGGCAATTTTTCGATAGCTTCTTGATTTAAAACATAAACCGGCTTTCCGATAGAATTATTAACCTGCATCTTAATAATATATGCAAATGCGGCTCCGCTGCCTCCCGTTCTATAAACCACGAATTTCAAATTTTTATTTGAAATTTTAGCCTCAGAAACCGACACCGCTAATTTTTTTCCGAAATTATGCAGTTTCCCCCAAACGCCTCCTTGAAACATCTGGTTGGTACCCATGGTCACCAGAATCGCGAATACCGCAAATACGGCGTTCCACGCTTTAAATCCTTTTCCCCATAGAGGACCGTTTCCTATTAGTCTATAAATAAAAGAATTCGCCGTTTTAGGCCACATATTTCTTACAATGTCGTCAAAAGACCACGTGCTTCCGGTAAAAAGAATTAATAGGCCGATAGTCATTTCGACGGAACCGACCTGCCATTCGTCAAGACACGTAGCGCCGAGCCATCCGGAACCGAACAAAATTCCGAAAGCTAAAGCAACAGATCCTAAACCTCCGAGCCTTGAGAACAAACCGAATATTAAAGATAGCCCTACAAGGAATTCTATTACTGTAAACACGTTAAGGAATACTGCCAGTGCCTGCGGATGCAGGATTAAAAGATGGATTAAATTTCCTACCCCCATAAAATTACTCGCATGAGGCAAAAAGGTATTGAACTTGTGACCAACCCATAAAGACGAATTAGGCTGAAGTTTTCCGCTTGCAAGAACAACCCTTCTCCAAGCCGCCGAAAAAAACATCCATCCCAAAACTAATCTTAACGGAATTGCCGCATAACCAAGATATCGATATATTGCGCTATCT